>CAUJFL010000250.1 GCA_963169165.1 Myxococcota bacterium | reverse complement strand
GGACGGGAGCGGCAGCCACGACGGCTGCTTCGTCGCCGAGGACCGCGGCAGCCGCGTGAAGGGCGAGCACCTCGACGTGTTCACCGGGTCAGAGGCGATGACCCGCCTGCTGAACCGCCGCGTCCCGTCGAATCAGGGCGTCACCGTCGTCGTCGGCGAGCCTCGGTGCCAGCGGTTGGCGCGCTGATGGGCGCCTGCTCGCCGATCGGGGTCGCCAAGCGGACGAAACTCGTTCAGCATGGTGATGAGTATCTGCCATGACAAACAGCGACACGAACCTCGATCCGCTCGTCGGGCGCGAGCTGGGCGGCAAGTTCAAGATCATCGAGCGCATCGCCCGGGGCGGGATGGGCGCCGTCTACCGCGCGGAGCAGGCGTCGCTCGGCCGCGCGTGCGCCATCAAGGTGCTGCGGCTGCCCGAGGGTGGGGACGTCGTCGAGTTCTCGAAGCGCTTCTTCCTCGAGGCGAGCATCGTCGCGAAGCTCACGCACCCGAACACTGTCACGGTGTTCGACTATGGCAAGTCGGCCGACGACGGGATGCTGTACCTCGCGATGGAGCTGCTCGAGGGGCGCACGCTGCTGCGGGCGATCCGCGACGACGGCCCGCTCTCGCGCGAGCGGGCGCTGTCGGTGGCGCGCCAGATCGCGCGCAGTCTCCGCGAGGCGCACGGCCTCGGCGTCGTCCACCGGGACGTGAAACCCGCGAACATCTACCTCGTGCGGCACGGCGACGAGGACGACTTCGTCAAGGTGATCGACTTCGGGCTCGTCAAGGAGGCCGACGAGGACCTCACGCAGGCCGGCACCTTCATGGGCTCTCCCAAGTACATGGCGCCCGAGCAGATCCGCGGCGACGCGACCGACGGGCGCGCGGATCTCTACGCGCTCGGCGTCGTGCTGTTCGAGATGCTCACCGGCAAGGTGCCGTTCGACCGCGGCGGCAACGTGCAGACGCTCATGGCGCACGTGAACGAGCCGCCCCCTCGGATGCTCGAGGTGAACCCGCTCGCCGACGTCGACGACGCGACCGAGGCGCTCGTGGCGAGGTGCCTCGCGAAGAACCCCGATGATCGCTTCGGGTCGATGGAAGAGCTGCTGGCGGTCCTGAAGGCGACCTCGAACCACGCGCTGACGATGACGATGACCGGGACGGACGGGACGACCGCGGGCTCCGGCGCGCATGTGTTCGTGTCCCGCGGGATGGATAGCGATCCCTCGACGCGCGCGCCGAGCGAGGAGCGGACGAACGAGGTCCCGCCGAAGAAGGGCAAGGGCGCGCTCATCGGCGGCGTGGTCGCGGTCCTCGCCGCGGCCGCGGCGTTCGCGCTCTATTCGCAGCGGCAGGCCCCTGCCGCGCCCGAGATCGCCCCTGCCGCGCCGCCGAAGGTCGAGGCTCCGCCCGCCGCCGAGTCGAAGTCCGCGGCGCCGACGCCGGCGCCGCCTCCACCTCCCGCAGAGGCGTCGGTGCGCATCACCAGCGAGCCCAGCGGCGCGAGCGTGCGCCTCGACGGACCAGACGGCGACGAGGTCTGCACGGGCACTCCCTGCTCGATCAAGCTGAAGGGCGACCAGGCCAAGCCCGGCGCCGAGGTCAAGGTCTACCTCAACAAGCCTGGCTTCATCGGCCAGACCGCGACCTTGAAGGTCGGCGCCGCCGCCGACAAGGTGAAGCTGAAGCCCAGGCCGGTCGCGCCAGCGGCCCCGCCGCCCGCGCTCGCCCCCGGCTGGAAAGACGTCGTGTACTAGCGTAGCGCGCGCTATGACCGCGCCTCGGCGCGAACATGAGCTGGGATCCGCAGAAGCCGCCCCCGTGGAAGACCCCCGGGTTCTTGCCGTTGATGCTGCTGATGGCGCTCGCGACCGGGTTGATCGTCGCGCGGGGAGGGGGCAGGCGTGAGGTGTTGTTCGGTGACGCGACGCCGCGCGGCCGCGGGCTCGGAGACGTGCCGTTTCGTCCGCGGCTGTCGGCGAGCGCGTCGTCCTCGGCGCCGCCCGCGGTGCCTGGCGCGCCCAGCGCGAGCGCGGGGCCCTGAGTGGCGAGGCGGCGCTCCTCGACGACACGGACCGTCTTCTTGCCCTGGGAGCGGCAAGGCACGGCGCTGCGACGGCTGGGGATGGGGCGCGCGCGTGTCGCGCTGGGTGTCCTCGGCGTCCTGTTGCTCATCGTGCTGCTGCGTCACCGTGAGCGCCGCAAGGCCGAGGTGCGGACGACGCGCGCGGAGCTGCTGTTCGCTCGCCGCGCCGTCGACTCGTATCGCGCCGATCACGCGCTCGAGTGCCCGAAGGGCGGCTGGGTCGGGCTCACCGCCGCCGGCTACCTGCCGCGGGTGCCCGCCGACGCGTGGGGGCGCGCGCTGCGCCTCACGTGCCCGTCGGTCCGCGCGGGGCGCTCGTACGATCTCTCCTCCGACGGACCGGACGGCGAGCCGGGGGGCCTCGACAGGATAGAGTGAGCTAGTCCGACGGCGTCCGCGACACGTGGACCGAGCGCGGCGGCGGCGTCACGATCTCGACCTTGATCACGCGCTTCTCGTCGGCCTCGAGCACGACCAGGTCGAGGCCCGAGGCGGTCAGGTGCTCTCCGACCGCGGGCACGCGCCCGAGCTCTCCGGTGACGAGGCCGCCGAGGGACCCGAACCCTCCGTCCGTGTGGAGCGAGTGCCCGAGGTAGCTGGCGAGGTCGCCGAGCCCCACCGACGCGTCGGCCAGGTAGCGCCCGTCGCCGAGATCCTCGATCAGCGGGTCGTCCTGGTCGTGCTCGTCGCGGATGTCCCCGACGATCTCCTCGAGGATGTCCTCGAGCGTGACGATGCCCGAGACGCCGCCGTACTCGTCGATCACGATCGCCAGGTGGTCGCGCCGCGCGCGCATCTCGCGGAGCACCGCCGAGACCGGCTGTGTCTCGGGGATGAAATGCACCGAGGCGCGCATCACGCCGCGAACGGTCGACTCGGCGAGCTTGTCGGTCGCGACGGCGCGAAACAGATCCTTCGCGTGGAGCACGCCGACGACGTTGTCGGTCTTGCCGGCGTACACCGGGTAGCGTGAGTGACCCTCGTCGGCGACCTGGCGCGCCGTCTCCGAGACGTCTTGCTCGACGGAGACGCAGGTCACCTTGATCCGCGGCACCATCACGTCGCGCGCCAGCAGATCCTTGAAATCGAGCACGTTGCGGATCAGCTCGGCGGGCTCGGCGGCGATCTGACCGGCCTTCTCTGCGTCCTCGACCAGGTGCTCCACCTCGGACTCGGCGAGGCGCGCCTCGGTCAGCGCGCCCTCGACCGAAGCCTGCCTCGGCTCGACCCACGCGCCGACCGCGCGACCTACCGCGGAGAGCGGGTCGGCGATCGGCGCTACCAGCAGCTCGATCGGGCGCAGCACCCGGAGCATCAGCGGCGCGACCGACATCGCGCGAGCTCGCGCCACCGCGGACGAGAGCTCGTACAGCGTGCCGCACAGCAAGAGCGCGGCGGCGACCGCGATCACCGGGCGCGCCGTCGTCGCCGCGAACAGCGGCACCTCGTCGAAGAGCACCGCCACCAGCGCGGTCGCGATCGTGCGCAGGACCAGCCATCGCCCGAGGGTCTTGGACGGCGCCTCCGCGAACCTCGTCAGCGCGTCGCGCGCCGCCGTCGACGACTGCTCGGCGAGCGCCGAGAGCCGCGCGGGGCTGAGCGACGAGACGGCCGCGTCGCCCGCCGCCACGACCGAGCCGAACGCGGCCGCGGCAGCGGCCCCGAGGAGCAGGGGAGGTGGGACGGAGGAGCTGTCCAAGGTGGCTCGCCGCGCGAGCGCGATCGACACTACCGGACGCGCCGACGCCGCCGCAAGCGCGGTGCCGCGTAGACACGCTCGCCCGCTCCAGGTACGAGCGCCGCCCGATGACGTTCGAGCGCTTTCGCGGCACGGTCACCTACATCACTCACGACTCGCTCGAGGCGGCCGTCAACTGCGCGCTCGCGCTCGAGCGCCCGCTGCTCGTGAAGGGCGAACCAGGGACAGGCAAGACGCTGCTCGCCGAGGCGATCGCGGCGGCGTTCTCGGCGGAGCTGATCCACTGGCCGGTCAAGTCGACCACGCGCGCGCAGGACGGCCTGTACGTCTACGACACCGTGCAGCGCCTCTACGAGGCACGCTTCGGCGACGGCGACGTGAAGGACATCCGCCGCTACATCAAGCTCGGCCCGCTCGGGCGCGCGTTCTCGTCCGACAGGCGGCTGGTGCTGCTGATCGACGAGGTCGACAAGGCGGATCTCGAGTTCCCCAACGATCTCCTGCACGAGCTCGATCGCATGCGCTTCGTCGTCGGCGAGACGGGCGACGAGATCGTGGCGAAGCAGCGCCCGATCGTCGTCATCACGAGCAACAACGAGAAAGAGCTCCCCGACGCCTTCCTTCGCCGCTGCGTGTTCCACTTCATCGACTTCCCCACGCCCGAGCTGATGAAGACGATCGTCCGTGTCCACCACCCGAAGCTCGATGACGCGCTCGTCGACCAGGCGATCGTCGCGTTCTACGAGCTGCGCCAGGTGCCGCGCATCCGCAAGAAGCCGTCGACCAGCGAGCTCGTCGACTGGCTCGCCGTGCTCTCGCGCAGCGGCGTCGGACACGAGCGGCTGAAGCGCGAGCTGCCGCTGCCGTTCGCGGGGGTGCTCCTGAAGAAGGAGCAAGACCACGCCGCCCTCGCCGAGCACAGGTCGGGCCGCAAGCCCCGCTATTGATGGTCCCCACGGCCCAGCGAGATCCTGCGCGCTTGCCCCGATCGGTCTGTCGGGCCCGCGGAGAGTGTGCGATAACGTCGCCGACGAATGGGCGGTAGCCCCCTCGACAAAGCGCAGAAGGTCGTCCCCGGGACGGTCATCGCGGGGCGCTACAGCGTCACCCGAGAGATCGGGCGGGGCGGCATGGCGCTCGTCTACGAGGGCAAGCACGCCGACATCGGCAAGCCAGTCGCCATCAAGGTGCTGTCGGCCGAGTTCGTCACCTCGCCGGTCGTGGTCGAGCGCTTCCTGCGCGAGGCGCGCGCGGCGGCCGCCGTCCGCAGCCCCTACATCTGCGACGTCTATGACACCGGCAAGCTCGAGGACGGTCGCCCCTTCCTCGTGATGGAGCTGCTCACCGGCGAGTCCCTGTACGAGCGGATGGTGCGCGTGCGCCTGTTCGATCCGGTGACCACGGTGCGCATCATCACGCACGTCGCGCGCGGGCTGATGAAAGCTCACGAAGCCAACATCGTCCACCGCGATCTGAAGCCCGAGAACATCTTCCTCACGGTCGACGAAGACGGCCAGATGCTCGCGAAGATCCTCGATTTCGGCCTGGCGAAGTTCTACGCGCCGACGACCGAGGGCGGCGCGACCACGCGCCTGACGCGAGAGGGCGCGATCTTCGGGACACCGGCGTACATGAGCCCCGAGCAGGTGCAGGGGCAGGGCGCCGTCGATCACCGCGCCGACACGTGGGCGCTCGGCTGCATCACGTACGAGTGCTTGACCGGTCGCACGGTGTGGTCGACCGACAAGGGCATCGCGATGACGTTCGCGCAGATCGCGAGCTCGCCGCTGCCGAACCTCAACAAATATCGGCCCGATCTGCCGCGCGCGGCGCAGCAGTGGTTCTCGAAGGCGCTGAACCGCGACATCGATCAGCGCTACCAGACCCCGAGAGAGCTCGCCGAGGCGTTCGCGTCCGCGATGGAAGAGGGCGAGCCGTCGGGCCTCATCTCGGCCGAGCACGAGCAGCCCGAGCCCGAGCTCGTGCTCGCGCGCGAGTCGGAGGTGCCGCCCGCGCCGTCGTCTCGTCCCGCGCCGCCCGCGCCCGAGCTGGGGCGCGAGGTCGCGCGGCTCGCGTCGCCGAGCGTCGCGGACGACGGCACGTCGCGGAGCGCCGCTGGTCCACCCCCCGAGCCCAAGAAGAGCGGCGCGTCGCGCGTGGTGCTCGCGCTGCTCGGCGTCGCCGTGCTCGGGGGCGCTGGCGTCGCCGGTTGGATGAACCGCCCGAGGCCCGCGCACCAGCCCGTCCCGGCGCCGTCCGCTCCTCCCGTCGCGTCCGTCACCGCGAGCGCGCGCCCCGTCGCGTCGGCGTCCGCGCGCGCGGTGCCCGAGGCGCTCCCGCCGGGGCCGAAGTGGGCCGCGACGGTCGCCGAGGCGCAGGCGAAGATCGCGGCGGGGCAGCTCGACGACGCCGCGAAGCGCCTGAAGGACGCCTTCGACAACGGCGGCGCCGCGGCCCCACGGAACCTGTCCGAGCACCTGTCGGCGTTCGTCCAGGGCAAGGGCACCTGCAAGCTGACGGCGCTCTCCAGGTTGCGCCCGTACACCACCATCGGCGGCAACGTGATGCGGCCGCTCGTGCTGCGCACGAAGGCGGGGACGCTCGCGATCTATGCCGACGATCACGAGGGCGGCGGGCGCATCCACGCCTACGCGACCCTGCTCGACTCGAGCCTTCGCCCCGCGGCGCTGCCGATCGATCTGACGCCCGAGGCCGAGACCGTCACGCGCCTCGACGCGAGGGCCGTCGGGGATCAGATCGCGCTCGCGTTCGTCGACGCGCGCGGGCAGGCCGCGGCGCTCTACTCGCGCTGGATCGACGAGCGCGGTCGCATCGTCGGCCCGAGCACGTCGGTCGGCCCCGCGCGCGCCGGCTCGCCGAGCATCACCAGCGAGGGCGGCAACCTGTGGATCGCGTGGGAAGAGCGCGTCGACGGCGATCACACCGATCTGATGCTGCGCAAGGTTCCAGGCACCGGGCAGCCTCCGCCGGCGACCCGCCTGACCGATCTGCGCAAGGTCCCGCAGAAGGTCGGCCCCCCGCAGATTGGCCTGCAGCACGGCGCGCTCGATCTGCTGTTCCGCCTCGACCGCGACAGCCACCGCGTGGTCGAGAGCCTGCGGGTCCCCATCGAAGACGGCGCGCCTCCCGCCGGAGTCCCCTCCGAGCCCAAGTCGCGGCTCGATCGCTTCACGGGGACGCGCCGATCGCTCTCACCGACCACCGAGAAGGCCGACACTCCGCAGCTCGCGTGCGGCGCCGACGGGTGCTTCGCCGTCTGGCACATCGAGAAGGGCACGACCGGCGGCGGCGCGAACGCGGCCTTCCTCGATCCGAAGAGCGGCCAGCTCGTCTGGCGAAAGAAGTTTGCTTCTTCCGGGGGGCGCCCGTCGGTGGCGATCGGCAGCGGCGGGATCGGCCGCATCGCGTGGATCGAGCAGGGGAGGCTGAAGACCGCCCAGATCACGCGAGACGGCGTCGGCCCCGCGTCGGTCGTCGCGCGCGTCGCGGGGGACCAGCCGCCGCCGTCGCTGGTGGTGGGCGCGAACCCCAACGACTGGACGATCGCGTGGCTGGACTTCGAGGCCGGCAAGCTCGAGCCCTACGCGCTCGGCGTGACGTGCCCGTGAGCCGCCCGCCCGTCGCCCGCCCCTCGATGCTGGCGGTCCCCGCGCGCTCCGACCTCCGCCGCGCGCCGCTCGTGACCCCGAGGCTGCAGCTCGCCGCGCTCGAGCCATCCGACGCGCACGAGCTCTGGGTCTCGGTCGAATCATGCCGCCTCTACCTCGAGCCCTGGCTCCCGTGGGTGCCTGGGATCACGTCGTCGTCGGCCGCGCACCGCTACATCGAGTCGTCCGTCGAGGACTGGGACGTGTCGCGCGCGCTTCGGTTCGGCGTGCGCGAGCGCCAGCGTCGGAAGCTGGTCGGCGTCGTGAGCCTCGAGTCGCTGTCTCACCAGAACCTCGCGGCCGATCTCGGCTACTGGCTGCGGAGCGACGTCGGAGGCGCTGGGTTGATGACCGAGGCGGCCGGCGCGGTCGTCCTGTGGGCGTTTCGCCAGCTGCAGGCCAACCGCCTCCGCGTCGCGGCGTCGACGGAGAACCACCGCTCGCTCGGCGTGATCCGTCGCCTCGGCTTTCACTTCGAGGGGCTCGCGCGGCAGGCCGAGTACGTGAACGGTCGGTGGCTCGATCACGCGGTGTTCTCTCGGCTGCGCGGGGACTGATGCCGTCGCGCCCGCTCGCCCTCGCGACGCTCGTCGCGCTGTCGTGCGTGGGCGGCGAGGCCGCCGCGTACTGCCGCTCGACGACCTGCGATCCGCGCAAGACCGACTGCCCCCGCGACGAGGAGGGCTGCAAGCTGACGGGCCAGCCGCTCGCGTGGCGCTCGTCGTGTCCTGGCTTGAGCCTGCACCCGAGCGGGACACGCAACCTCGACGCGGCCGAGGTCGAGCGCGTGCTCGCGGCGTCGATGGGCGCGTGGAGCGCGCTGCGCTGCGAGGGCGACGAGACGGCCTCGTTCGCGTGGGCACGCCTCGCGCCCTCGTCGTGCCCGGTGGGCTACCGGCGCGGCCTGCCCAACGCCAACGTGATCATGTTCCGCGACGACGCGTGGCCGCACCAGGGCGCGGAGAACACGCTCGGCTTCACGACGGTCACGTACGACGTCGAAACGGGAGAGATCCTCGACAGCGACACCGAGCTCAACACCGCGCAGAACCCTGTCACCACGGGAGATCTCGGGGTCAAATACGATCTCGAGTCGATCCTCACGCACGAGCTCGGCCACGCGCTCGGCCTGTCACACTCGGCGGACCCGAACGCGACGATGTACGCGACCTATGACCGCGGCACGACCGATCTGCGGACGCTGTCTCCCGACGACGTCGACGCGGTCTGCGTGGCCTACCCGGCGACGCGCGAGGCCGTGTGCTCGACGTCCCCGGTGAACGGCTTCTCGCCGGACTGCGCCGAGAGCCCGGCGCCGAGCGACGACGGCGGGGGCTGCAACGTCGCCTCGACCCAGGGGCGCCCGGCCGCGCTCGCCGTGGCGCTGCTCGTGCTCGCGCTGCGTGGTAGACGATGGGGTCGCCATGCCTCGCACTTACTTCTGGACCCTCTTGCTGCTCGTCGGCTGCGCCGGTGGTGGCAGCGGCGTCGACGACTCGCCGACGCAACCTCCAGGCGCCATCAGCTGCAAGCCCGACGAGTACGTGTTCTGTCGCATGCCGGACGGCGCCTCGGGCCTCCAGCAGTGCGGCGCGACGGGCCCCACGCTCGGACCGTGTCTCTGCGATCCAGGCAATTTCGAGCTCTGCACCTGCGCCGACAAGTCCGAGGGCACGAAGCAGTGCGCCGACGACGGCGCGCGCTACGGAGGTTGTGTTTGTGAGGGAGGCGGCGCGGGCCAAGGGGGCGCGGCGGGACAGCCCGGCGGCGGCCAAGGTGGCGTCAACGCGTCGGGTCAAGCGGGCACATCGGGCGTCGCGGGTAAGGCGGGCGCGGGTGGCGGGGGCGGGCAGCCGAGCGCTGGTCAAGCGGGCACAGGTCAAGCGGGCGCGGCCCAAGCGGGCAAGGCGGGACAGCCGGGCGCCGGCGCGGGCGGGGGGCTCGCGGTGCCAAACGATGTGTGCCCGGGCACTGTCGTCGCGGTCTCGCCCGGCGCTGACACCGTCATCTCGGGCACGACAGTCGGCGCCTCCGATCACTACATGGCCCCCTGCGCCAGCGGGAAGGGCGGCGACGTCGTCTACCAGGTCACCTCCACGATCAGCGGCACGTTGACAGCGAAGCTGCAGGGCAAGGGCGCGCTCGACGCGTCGGTCGTCGGCTGGTCGGGGGCGTGCGGGACGGCGACGCCGACGCTGTGCGTGAACGACACGGGCGCGAGCGGCGCCGAGTCTGGCACGCTCGCGGTCACGGCGGCTCAGCCGGTGTGGTTGATGGTCGACGCCGCGACGACGGACGGAGAGTTCGAGCTCTCGCTTTCGGTCGCGCCGCCCGCGACGGTCGAGGGCGACAAGTGCCCCGGCAAGCCCGTGGCGCTCGCGGCCGACGCGACCACCACGATCACCGGGGACACCTCGAAGGCCAAGGCCGACGTCGTCGGCGCGCCGCCGTGCGACAAGACCAATTCGACCAACGACGTCGTGTACGCGGTCACCCCTGGCGCGAGCGGGACGCTGACCGCCGAGCTGTCGCCGACGGCGCCGTTCGATGGCGTGCTGTTCGCGCGGAGCGGCGCGTGCACGACCGGGCCACAGGTCGCGTGCAGCGCGAGCGCGGGCGCGGCCGGGGCCGAGAAGGTCTCGTTCGCGGTGATCGCGGGCACGACCTACAGCGTGGTCGTCGACGGCCAGTCGGGCTCCTCGGGGGCGTACGCGCTGTCGCTGTCGCTGTCGACGTCCGGCTGCGGAGACGGCGTGGTCACGAAGGGCGAGCAGTGCGACGACAAGAACTCGACGAGCGGCGACGGCTGCTTCGCTTGCAAGGTCGAGCAGTCTCCGCTCGACGGCGACTGCCCCGGGCAAGAGGTGCATGTCTTCGACGACGCGACCCTCGTCTCGGGCACGACGGCGGGCTACGCGAGCTACGATCAGGGCTCGTGCGGCGGTGACACCGCGAAGGAGCGCTTCTATCAGATCGTGCCGCACGTGACCGGCACGCTGCGCGCCGAGATCACGACGGCGAGCTTCGACGCGGTGTTGTACGCGCGGCGGGTCGCGTGCTTCGGCTCGTCGAGCGTCGAGCTCGCGTGCGACGACGTGATCGGCAACGGCAAGGAGCGCGTCGACGTGCCCGTCCAGAGCGGCGCGCCGATCTGGCTCGCCGTCGACGGCTTCGAGGGGGCCGCGGGCACCTACGCGCTGTCGTTGACGATCTTCTGATGTCGTCGCGGCTGTGGCTCGCGTGGTGGCTGTTCTGCCTCGGCGTGGCGCTCCTCTTCGCCGGGATGGTCACGAGGCCGTGGGGGCTCCCGCCGCTCGGGTGGCTCGGGCTGTCGACCCAGGCGGTCGCGGCGGCGTACGCCGCCAACGAGCCGCGCGTGTTCGGCAAGCGGCGCGACGGCGCGCTGCCGCTCGCGACGTGGGCGCTGTTCGGGCCGTACCTCGCCGTGACCAGCCTGCTCGTGTGGCTGGTGCCCCGCGTCTCTCGCGAGAATGACTGGGACGAGATCGCGCCGGGGCTGTACCTCGGGCGCCGCGCGCCGCGTCTGCCGGAGGGGACGACGACCGTGGTCGATCTCACGGCCGAGCTGCCGCGCATCCCGGGCGACGCCGAGTACCTGCCGATCCCGACGCTGGACGGCGCGGCGCCGCGGCTCGCGTCCGTGCTCGAGCTCGCACGCTACGTCGACGGGCACCGCGTGGTCGCGATCCACTGCGCGGCTGGGCACGGCCGCAGCGCGATGGTGATGGCGGCGGTGCTGATGGCGCGAGGCCACGCAGCCAGCGCCGACGAGGCCGAGGCGCTGATGCGCGCGCGCCGCCCGAGGATCGGCATGTCCCGCGACCAGCGCGCGATGCTGTCGAGGATCGAGCGTCGCCTGTGCGCGCGCGCGGTCGCGGCCGCGCCTCCGCGCGATCCCTAACTTCGCGGCCATGCGGATGGCGCCGTCGAGGCGGATCGTCTCGCCGTTGAGCATCGTGTTCTCCGCGATGTGGCAGACCAGCGCGGCGAACTCGGCCGGGCGCCCGAGCCTCGGCGGGAACGGGACCTGCGCGCCGAGCGACTTGCGCGCGTCCTCCGGGAGCGCGGCGAGCATCGGCGTGTCGAAGATGCCTGGCGCGATGGTCAGGACGCGCACGCCGAACTTCGCGAGCTCGCGCGCGATCGGCAGCGTCATGCCGACCACGCCCGCCTTCGACGCCGAGTAGGCGGCCTGCCCGATCTGCCCGTCGTACGCGGCGACCGACGCCGTCAGCACGACCACGCCGCGCTCGCCCTCGGCGTCGGGCGCGTTGCCCTGCATCGCGGCGGCCGCGAGGCGGGTGAGGTTGAACATCCCGATCAGGTTGATCTCGACGGTCTTCTTGAACCAGTCGAGCGGCATCGGGCCCTCCTTGCCGAGCACGCGTCCCGCGAAGCCGATCCCCGCGCAGCCCGCGACGATCGACAGGTTCCCGAAGCGGGTGACCGCGAGCTCGACCGCGGCCTTCACGGCCGCTTCGTCAGTCACGTCGCACTCGGCGAACGCGCACGCCTCGCCGAGCTCCTTCGCGAGCGCCTCTCCGGGCTCCTTCGCGCGATCCGCGATGACCACCTTCGCGCCCTTCGCGACGAGCGCGCGCGCGGTCGCCGCGCCGAGCCCGGAGGCGCCACCCGAGACCAGACAGCCCTTGCCTTGAATGTTCATGCGTCGCGGCTTCGCACATCGGCGCGTCGGCGTCGCGCGGGAGCATCGGGGGTGACCCGCCCCGCGAGCCGGGGCAGACTCGCGCCGCGATGCAGCGCGCGTATGACGTCGTCGTGGTGGGCGCCGGGCACAACGGCCTGGTGGCCGCGAACCTGCTCGCGGACGCGGGCCTGTCCGTGCTGGTGCTCGAGGACAAGCCGGTGCTCGGCGGCGCGACGCGCACCGAGCGTCCGTTCGCGAGGGCGCCCGGCCTCGGGACGTCGACCGGCGCGTACCTGCTCGGCGTGATGCCGCCGGAGCTGCCGGCGCGCCTCGGCGTGACGTTCCCCACGCTCCGGCGCGATCCGCACTATTTCCTGCCCACCACGCGCGACGCTCACCTCCTGTTCGGCCGCGATCACGCGGTCACGCGGTCGCAGCTCGAGCGGTGGTTCTCCGTCGCCGACGTCCGCGCGAACGAGGCGCTCTCCGCCGAGCTCGCGCAGCTGCGCGACGACGTCGCTCCCTCGTGGCTCGCCGAGCCCGGCACCGTCGAGGAGACCGCCGCGCGCTACGTGAGGCCCGCGCTGCGCGACACGTTCGTCTCGTTGTGCCGCGGATCGGTCGGCGAGTACCTCGACAGGTTCGGCTTCGAGAGCGACCTGCTGAAGGCGATGTACGCGGTTACCGACGGCCTCTCCGGCCTCACGGGGACGTGGTCGACCAAGGGCTCTGGTCACAATTTCCTCGTCCACAACATGTGCAGGCTCCCGGGCTCAGACGGCACCTGGATGATCGTCGAGGGCGGCATGGGCACGGTCGCGCGGGTGCTGTCCGAGGCGGCGATGCGTCGCGGCGTCGCGATCGAGTGCGGAGACGGCGTCAGCGCCCTCGACGTGACCGCGGGGCGCGTCACGGGCGTGTTCACGAAGAGCGGCAGGCGGATCGACACCGAGGTCGTGGTGTCGGGCGCCGATCCGTTCCGGCTGGCCTCCCTCGTCGGAGACGCGCTGCCCGCCGCGTTCTCGGCGCGGCTCGCGGCGATGAAGCGACCTGGCACCACGATGAAGGTGAACCTCGCGTTCGCCGAGCTGCCGACGTTCACGTGCCTGCCGGACCCCCCCGCGGGCTTCGCGCCGACGATCCACCTGCTGCCCGACCAAGGAGACGTGCTCGGGTCGCTCGAGCGGAGCTTCGCCGACGTGATGGTCGGGCGCCTGCCCGAGTCACCGACGATCGAGTGGTACTTTCACACCACGGTCGACCCGTCGCTCCGCGACGCCGAGGGCCGCCACAACTCTGCGCTGTTCGTGCAGTGGGTGCCGCACACGATCGCGGGCTCGACGTGGGAGGCCGAGGAGGCGCGCTATGTCGCGCAGCTCTTGTCGATCTGCGACCGCTTCGCGCCCGGCACCAGCGAGCGCGTGGTCGACGTGTTCGCCTTGCCGCCGCCCAAGATCGAGGCGCACTTCGGCATCTCGATGGGACACATCCACCACGTCGACAACTGCTTCGCGTTCGCCGATCGCGCGCCGTACCGCTGGCCCGTCGCGGGGCTGTACGCCGCCAGCGCGGGCTGCCACCCGGCCGGGAGCGTCATCGGCGCGGCGGGGCACAACGCGGCGGACGTCGTCCTTCGAGATCTGGGGCGTCGATGATCACGCTCGCGCGCTCGGTGCGCTTCGAGGAGGTCGACGCGGCCGGGATCGTCTTCTTCGCGAGGTTCTTCGCCTACGCGCACGAGGCGATGGAGGCGTTCTTCGCCGACGTCGACGGCGGCTACGCGGGGCTGATCATGACGCGCAGGGTGGGGCTGCCCGCGGTGAAGACAGCGGCCGAGTACGCGTCGCCGCTCCGGTACGGCGAGTCCTTTCGCATCGAGACGACGGCGACGCGCGTCGGCGGGCGCAGCGCGGATCTTCGCTATGTCTTCGCGAGCGGCGACCGCCACGTCGCGGTGGTCACCCACACGGTCGTGACGAGCGATCTCGTGGCGATGCGCTCGTGCGAGATGCCCGACGACGTGCGCCGGGTGCTCGAGCGCCACCTCGTCGAGGTCAGCGAGGCGTGAGCTTGACCGTGACCCGCGGCGCGGCGGGCACCCGGGTCACGCGCACGACGTCGCCGTCGCGCTCGAACGCGCAGTCGCCACAGTCGACGTCGAAGCCGCTCGGATAGACGCGCGCGGGGGCGACGAGCTCGGTCGGCGCGGTGATGCTCGCGACCGGAGCGAAGGACGTCGTGAACACACGCGTCTTCGAGTCGAACGCGTAGTCGACCGCGTCGCCGGCGACCCGGCGCGGCACCGGGCGCACGACGACGTCGAGGATCGCGGGCTTGTCGGTGCGGTCGGCGTTGACGAGGCCGTAGCCCCCGTCGAAGTCGTACGACCACAGCATGCTGCCGGCGCCAGCCATGCCCGCTCCCTCGTAGGCGGCGTCGAGGTACTCGATGATGCCCGTCGAGCCCGACGTGCCGCCGTACTCGCCGATCCACAGCGGCGTGCCGAACTCGTCCGCCTCGACCTTGTACTTCGCGATGCGAGACAGGTAGGCGCTCTTCGCCGCGGCGGAGAAGCCCTTTCCTTGTTCGGCGGTCGTGTCGTAAGCGTGCGGCGCGTAGACGGCCTGCTCGACCGGCATCCGCTCGAACTGCGTCGCGAGCCCGAGGTTGCGCGTGGCCGCCGGCTCGAGGAACGCGATCGCGGACGGGCTGTCCTTGCGCACGCGGTCCATCACGCGCGCGTAGAACGGCCCGAGCACGCTCGGCTCGAACGTCACGGTCGGCTGCGAGCCCCAGAACGGCTCGTTCATCACGTCGTAGCCGATCACGACCTCGTCATCGCGGACGCGCCGCGCGACCGCCGCGACCGCCTCGGCGTACGAGTCCTGCAGCTCGGGCGAGGTCCACAGCCCGTCGAAGCAGGCGATCACGTTGGGATCGAGGTAGCTGAAGAACCACGACTTGGCGGGGACGAACGCGTCGTAGCGCGCCTTGTCGCAGGTCCAGCGCGGCGCGCCGTTGCCGTCGAAGCCCTCGCCATAGATGTCCTGGTGCATGTCGACGATCACGAGCAGCCCCGCGCGCTTGGCCCACGTGACCCGCTCGGCCAGCGCGTCGAGGTACGCGCCGTCGAACTTTCCTCTCTGCGGCTCGACGGCGGCCCACTCGACGAGCAGGCGGATCGAATTCATGCCAAATTCCTGCGAGATTCGCGCGAAATCGGCCTCGGTGTGCGGACCGAAGTAGGGAGCGTGCTTGTGCGCGTTGGCGAGGTTCACGCCGCGCAGGACGACCGCCCGCCCCTCGGGATCGCGGACGAAGCCGCGCGCGACCTGGTAAGCGCGAGCCGCGGGCGGCGGGGTGGGAGGCGCGGCGCCGTCCGAGTCTCCGCCGCAACCGACGAAGCCGAGCGTGATGAGCGAGAGGGCGACGAGCGCCGACGACCCGAGGAGCTTCATTCGCATGACGTCGAGGAGAGGCCTCGCTAGCACCGCGCCGACGCGGGCGCCGTGATTGATCGCGGTGGAGCGCGGAGCGCGGGAGCGCCTCGCCGCGGGCGCGAGCGGGAGAACGCGCGCGTTGTCGGCTACACTGCGCCGCACGCGGATGCCCGAGAGAGACCCGAGACCGAGAGGGGCCGCGTGCGCCTGCTGACCACGCTGCACCGCGTGCTCGGCGCGACGGCGGCGAGCGCGCTGTTCGCGGCGTCGTTCGCGGGCGCGATCGTCGCGCACGGCGATCTCCCGGTCACGAGGCGGCTCGCGGCGGACCTGACCACGCGCGCGCTCGCGACCACCTTCGCCGGGAGGCTCGCCGTCCACCGCGTCGACCACCTCGGGTTCGACGCGCTCGACGTGGGAGAGGCCGAGATGTTCGACGCGAGCGGCCGACGCGTGGTCCACGCGAGGGGGGTCCACGCGCGGGTCAAGGTGCTCGATCTGCTGGTCGAGCTGCTCTTCTCGTCGACGCTGCGCGTGCACGTCGACGAGATCGTCGTCGACGACGTCGAGGTGCTCGTCGAGGCAGGACCGTCGGGCATCCCGCGCGTCGCCGAGGCGTTCGCGCTCAGGCCGAAGCCGCCGCCAAAGAAGCCTCCGACCCCGAAGGCCCCGAAGCCATACGCGATAGAGCTCCCGAAGCTCGCGGTCTCACGCCTGCGCGCGTCCGGGGCGGTCGTGCCCGGGTTCGAGGTGGACGCGACCGGCTCGCGCGCCACCGCCAGCCTCTCGGTCACCTCCGCCGCGGGCGTGGCCCTCGACGTCGAGCGCTTCGGGATCGTCGCGAAGGCGCTGGCCCCGCTCGATCCGCAGGGCACCGTCGACTTCCATCTGCGCGTCGCGCCCGAGGCCGGCGCCCACCCGAGGATGGGCTCGAGCTTCGCCGGACGGCTCGGCGCGGTGCCGGTCAACGTCGCCTTCGAGCTCGCGGGCGACGCCCTCGACGCGACCCTCGAGAGCCCGCGCGTGACCCCCGAGGCGCTGCGCTCGCTCGCGCCCTCGGCGCCGCTCGAGGAGCCGTTCTCGCTGCGCGTCCGCGCCAAGGGGCCCCTCCGCGAGCTCGGCGTCGACGCGCGCGCGGTGGTCGGGCCGGGCGAGGTGCGCGCCGCGGGGCGCCTGTCGACCGAGGGCGCGCTCCGCCTCGCCGCGGAGCTGTCGGTGCGTGATCTGGATCCGCGCGCGTTCTCGGCCTCGTCTCCCCCGATGAGCCTCGGCGGCGACGCGAAGGTGACGGCGTCCGTCGAGTCGAGCGGCGCGCGGCTCGACGTCGACGCGCTGACGTTCCCGTTCTCCGTGGGAGAGCAGATCGTGCCGTCCGCGCGGATCGTCGCGACGTGGACCAAGTCGGGGGTGACCGGGCGCGCGACCGTGTACGAGCCGGCGGCGTCGATCGAGGCTCGCTACACCGTCGATCCCAGGGGCCTCGTCGCGACGCTCGACGCGGACGTCGCGGCCGCGAGCCTCGCCGCGCTCCCGAGGCTCCGCGGCGCCGCGCAGGGATCGGTCAGCGGCAAGGTCCGCGCCCGCGTGGACCGCAACGGCTTCGAGGCCGACGCCACCGCCGACGTGCGCGGCGTCGGCAAGGGCACGACCAAGCTGGCCCACGGCACGGTGCGCGCGCGCCTCTCGGGACCATTCAACAAACCTTACCTCGACGCGACGGTCGACGGCGGCGCGTTGACGCTGGGAGGCTTCGCGATCGAGCGGGCTCGCGCGCGCCTCGTGGGCTCACCGAGCGCGCCGCACGCCGAGGTCACGCTGATCGATCCGCGCTGGAGCGAGCTGAAGGTCGGCGGCGATCTGAGCGCGCGCGGCCGTGTCCGGGTCTCGAACCTTCGGGCGACGCTGGCGAAGGGCGGCGTGCGAAGCGACGTCACGGTCGCGGGGATCGACGCGTCGCCGTCGCGGGTCGCGCTGCGCGCGGTCAAGCTCGACGGCGACGCCGGCCACGCGGAGGGCGACCTCGTCGTGGCCGTCGGCGGGCTCTCGGGCTCCCTGCGCGGCGACGTCGACCTCGCCAAGCTGGCGCGCGCGCTGCCCGCGCTGGGGGTCACGGCCGGTCGCGCGACCTTCGACGCGACGCTCGCGGGCGAGGGCGCCGAGCGCTCGGGCGACGCGGTGGTGAGCGTCGAGGGGCTCGAGGCGCTGCTCGTGCCGTTCAAGGTGGGCGGCACCGTCCGCGCGAAGATCCGGGGCGGCGCGGCGGACATGAGCCTCTCCGCGGCGCTCGGAGGTGAGCCGAGCGGCGCCCTCGTCTCGCTCGACGCGAAGGCGCGCGCCAACCTCGGCGGCCCCCTGCTCGCCGCGCGGACCTACGCCGACGCGACCGGCGAGGTGACGGTCGAGCGGCTGCGGGTCGACGTCGAGCGCGCCCTCGCCGATCCGATCATCGACGCGGCCCTGTCGACGCTCACGCTCCGTCCTCGCGCCAAGGGAGAGCTCGAGCTGCGCGGCAAGGTGACCCGCGCGCTCGCGGGCGCGGCGC
>CAUJFL010000249.1 GCA_963169165.1 Myxococcota bacterium | reverse complement strand
GCCGGGCGGCGGGCTCACCGACGTCATCGTCAGGTCCAACGAGCGGGAGGTCGTCAACGCCTCGGTGCTGCGCACGCTCGGGCCGCTCGTCGTGTCGGTGCCGGCGAGCGGCCTCTCGCAGAAGAGCACGCGCTGCGCCGCCGACGAGCTGTCGCTGCGCTTCGTCATGACGTCAGTCAACAAGGCGCGCGAGCAAGAGTTCGCCTGCGCGCCGCGCGACGGAGATCGCCCGATGACTGTCATCGTTCATAACGAAGCCAACGGCGAACGCCGCTGCGCCACGCTGACGAAGGAGGGCCGGTTTCGCGTCGGCGTGCCCGCCACGCGCGGCGACTACCTGACGCTCACCTTCCTCGACGGCGCCCACCAGGTCACCGACTATGGCGCTTGCCAGCCCGTGGCGGGCGCGACCGTGCGGCAGTTCATCGAGCGCTTCGGCAAGGGCCTCGACACGAGCGACGCGTGCCCCTCTGCCGACGGGTGCCTGCTGTTCGAGGGAGAGCGCTGGGCCGCCGGTGACTACCTCCGCTTCCCCGCCGACGGGCTCGGCCTGCGGAGAGGATCGCCCGATCTCCGGCGCTTCTTGCAGCTGACGCAGACCGCGCTCGATCCTGCCGATCCCATCTCGTTCGCGCCCAAGTACGCCATGTCACCCATCACCGACGCCCGCCGCGGCGGCCTCGCTTCGCCGCGCGGGCTGATGGTGATCGCCGAGGCGGGAGACCAGACGGTCCCCATCAGCACCGGCGTCGCGCTCGGGCGCGCGGCGGGCGCGGTCCCGTTCTTCCGGCCCGACCAGGCGGCGCGCTTCCCCGAGTGGGCGTCGTACGCGACCCCCGGCGCGCTGTTCGACGCGCTCGGCGGCCGCACGCCGAACCGTGTGCTCATCGAGCGTCACGTGGTCGAGGGCGTCGCGCACCTCGCGCGGCACCCCGCGGGCCCGTCGTGCCGCGCCAACGAGCTGCCGGTCGACGCGAGCCCCGCGTGCAGGCCGCGGTGCGACGCCTCCTCTGGTTGCTTCGGAGACCAGCGCTGCGGCGACAAGTCACACGACAGCTTCTGCACGACGACCTTGTCGAAGGCGACGTGCGACGAGGCGCTGTTCGACGTCGACGATCTCGACGAGGGAGCCCAGCCGTTCGACGAGCAGCGACTGACCACTCCGCTGCGGCTCGCCCGCCGCGCGCGTGCAGCGGCGCCGTCCGAGCTCGAAGAGGTGTGGGCGCCGCGGCTGCTCGGCGCGCCGAGGCGCGCGAGCGATCAGGGCGCGTGGAGCGCCGACGAGCGCGTCGTGGCGTTCACCGCCGCGTACATCCGCCCCGAGGGGCAGCACGCGTTCTACAACCCGGCGCCATGCCAGGCCTGGGACAACGCGACGTACCTCGCCAACCTCGCCGCGCGGTTCGTCGGGACCGGCGGGCGCGACGTCTACTACCTCTCTCACCCCGCCAGTCACGGCTGCCTCGCCCGAGGCACCTGCGCCTTCTGACCCCTCGTTCACGCTTCTTCACCCGGCATCGCGGTTGACGGAGGGGCGAGGCATCGTCAGGGTGCGGCGATGCTCGGCCGCTTGGTCCTCGGGCTCGTGAAGGCGGCGCTGGTCCTCGGCGCGCTCGGCGCCGCGTTCGTCATGGGGCTCGGCCAGGCCAGCGTCGCGCCGTGGCTCGCCTACGTGGGCGCCGCGGCGGGCGCGCTCGCCATCGCGCTCGTCGGCGGCAAGGCCCTGTGGAAGCCGGGGGCGCTGCTCGAGGCGGCGCTGCGCACGGTCATCGGCGTCGCGGTCTCGTTTGGCTTGTTGTGGGCCGCGCTCAGGTTCGTCCACCTCGAGCCGTCGCTGCTCGCGCGCGTCGGCGGCGCGACCGCCGAGCCCGTCTCCATCGCCTATCTCGCGTTCGTCGTCGTGCCGCTCGCGCTGCTGTTCGAGCTCGACAACACGCCCGCGCCCGCCGAGGCGCCGAGGCTGCGCGTCGCCGCGACGCGGGACGCCGATGACCTCGAGCTCGACGACGAGGCCGAGGTCGCCGCCGCGTCGAGGCGCGCCGGCACCTCGAAGAAGCGGTGACGACCGGGCCCGGCTCGAGCGTCGAGGCGTGGCTCCGCGCGGTCTCGCTGGCGCTGGCGGCGCTGGTGGTGCTGCTGTTCACGTCGGGGCTGCGCGACACCCGGGCGGTGCGGCTGATCGTGCCGCGCGTGACGGCGCCGCTCGCGCCCGAGGTCCCCGAGGGGCGCGACGCGCGCGCGCGCATCGAGGTCGTGACCGAGGGCGGCGCGACGGTCGAGGGCGCCACGGTGACGGTCTTCTCGATCGTGGGCGAGCAGGCGTACCTCGTCGGGGCGCGCACCACCGACCGCGCCGGGCGCGCGACGTTCGTGGGGATCGCGCGGGGCGAGGTGTGGGTGCTCGCGGAGGCGCCGGGACGCCAGCGAGCCTCGACGCGCGCCGTGCTGCTCGCCGATCCCAGGTCGCTGCGGCTCACGCTGCGTCCCGCGAGCGAGCTCGTCGTGCGGGTGGTCGACGAGGACGGAGCCGCGATCGCGGGCGCGACGGTCGAGGCGCGCGGCGCGGATCCGCTCCCCTTCCTCGCGCGCAGCGGCGGCGACGGCGCGGCGAGCTTCGCGCGGCTCGGCCCGCCTCCGTGGCTCCTGCGCGCGCACAAGCCCGGCCTCGAGGTCGCCTCCAAGAGCGGCGTGTCCACCTCGCCCGCCACGATCGTGCTGAGGGCGCTGGGCACCTTCGTGATCGAGGTGAAGACCCCCTCTGGTGAGCCCGCCGTCGGCGCGACGGTGCTCGTCGGCGGCCCGCGGCTGCAGCCTGCCCGCTCGGTGCAGACCGACGCGCGCGGCGAGGCTCGCGTCCCCGGCCTGCCGCGCGGGGTCTACCAGCTCTCCGCCAGCCTCGACTCGTGGGCGAGCGACACCGAGATCGGCGTCTCCCTCGAGCGCGGCGAGCTGAAGCCTGTCGAGCTGCGGCTCGGCGAGGGTCGCAAGGTCACGGTCAAGGTCACCGACGGCGACGGCCCCGACGCGCCTCCGGTCGGGGGCGCGCGCGTCGTGCTCGCAGAGGATCTCGTCACGACGTTCCCGCGGGAGCAGCTCACGCTGCGCGACGGCACCGCGACGCTGGGGCCGC
>CAUJFL010000248.1 GCA_963169165.1 Myxococcota bacterium | reverse complement strand
CGTGCAAGGGCGCTGGGATGATCCAGCCCGACATGGCCACGATGCTCGCGTTCGTCGCGACCGACGCCGCGCTCGACGACGCGGACGCGGTCGTGCGGCGCGTGGCCGACGTGAGCTTCAACGCGGTCCACGTCGACTCTCACCCCTCGACCAACGACACCTTCTTCTTGATGTCGACCGGCCGCCGACCTGCCGAGCCGGCCGTCGCCGCCGCGCTCGAGGACGTCAGCCGACGGCTCGCGTGGCTCATCGCTCGCGACGGAGAGGGCGCGACCAAGGTCACCACCATCCGGGTGACCGGCGCCGCGTCGCGAGACGCCGCGAAGGCGATAGCGGCCAAGGTCGCGACCTCGGCCCTCGTCCGCACCGCGCTGTTCGGCAACGATCCCAACTGGGGCAGGTTCACCAGCCAGGTCGCCAACGCGCGCGAGGTGATCGACATCGGGCGGCTCGGCTGCGCGATCCAGGGCGTCGTCGTGTTCCGTGACGGCGCGCCGGTCCCGTACGATCGCGCCTCGGTGTCCCGCGCGATGGCCGGAGAAGACGTCGAGCTGTCACTGTCACTTGCGGACGGCGACGGAGACTTCGCGCTGATGACCAGCGATCTCGGCTATCGCTACATCGAGGTCAACGCCGAGTACACGACGTAGCCGCTGTCATCCAGCGACGCCGAGGTGGGCCGTCGTCGCGCCGCTGAGCTCGTCGCTCGTCCGCTGGTTGCACTATCAAGGGCTTCGTGACGTTCGGCGGCCGGTGATGCCGCAAGTGAAGGTCGGGTCACCCGCGCGCGATCCCGACGCCTGCCGACGCTCTCGGCCGCCTGCGCGCCCTTCCGCGCTGGGTGACCGGATACGGCCTGTCCGAGCAGGAGCGCGCCGCCGTCGCGGAGCGGCATCTCTGGACGGGGTAAGGGCGTCGCGTCAGGGCCTGACTCGATCCTCACCGTGGCGGGAACCCCGAGCGCTCGCCGGCCATCTGGGTGAACAGCCCGACCGCCGCTGTCGCCGCGACCAGCATGACGGCGCGCGCTCCCTTCGGCCCAGCGCCCGGCAGCGTCAGCAAGCGCGCGGCGTGTACGGCCGCCACGCCGCGGAGCAGGGCGGCGATCACCAGGCCGCGCCACCCCAGGCGCAGCGCGAGCCCGGTGAAGAACGGCGCGACCAGCGAGAACGCGAGCGCCCAGCCCGGCGCGCCCAGCAGCGCGTGCCCCGCGCCCGGCGCGAAGAGCGACGCCACGACCGCGACGACGCGGCGCGCGCGGCTCGGCGGGGCTGGTCGCGGGCGGCTCACGCGGTCTGGCCGCCGTCCAGCGGGATCGCCGCGCCGTTGAGCCCAGGCGAAGACGGCGAAGCGAGCGCGAGCACGAGCGCGGCCACCTCGGCGGGGGTGAAGAGGCGGCGCTGCGGCGTCATGGCCGCCAGGCGCGCGCGCGCGTCGTCGACGGTGCCCCCGGTCTTCTCGGCGATGCGGGCGGTGCTGTCCGCCGTCATCGGCGTGTCGACGAACCCGGGGCAGACCGCGTTGACGGTGACGCCCGACGCGCCGGCCTCCTTGGCGAGCGCGCGCGTCAGCCCGACCAGCGCGTGCTTCGACGCCACGTACGCCGACGTGTAGGCGTAGCCGACGAGACCCGCGTTCGACGCGACGTTGACCACGCGACCCCAGCCTCGGCGCATCATCGGCGGCAGCAGCGCGCGGCACAGCACGAACGGCGCGGTCACGTTGATCGCGAGCGCTCGGTCCCACGCGTCGTCGCCGGTGCGGGCGAGCGGCGCGCTGTCGGCCACGCCGGCGTTGTTGACAAGAATGTCAGTTGGTCCGAGCTCGCGCGCCAGCGCCTCGGTCGCGGCGCGGTCCGCGAGATCGACCCTACGCGTGGCGACGCCGAGCTCGTCGGCGACACGCCCGAGCGCGGCCTCGTCTCGGCCGGTGACGATCACGCTCGCGCCCGCGCCGACGAGCGCGCGCGCGATCTCTCGGCCGATCCCGCCCGTGCCGCCCGTGACGAGCGCCTGCTTGCCGCACAGCATCCGGCGCGTGTACCACGCGTCGACGCGAGCCGGTCAGCGCATCGCGCACGGGTCTCCGCGGCGCAAGAGCACGCGCGCGGAGAGCGGCGGCAGCGTGACCAGGCCCGGCAGCGTGAAGGCGTCTCCGGTGAGCGCGTCGACGAACTCGCCCGTCACCGAGAGCGACAGGGACGACGTCGTCTCCTCGGTCGACAGCGCCACGATCGCCTCGTCGTCTCCGTCGCGGCGCGCATAGGCGAGCGCGCGAGTCGCCGAGACGAGCGGGGCCCGAGCGCCGCGTCGCAGCGCCCGCGAGCAGGAGCGAAGCCGAGTGAGCGACGCCACGTGCGCGCGCAGCGAGCGTCGCGCAGGCGACACCGCGTCGTCGTCGGGCAGGACGCGCCGGTTGTCGGGATCCTGCGCGCCGGCGAGCGCGAGCTCGTCGCCCTGGTAGAGGACCGGGATCCCCGGCAGCGTCAGGATCAGCGCGTGCCCGAGCGCGATCCGCGCGAGCACGCTCGGGGACTCTGTCTGGGGCGGCGGCGCGCCCCACGGATCGTCGAGCCTGTCTCCCGCGAGCTCGGACGCGAGGCGCGGCACGTCGTGGTTGCCGAGGATGCGCGCGGGCAGCGTCCCCGAGCCTGCCCAGGCGCCCTCCTCGTGGGCGAGCACGGCCTCGATCCCGTCGAGGCCGGCGGCGCCAGACAGCGCGGCGCGCGCGGCCCACATCAACGGAAAATCGAACGCGGAGTCGAGCGCGTCGGGCCCGAGGAAATAGCGTATCTCCTCGACCCCCCCGGCCCCTTCGCCGGTGAACACCTCGCCCATCACGAGCGTCTGCTCGCGCGCGCCCGCCTGCTGACGCAGCCCTCGGGCGAGGTAGCGCGTCGACGCGCGCGGCATCATCGGCACCGCGTCGATCCGCGCGCCATCGAGCTCGTACTCCTGCATCCAGAAGACGGCGTCATCGCGCGCAGCGCGCATCTGCTGCGGGGCCTCGAGCCGAACATCGGGCAGGTACGGCGCAAACCAGCACGTGAGCAGCTTCGCCCCCCAGTCGCAGCCGAGCGCGCCGCACACGCACCCGTCGCTGACGTGAAACGCGCCGTCGCGATCGCTCGTCGCGTAGCGAGGGTGCTGCTCGTGGACGTGGTTGGGCACGAGATCGGCGAGCACCGACAGCCCGCGGGCGTGCGCCGCCTCGACGAGGCGACGGAGCGCGGGCTCGCCGCCGATCGCCTCGTCGACCTCGCGCGACGAGGACGGCCAGTAGCCGTGATACGCCTCGTAAGCGTGCCCGTCGCGCCCCGCGAAGGCGCCGGTGGGGTTTCGATAGAGCGGCGAGAGCCACAGCGCCGTGGCGCCCAGCGCCTCGATGTACGGCAGCGCCGCGCGCACCCCATCGAGCGTCCCGCCCGCGCGGTGACCGGGCGTCTTCGGCGTCGCGAGCGCGCGTCCGTCGGCGCCGCGCAGCCGATCGGTGAGCACCTGCAGCACGATCGCGTCCTGCCACTCGGCGTGTCGAGCGCCCACCAGCAGCGACACCTCGGCGTGCGCCGTCCGTCCGCGCCCGACGACGGCGTCGAGCGCGACGCGCCGCTTGCCTGCCCGGGGGGCGCGCTCGATCGCCGTCACCGCGCCCGACGCGGGGTCCCACGACACCTCGAAGCCCGGCGGCGCGCGCACCGAGGCGACGCTCGAGGGCTCGCGACCGGCGGAGACGAAGCGCGCGCGGAGCTCGACGCGATCGGGCGACGCGCGCGCGGAGTCGACCTCGAGCGCGGGGCTCGCGCAGTCGGAGACGTCGATCAAGCTGCGCCACTCCCCGCCTTGAAACACCCCGAGCGGGGCGAGCGGGTCCGGCGCGCGCTCGCCTCCCTCGTCGAACGTGTACGTGTGCTCACCCGGCGACAGCTCGCCCGCCCACGTGTACCAGCCGTCCCGTGACGGCGTCATCGCGACGGGGAGCTCATCGGTGAAATCGGCGACGATCCGCGGCGGCGCGCCGGAGAGGCTGCGCGCCCACACGCGCGTCTCGCACGAGCGCGACGGCGGCGTGACCAGCGGCTCGTCACGCGAGCATGCGCACAGCGCCGCGGAGAGCGCCGCCGCCGCCACCGCGCCCCTCATCGACGCGTCGGGAGCACCTGCCGCCACGGGATCCAGATCGCCAGCACGTTGACGGTGAACACGAGGTTGCCGAGCGCCATCAGCGGATACAACGCGTCGGGAAGGCGGAGCGCCGCGAAGAAGCTCGCGAACGGCACCAGCGTCGCGGGCCACAGGCGGTTGTCGATGTGGATGGTTGAGTACGCGAGCGCGGTTCCCCACAGGAACAGGTACATCGTCCGTGACGCGTGCACCGAGAGGCCGAGCGGCCCGCAGCCCGCGACGAAGATCAGCTGCACGAGGATGGTCACCAGCAGCGTCGCGTAGCCTCGCCGGTTGACGATCGTTCGGGTCAAGGTCTCGCGCGCCCAGAGGCCGGCCACCACGATGACGCCGGCCATCGCGAGCGTCATCACGAACGACGAGAGGTGCGTCGGCGTCGGCTCGTAGCGCGGCCCGAAGAGGCAGAGGAGCGTCCACGTCGTCCCGAGCGTGCCGGCCACGAACGAGCGCGTGCGCCAGCCCTGGGAGAGGTCCATCTCGCGCCCGACCTGCTGCAGCCGCGCCTCCTCGGCCTCTTGCAGCGCGCGATCGGCGAGCAGCGCGCGGACCCGCTCGACCAGCGGCGCGGGCGGCGAGGTCACCTCGTCGAGCAGCGCGGCAGCGGCGCGTGGGTTCTGCTGGATGAGCTCGTACTCGATCACGGCGCAGAGCGCGCGGTCGAGCCCCTCGACGACGTCGGGGTTGCCCTCCCAGGCCTCTCTCGCCGCGCGAAACCCGAAGCGGCACTCGCCGAGCAGATCGTAGAGGCGCGCGCGATCCGAGGGCCCCGCGTCGCGCGCCGAGGCGGCGAGCCTCTCGGCGGTCGCCAGCGACGACGTCGAGAGCCGCGTCGAGCCGCGGTGCCTCAAGAACCCCTCGAGCTCGCGGCGGAACGCGTCGGCGCTCGCGTGGCGAGCGGCGGGTTCGCGCGCCATCGCGCGGCGGATGATCGCGGCGATCTCGTCGGGGACCTGGGCGGGGATCTCCGGCTCGGACAGCACGATGCTCGCGACCAGCGCGCGCATGTGGTCGCCGCGGTGCGGGGGCTCGCCGACGAACAGCTCGTACAGGATCGCGCCGAGCAGGTAGACGTCGGTGTGCGGGCCGAGCCCCGCGCCCGACGACAGCATCTCGGGTGCCATGTAGCTCGGCGTGCCCGCGAGCTCGGTGGCGTCTCGCGCGCGCGGAAGCCGCGGATCGACGTCGTCCGAGATCGCGACGGCGATGCCCCAGTCGACGAGATACGCTTCTCCGAGCGCGCCGATCATCACGTTCTCGGGCTTCAGATCGCGGTGCAAGATGCCCTTCGTGTGGGCGAAATGGACGGCGCGAGCGACGTCCGAGAGCACGCCGAGGTTCCACGCGAGCGGGTCAGACTCGCCGAAGCGCGCCTCGATCTCGTCGGCGCGCGCGAACAGCTCGAGCCACGACGCGCCCTCGACGCGCTTCATCACGAAGTACGGCACGCCGGCCGCGTCGA
This sequence comes from Myxococcota bacterium, assembly GCA_963169165.1. Classification (GTDB taxonomy): domain Bacteria; phylum Myxococcota_A; class Polyangia; order Polyangiales; family Polyangiaceae; genus JADLFU01. Next base: position 21,062 of record CAUJFL010000248.1, on the reverse strand, counting down.
CGTCGAGATCGTAGATCGGGATCACGTTCGGGTGCTCGAGCGCGCCCGTGATCCACGCCTCGCGCAGCAGCCCTCGCTCGGCGTCTTCTCCTGCGACCTCGCGCTTCAGCGTCTTGATCGCGACCTGTCGCCCGAGCGCGAGCTGCGTGCCGAGGTTGACCCGGCCCATGCCGCCCTCGCCGATCACGCCCTCGACGCGGACCCTGCCGGTCGCGCGCCGCGAGACGGGCAGCGCGTCCGCGACCGTGAACGCGCCCGGCGCGCCCGGCACGATCGTGTGACGCGCCTTGACCAGGGTCGTGACGGCGGAGAGCGTCGCGAGGCGAGAGTCGATCGTCTCGTCGAGGATCATCGCGTCCGTCGGGCGAACACCGCCGGGACCGTCGGGCGCTGTCGAGTCATGGGGTGGGGCACGGAGGGCTCGCGCGCATGCAAGAGCGGCCGCCGCTCGGCGGCGCGCGCCCCGCCACCGTAGCGGAGGTGCGCGACGATCGGGGGCGTGATCGCGAGCCGCGGGGCGCGGTCCGCGGGGAGGGCGGTGACCGGGGGCCGCGTCGAGCCCGTGGCCTGATATCGTCGAGCGGGTGGGGCTGCCTTCGAGGTTCGCGCGGGTGATGGTCGCCGTGGTCGCGGGCTGCGATCGCGGCGCCGCGCCGTCTCCGTCGCCGCCGTCGAGCGCGTCCGCGCGCCGCGCGCCCGCTCCCTCCGCGCAGCTCGCGGCGCCGGTCGCGCCGGCGTCGTCGGCGCCCGTCTCGCTCGACGCGAGGCTCGCGCCGCTGGTCGGGAGGTGGAGGGGCTCGTCGAGCGTCTACGGGAGCGTCGTCGACGATCGACAGACGTACACGAGGCGTGAGGTCGAGCTCAGCGTCGATCCTCGAGGTGGCTTTTGGCTGAACCTCGCCCGCGAGGAGTCGTACAGATGTGAAGCGACAGGATCCCTGGGCGTCGTCGGTGACAGGCTCTCGATGGTCGTGGAGACCTCGACCTGCGCGGCGGCGAGGGCTGGTGACCGCGTGCGGTTCAGGGTCGAGCGCGTCGGCGATTGCGTGCAACAGTGGAGCCGCGAGGAGGGGAGGTTCCCCTTCGAGGTGGAGCAGCTCGCCCTCCGCCGCGTGGGGTGTCAGGTCGCGGCGAGGTAGCGGGGCACCGTTCAGCGCCGCATGCGCGCGCCGAAGGCGGCCGGGACCACCGAGTTCAACGTGAGGCGGAGCCCGGTCGTGGGGTGGGGCACGGAGAGCTCGCGCGCGTGAAGGAACAGCCGTGGCTCGGCCGTCGCCCGCGCCTTGTCGCCATACCTGACGTCGCCGACGATCGGGTGCCCGATCGCGTAGAGGTGCGCGCGCAGCTGGTGACGTCTGCCGGTGAAGGGCGTCGCGTCGAGGCGCGTGACGTCGACGCCCCGCTCGAGCACCTCGACGCGGGTCTCGCTGGGCTTGCCCCGGACCGCGTCGACGCCGACCCGCCCCGAGCCGAACTCTCGCAGCGACAGCGTGATCGCCCGGTCGCGCTCGAGGGGACCATGCACGATCGCGGCGTAGCGCTTGTCGACCTCCCTCGCCTCGAACGCCATCGACAGCGCGCGGTGCGCCGCGGCGGTCCGCGCGAAGATGACGACGCCCGAGACCTCCTTGTCGAGGCGGTGAACGACGAACAGCCGCTCGCCCCGCGCTTCCTCGAGCTCGACGTGGAGGCACGTGACAGAGGGATCGCGCTCGCGGATCGTCGCGGTGCCGATCGGCTTGTCGACCGCCACGAGCGCGGCGTCCTCGAACAGCGTCGCGATCATCGACGGCCGTCCTTGCGGCGGAGGCGCAGCACCGCGATCTTGGTCGGGTGCGCCCACGGCGAGGGATCGCACGACCAGCGCGCGTCGGGCGTCGGCGTGAGCCCCACCACGTCGTCGGGGGCGTCGAGGCGCCCCTCGATCGCGGCGAAGCCTCCCGCGACCAGCCGCGACAGCTCGCCGTCGAGCTCGGCGCCCGACACGAACAGCGCGTTGACCACGACGGCGAGCGCGCCGCCGTCAGCCACCAGCGGGCGCACCTTGTCGAGCAGCGGACCGAGGCGCCCCTCGACGTCGACGCGCCCGCCCGAGGTCTGCGAGAAGAACGGCGGATCGAGCACCACGACGTCGAAGAGCGCGCCGTCCCGTCGGGCGCGCGCGAGGTACGGGAACACGTCGGACGTCACGTAGCGTCGCCGATCGATCGCGAGGCGGTTCATCGAGGCCGAGGTCTTCGCGACGGAGAGCGCCGCGCGATCGCGATCGACGTGGACGACCTCGGTCGCCCCGGCCGCCTCGGCCGCGACGCCGAGGCTGCCCGTGTGGGCGAACAGGTTCAGCACGCGCTTGCCTGGCGCGTGGTCGCGGAGCCACGCGCGGACGGGCCGCGTGTCGACGTAGAAGCTGCCGTCGCGGAAGGCCCGGACGTCGAGCGCGTACGCGACCCCGTCCTCGAGCACGCGCCGCGCGACGGCGCGCTCGTCGCCGCGCACCACGACGCCGCGACGGCGCGCGAGCTCGTCGGCGTGCCGAGATTTCCAGATGATCGCGCGCGCATCCGGCAGGCGACGCGCGAGCGTGTCGACGAGCTCGTCGACGTCGCCCCGCGGCGCGCGCGCGTGCTCGAAGACGACGACGGTGCCGCCGAGCCAGTCGACGACGAGCCCCGGCCCTCCCTCGCGCTCGCCCGTGAAGAGCCGCGTCGCGGACGTCGGTGTGAGCTGCGGGAGGCGCGCGTCGACGGCGCGGGCGAGCGCGGATGCGGGGCTCACGACCGCGCGATCAGACGCTCGATCGTCCGCGTCGTCATCTTGCCCGCCACGACCTCGGGATCGTCGAGCAGCTGCTGGTGCAACGAGATGTTCGTGCGGATCCCGCCGACGATCAGCTCGGAGAGCGCGCGGCGCATGCGGCGGATCGCCTCGTCGCGGGTCTTTCCGTGCGTGATCACCTTGGCGATCAGCGAGTCGTACGCCGCCGGGACACGGAAGCCGCCGAACACTCCGCTGTCGACGCGCACGCCGGCGCCGCCCGGCGGGTGGTACTCGGTGATGAGCCCCGGCCACGGCGCGAACGTGCGCGGATCCTCGGCGTTGATGCGGCACTCGATCGCGTGCCCTCGAAAGCTCCAGCCGCGCGTGTCGGGCAGCGCGAGCTTCTCGCCGGCGGCCGCGCGGATCTGCTGCTCGACGAGATCGACGCCGGTGGTCGCCTCGGTCACGGGGTGCTCGACCTGCAGGCGCGTGTTCATCTCCATGAAGAACAGGTTCTTCTGCTCGTCCATCAAGAACTCGAGCGTCCCGAGGCCGGTGTAGCCCGTCTCGCGCATCGCGGTGCGGATGATCTCGCCCATCTTCGCGCGCAGCGCGTCGTCGACGTTGGGGCTCGGCGACTCCTCGATGATCTTCTGGTTGCGGCGCTGGAGCGAGCACTCGCGCTCGCCGAGGGTCCAGACGTCGCCGTGCTTGTCGGCGAGCACCTGGAACTCGATGTGGCGCGGCTCGCCCAGGTACTTCTCGAGGTAGACCTCGGGGTTCTTGAAGCTGGCGGCGGCCTCGGCCGTCGCGGCGGCGAACGCGTGCGCGACGCTCGCCTCCTCGTGGACGACCCGCATGCCGCGACCGCCGCCGCCGCCCGACGCCTTGATGATGATCGGGAAGCCGACCTCGCGCGCGCGCCGCACGGCATCGTCGGGGGACTGGAGCGCCGTCGAGCCCGGCAACAGCGGCAGGCCGAAGCGCCTCGCGTTCGCCCGCGCGGTGACCTTGTCGCCCCAGGCGCGCATCGCGGCCGCGCTCGGCCCGATGAACGTGAGGCCGCACTTCTCGACGACCTCGACGAAGTGCGCGTTCTCGGACAAGAAGCCGTAGCCGGGGTGCACGGCGTCGGCGCCCGTGATCTCCGCCGTGCTGATCAGCGCGGGGATGTGGAGGTAGCTCTTCGCCGCGGGGGCCGGGCCGATGCACACCGCCTCGTCCGCGAGCCGCGTGTGCAAGGCGCCGGCGTCGGCCTCCGAGTGCACGGCGACGCTGCGGACGCCGAGCTCGCGGCAGGCTCGGATGATGCGGACGGCGATCTCGCCTCGGTTGGCGATCAGGATCTTCTTGAACATGTGCGCTGTGCGGGAGGGCGGCGAAACGTAGTACAAAGCGGCGTCCCGTGTCCCACTCGCGCGCTCTCTCCCTCTTGTCGTTGGTGCTGGTCGCGGCGTGCTCCAAGCCGAAGCCCCCCGAGGCTCCGACGCCCGAGCCCCCTCCCGCCGTGACCGAAGAACCCAAGCCTCCGCCTCCTCCCCCGCCTCCTCCGCCGAAGTGCGAGGCCCTCTCCGAGGGCTGCCGCGCGACGGCGGACACGAAGGTCAAGGTCGGCGACAAGGGGCTCGCGTTCACTCCGCCCGCGGGCTGGACTTATGCGCGAGAGGCGACGCGCACGGTCGCCGTCTCCAGCAGCGGCGACGCGGTGATGGCGCTCATCGCGGGCGACTCCGACAAGAGCGACGCGGAGCAAGCGGCGGTCACGACGGTCGCCGCGTCGCTCGAGGTCGTCGGCATCAAGGCGCCTTCGCTCAAGGCCAGGTGGAAGCGGCCCGATCAGACGCTCGCCGACGGGAAGCTCAGGCTCTGGGAGATCAGCAAGCAGAAGCAGGGCGCCGCCCCGAAGCGCAAGGAGAAGTCCGGCACGGCGCTCGCCGTGGCGGGGGCGCTCTCCGGCTCGCCCGTGGTCGGTGTGTGCTTCGTCGCCGACGGCGCCGAGGCCGACGCCGCGGCCATCGTAGAGGCGCTCGGCACGCTGAAGGCCTCGCCGTGAGGCTGGCGTCGGGCCTCGTCGTCGCGGGCCGCTACGAGCTCACGGCGCCGATCGGCGAGGGGCCGATGGGCGAGGTGCATCGCGCCCGCGACCGCGCGAGCGGCGCCGAGTACGCTCTGAAGCTGTTTCGCGCCGAGCTCTCTGGGACGTCCGCCTGGAACGCGTACCTGCACGAGGCGCAGCGCGCGGCCGACGTCCCCGGCGTCCTGCGCGTGTGGGACGCGGGCGTCGAGGCGTCGACGGGCGCGCCGTTCGTGCTGTCCGCGCTCGCCGAGGGGCGATCGCTCGGCGCCGAGCTGTCGACGACCGGGCCGCTCGCGCAGGATCGCGCCGTGGCGGTCCTCAAGGGCGCGGCGGCGGTCGTGTCCGGGCTCCACGGCGCGTCGATCGTCCACCGCGGGCTCGTCCCGTCCAACGTGTTCGTGTCAGGTTTGACGGTATCGGTGAGCGATGTCGGGGTAGCGGCCCTGCGCGCCGCGGCGCCGCCGCCGTCGGGGCCCATCGCGTACGGGTGGGCGCCGGTCGAGCTCGCCGGCGGCGCGGCTCCGGCGCCGACGATGGACGTGTGGTCGCTCGGCGCGCTCTTGTTCTTCGCGCTGACGGGCAGGTCTCCGTTCGTTTCGCTGGCCACGCCGACGTTCGACGCGGCGAGGCTGTGGACCGAGATGAACACCGAGCTGCCGCCGCTGTCCGCGCGCGCGCGTGAGCTCGGGGCGCAGACGCCTCCGCAGCTCGATCCGTTCTTCGCGCGGGCCCTCGCGATCTCGCCCGGTGCGCGTTTCTCGACGGTGGCGGAGGCCGTCGACGCGCTCGCCAAGCTGACGGCGCGCAAGGGCACTGGCACGGTGATGCTCGGCGTGGTGGGCGCCGCGCCCGCCGCCGCGGTGCCGGTCGCCGCCGCGCCCGTCCTGGCGACGCCGGCGAGCCCAGCTGCGGCTGCGCCGACCGGGCCGAGCTACGACGACGACGTCGCACCTCCCAAGAAGAAGAGCGCGCTCCCGGTCGTGCTCGGCCTCGGCGCCGTCGCGCTCGTCGGCCTCGCGGTGGTCGCCGCGCTCTACTGGCGAGGGCGTGGCGAGGAGTCGTCCGTCTCCGCGACGTCTGCGGCGCCTGCCTCCGCCGAGCCCGCGCCCTCCGCGGCGCCGCCTCCCTCCACGGTCACCCCTCCCGCGGCGTCGAGCGCGCCTCCTCCCGCCGCGACGACGTCGCGCGTGACCTTCACCTGCACGCCCGAGTGCGACGAGGTCGCGTGCGACGGCAAGCCCGTCGAGGGCGGCAACGTCGAGCTCGCCCCCGGCAAGCACCGCTGCGTCGGCAAGCGGGCGGGCCACCTCCCCGCGACCGACTCGTTCGTGACCAAGGCCGGCGAGGACCTCGCGCGCGCCCTCACGCTCACGAAGGCCGCCGCACCGACCGCGCCGCCCGCGAAGAAGTGTGGAGGCGTCTTCATCAAGGACTGCAAATAGCTCCCCGCGCGTCGTCGCCCGCTCGCGGGGTGACGCTAGACTGCCCTCCTGACCTTGACCGAATCGCCTGTCGCCACCGCGAGCGGGACCCTCGACAAGACCCCGCTCGTCAACCTGCTGGTCTATGTGCTCGATCACGCGCTCACCGGCACGCTCGTGCTCGAGTCGCCAGATCGACACCGGCACGCCGTCACGTTCGCCTCTGGCCACCCGACGAAGGCGCGCGTCGCGGGCGAGGTCGCGCGGCTCGGCGGCGTGCTCGTCGAGCTGGGGCACCTCGACGCGGCCGCGCTCGAGCCCGCCGTCGAGAGCGCGCGCGCCGCGAACCGTCTCCTCGGTCGTGAGCTGCTCGACCGTGGCCTCATCGACGCCGAGTCCCTGACGTCCGCGCTGCGAGAGGGTGTGTCGCGCAAGGTCGCGCACCTGTTCCACTTGCCCGACGAGACGGCGTACGGGTTCTACGCCGACACCGATCTCCTCGCGCGGTGGGGCGGGCCCGAGCCCACCGTGGTCGACGCGCTGTCGCTGGTCTTGCCGGGGGTTCGCGCGCGCCCGTTCGACAGGCGCGTCGACGCCGGGCTGCGCGCGCTCGGCGACGCCGTGCTGCGCCTCGACGTGCGCGGTGATTTCAAGCGTTTTCGTCTGATGGATCGTGCGAAGGGGGTCGTCGAGATCCTGAAGGCGCGGCCGATGCCGCTCTCGAAGCTGACGAGCGCGGGCGTCGCGGACGAGCTCGACGTGAGGCTGGTCGTGTACGCCTTCTTGCTCACGCGGCACCTCGACCTCGGGGGCGGCAGGGCGCCGGTCGGCGTCGACACCGACGACGGGCCGCTGCTCGCGCCGAGGGGCTCCCCGCGGCCGCCGGTCGCGCGGCCCCCGAGCGGCGCGGTCAACCTCCGCAGCATCACGTCAGCGATCGCCGAGGCTGCCCTGATCGAGGGGCCTGCTCCCTCGCTCTCCCCCGAGCTCGCCGCGCGCCGGGAAGAGATCCGCGATCGCGCCGCGAAGATCGACGGCGAGACCTATTTCGTGATGCTCGGCGTCGCCCTCGACTCGCCGCCCGAGGTCGTGCAGTCGGCGTACTTCGGGCTCGCGAAGCGGTGGCACCCCGACCGCCTCCCGGAGCCGCTCTCCGAGGTGCGAGAGCTCGCGGGCAAGGTGTTCTCCCGCATGAGCGAGGCGTTCCAGACGCTGAGCGATCCCGAGAAGCGCGCGCAATACATGAACCTGATGAAGGGCGGCGGCGCGACGCCCGAGGAGCAGGCGAAGGTCGCCGCGGTCATCGAGGCGCAGATGGAGTTCCAGCGCGCCGAGGTCTTCCTGAAGCGCGGAGACCTCGCCTCCGCGAAGAAGTACGGCGACCGCGCCCGCGCGAAGGACCCCGAGCAGGTCGACTACCAGGCGCTCACGGTCTGGGTCGCCGCGATCTCCGGGCAGCCGAAGCCCGACGAGCTGGCGCGCTTCATCGAGCAACTGGACCTCATCCTCGCCGCCGAGCCGAACCACCAGCGCGCGCTCCAGTACCGCGGCGCGCTGCTCAAGCGGGTCGGCAACGACGCTCGGGCCGTCAAGGACTTCCGCAGGCTGCTCGAGCTCGATCCTCGCAACCTCGACGCGGAGCGCGAGGTGAGGATCTATGAGATGCGCCACGGATCCCACGAGAAGTCCGAGAAGCCCGCGTCCAACATCCCGTTCGCCGGCCTGTTCGACCGCATGAAGAAAAAGTAATGCTGGTGCGCTCGAGGGCCGTGCCGATACGCTCGGCCGCGTGAGCGACGCGCAAGCACCGGTCGCCTTTCGCCTCCGCCGCCCCTACGACAGCGAGGACGAGTTCGTCGCGGGCGACGGGCCATGCATCGACAAGGGGGGGATGACGCTCGTCGGCGCCGGCCCCCGTCCGTCCGGGCTCGTCGTCCGGTTCGAGGTCGCGCTGCGAGACGGAGCGCCGCTCTTTCGCGGCGAGGCCAGGGTGCTCCAGCACCGCGCGATGGGCGACGGCGAGCGCCCCGCGGGACTCGAGATCAGGTTCACCAAGCTCGACGTGCAGGGCAAGGCCATCGTCGGGCGAGTGCTCCGCGAGCGCGCCGCCGCGTTCTCTCCGTCGCCCGCGCCCGTGATCCCCGATCTCGTCGCAGAGCGCGACGCGATGCCTGCGCCCGCCCCCGCCGTCGAGTCGGGCCCGGTGCCTCCGCCTTCGGGTGAGGTCATGACGCTCGACGTCGAGCCCACCGCGCCCTCGCCGCCCGTCGCCGCGGTCCACGACGGCGTCGCAGACGCCCTCGCTCGCCTCCGCGCGCGCAGCGGGGGCGGCCTCGCGACGCCGTCCGAGCGTCTGTCGCTCCTCGAGCGCCTGCGCGCGCGCCGCGCCTGAGACGCGCTCAACGCCGCGCAGGTGGACGGGCTCGCTCGACGATCGTTCGCCTGTGGTTCATCCAGCGCGCGCGCGTGGCTGGCGTGACCCACCGGACGGCGTCGCGGTCCAGCCCCTCGACCACGTCCTCCGTCCGCTCACCCGCGCGGACCCTCGCGAAGGCCACCTCGAGCAGCGCGCGGAGCTGGGCCGCGGCGTCGGCGTCCGCCGCCGCACGACGAGCCTCGGCGCGCCTCTGGTGAAAGGCCGCCGCGTCGGGGTGATCGTGCTCGAACGCGACGCGGTCGCCGATCGCGACGTCGAGCAGCTCGGGCGCGAGCTCGTCGCCCGGCTCGCGCGCCGCGCGGCAGACGAGATCCATCCGACCGTCTCCGTTCACGTCGGTCGCGGTCGTCGGCGGGAACGCGCACGTGACCGGCATCCGCGTCGCCCCGAGCCGCGTGACGCTGTACACCGCGAGGGCGCCGTCGTCCGCGCGCGCGACGACGTCAGGCACCTCGTCGCCGGTGAGATCTCGGCACGACGGGAAACCACCGCCGGGCAGCACGCTCTCGACCAGCGCGACCGGCGCGGCGTCACGGAGTGGATCGCCGAGCTCGGTCGGGCCGAGGGCGAGCACGATGGCCGACGGGCTGACGACGCGGGTCGCGCGGATCGTCCGCCCGGACGCGTCGCGGCCGATCAGCCCGAGCGCCACCAGCGCCTCGCCGCCGGGCAGCTTCCCCTCCGCGCGCGCCTCGCTCTGCAGCCCGAGCGCGCGCGCCTCGGCGTCGACGCGGGCGAGCTGCGCAGGCAGATCGTCGACGGGGGTCAACAAGACCGCGGCGTCGACCGGGAGGAACGGCGACACGTGGTGGTTCGACGCGCACCCGCCGGCCGCGGCGAACCACGCGGCGGCGAGCGCCGCGCGACGCCTCACCCCAGGATCATCCCGTCGATCGCGACCTCGCGGAAGGAGCGCTCGACCTCGGCCAGGAACACGTAGGTCTTCAGCGTGTAGCCACGCCGATCGTCGGGATCGATCTCGCCCGCGCGGAGCGCGGCGTGGACCTCGGCGATGCCCTCGTCGACCGACACGCGCGGCGACCAGTCGAGCACCGCCTTCAGCTTGTCGAAGTTGACGTTGTAGTCGCGCAGATCGGGATCGCTGCCGCTCACCTCGACCTCGGTGCCAGGGATCGCGTCGCGGATGCGGTAGCCGAGCGTCAGGATGCGCAGGTTGTTCTCGGTGGAGCCGACGTTGAGCACCTCGCCGGCGACGCGCGCCCTGTCGGCCTCGAGGGTGCGCGTGATCGCCTCGGACACGTCGCGCACGTGGACGAACGGGCGCCACTGCTTGCCGCCGCCGTCGACGACGATCCGCCGCTGGGTGTAGGCGTTCTTCGTCATCACGTTCACCGCCAGATCGAAGCGCATCCGCCGCGACACGCCGAACACCGTCGCGAACCTCAGCGCCGTCACCGTCATCGACGTCGTACGACCGAGCTCGAGCAGCGAGTCCTCGACGGCCGCCTTGCACTCGGCGTAGAGCGACACGGGGTGACGCGGCGACGTCTCGACGAGCTGCGTCCCGGCGCCGTGCCCGTAGACGCTGCACGACGACGCCACGACGACGCGCGAGACACCCGCCGCCTGGGCGAGGCGGTGCACGCGCCGCGAGCCCTCGAGGTTCACCGAGCGCGTCAGCGAGGCGTCGAGCTCGCACGCGGGATCGTTGGAGATGCCGGCGAGATCGACGAGCGCCTCGACGCCCTCGAACACCCGCGGATCGACGCGTCGCACGTCGGCGCGGACGCGCGAGAGCATCCCGTCCGAGCCGACGTTGGCCAGCGTGTCGCCGAAATAAAACCTGTCGACGACGGTCACGCGGTGCCCGCGGGCGAGCAGCATCGGGACGAGCGTGGTGCCGATGTAGCCGGCGCCGCCAGTGACGAGGACGTGCATGGCGCGCCTCGTAGCCTATTTTCACCGCGGCGCGCCAGGGCGCGCGGCTACGATGCTCGCCCCGTCATGCCCGGCCTCACGCTGATCGGTCCCGTCGCCAACACCCCGAAGGTCCCCGCGCCCACCGAGCTCGAGCAGGTGAGCGAGTCGCAGGGAGTGTTCGTCGCGGGCGACGCGCGCGACATGGCGCTGTGGAGCGGCCACGATCTCGGCGCGCGCTGGCTGTGCCGCGCCCAGGGCCCCGCGGTCGAGCTGCTGCGCGACTGGCCGACGCCCAACCAGGAGACGTGGCGCTATCACGCGTCGCGCGACGCCGCGCTGCAGATGTACGAGACGCTGAAGGCGCACCTGATGACGCGCTTCCCTGGGGTGCAGACCTACGACGGGCGCGACGTCGTCCCGCTCAACGTGCCGGAGGGCCGCGCCGAGCGCTTCTTTCAGAACGGCGACACCGAGGTGATGCGGCTCTTCGTGGATCGCATGAGCGATCTCTAGATCGCCGTCCGCAACACCAAGGACATCCGCCGCTTCAACGCGGATCCCGCGCGCGAAGAGGGCCCGTTCCTCGTCACCTATTACACCGCGAGCGACGTCTGCTACCTCGCCATCGCCGCGGGCGCGTCGGGCGCGGCCGAGCACGTGGCGGTCGTCTACTCGCCGCGCCACGAGCCCGAGCCGACGATCTCGCAGGGCATGCCGCGCGCCGAGCGGCGCAAGCATTCGAGCTTCTTCCGCATGGACAGCGGCTTCGCGATCGTCGCGTTCGCGCGGGCGTCAGGGCGTGAGCTGCTGTCGCCGGCGGGTGGCGGCGATCCGGCGGCGGCGTTTCACCAGTACCTCGGACCGCGCGTCGCGGCGCCGCTGTCGACCAACGTCCCCGGCCTCGACGCGCGGCTCGGGGCGCCCGGCGGCTGGGTCGTGCGCGTCGAGCCCGGCGAGTGGCAGGCCGCCTACTACGAGCTCGACGCGCGCGAGGGCGAGGGATACTCGTTCCTGTGCCTGTCGCGAAGGGACGCCGCGCCGTTTCAGCCGCACGTGCCGGGCAACGCGGGCGGGCGCACGGTCGGGGGGCTGACCCTCGAGCAGTACGCCATGCTCACCGCCGAGCGTGAGCGCGCGCTGATGCAGGGGCCCAACGCCGAGGCCGCGCTCCTCGACGTTTGCCGCAGGTACAACCAGCCGGTTCCCGGCGGTCCGGGCGCCGTCCTCGGCTACGCCGCGCGCGTCGTCGACTGGGATCTCGCGATCCAGGGCGACGCGAGGCTCTCGGCCGAGTTCGTCGCGCAGAAGACGATCGCCGGCTACCGCATGCAAGGGATCGAGCCGACCCCCGAGCTGCTCGCCCAGATCCGCAGCCAGGCGGATTTCACCCAGCAGCAGCTCGCGCAGGCCGCGTCCAACAACCGGGCCGCCGCCGACGAATTGTTCGAGGGCGCGAAGCAGCTGATCGAGGCCGCGCGCACCCTCCAGCCTCCGCAGCTCGTCGAGGAGGCCAAGCGGCTCTTTCCCCGCGCGACCGCCAGCGACGGTACGCCCGCGTACGGGTTCTACAAGGCGATCTCGATGTTGAAGCGCCCCAATGAAGACGGGAACCCCAAGTTCGTCGCCGTGGAGCAGGTCACCGAGAAGCTCGCCAGGGCGCACTGGCTCTGCATGAAAGAGGAAGACCGCAAGTTCGAGGGCAACAGCGAGAAGAAGTATGTGAAAGAGGTCATCGCCGATGTCTACGAGCCCAATGGAGTGCAGGTCCCCGGGGTCGGCGGCTTCTTCTCGAAGCTGATCGACAAGCTCTGACGCGCGCGCGTCAGTAGCAAGTGCAGAGCGTCGACGACGAGTAGGAGCCCCGCTTCGCGCGGTTCGAGACGCAGCAGCTGTTGCAGGTGACAGAGCCGACCTGTTTGCACTTCGTCGTGGCCGCTGCGTTCGTGCTGCCGTTGCAGCAGCACGCCGACGCGCCGACCAACATGAACGCGAGCAGGGTGGCGGCGAGCGTCTTGCGAAAAATGGACATGCGCTGCAGGCTATCGAAGGTCACGGCCTGACGTCACGGCTTCTCGGCGGCTTCGAGCACCCGCCTCGCGGCGTCGAGCAGCTGGGCCCTCCAGGCCGTCGTTCGCTGCGCGGCCTCCGACTGCGCGGCCTCGGCGGCCTTCGCGCGGCTCTCGGCGGCAGCGGCGCCCTGCGCCTGCTCGTCCGCGCGCGTCTCCGCCGAGGTCGCCCGCGCCTCCGCCGCGCGGCGCGCCGCTTCGGCGCTGGCGGCCGCGGCTTCGTGCTTCGCGCGGGCGGCGTCGGACTCTCTCGCCGCCTTCTGCGCCGCGTCGAGCTCACCGCGGAGCTTCGCCAGCTCGCCGGCGAAGCGCGTGGCCTCGGCGCGCGCGGCCTTCTCGGCCGCCTCCAGACGCCCCTTCTCGGTGGTGAGCGCCGTGAGCTTCGTGTGGGCTTCGTCGCGTTCGCTCGTCGCGCCGTCGAGCGCTCGACGCAGGTCGTCGGTGGCCGCCACGTGCTCGGCCGCCGTCGCGTTCGCGCTCGCCAGCTCGGCCTCCACCTCGGCGGCGCGGGCGAGGGCCTCGGCGCGCTCGGCCTCGCGCGCGAGCCGCGGGGAGATCTCCGCGTCGAGCGCCGCCTTCGCCGCGGCGACCTCTGCCTTCGCCGCCGCGCTGGTGGCCGTCGCCTCTGCCAGCTGCACACGCAGCTCCTCTGCCTCTCGCGCCTGGAGCTCGAGCGCCTCGGCGCGGCGCGTGAGATCGAGGCACTTGGTCTCCTCGTGCGCGAGCCGGTGCCTGCTGAGGTCGAGCTCGGCCGTCCGCGCGACCAGCGCCGCCTCCTGCTCGGCCGCGCGCTTCAGGGCGTGGTCTCGGCCCGCCACGAGGCGCTCGAACTCGTCTGCGGCGCGGGCGGCGTCCGCGTCGGCCTTGGCGACCGCTGCCTCGAGGGCCAGATCCGCCTCGCGCCTCACTCGGCCAAACTCGCCCGAGATTTCTTGCAGGTCGTGGACGAGGCGGTCCGTCTCCTTGCGCAGATCGTCGCGCTCCCGCAGCGCCGCGTCGGCGGCCGCCCGGAGCGCCTCGAGATCGGGCGCGTCACGCCCCACCGTCGCGCGCACCCTCGACTGGCTCTCTCTCGCCCGCGCGAGGGCCTCGTCGCGCGCGGCCTCGGCCTCCTTCGCGCGCGCCTCTTGGCCGACGAGCTGGCCGAGGATCTGTCCCACGCGCCCGTCCGCCGCGTCGAGCTCGCGCCGCTGGTCGCGGATGGTCTCCTCGGCCTCGGCGAGCTTCGCGTAGAGCGCCGCGAGCTTCTTCCGGAGCGCGGGCGCCTCGTCGTCGAGCCCCGGCGGCCGCTGCGAGAGGGGCGGCCTCGTCTGGTCGATCAGCGCCCGCGGGCTCCTCGCGCGCGCGGTGTCCTGCGGCCTCGCGCCGGGGCGCCCGCTCTCGGGCTCCGCGCGGGGATCCACCTCTCGACCTTGGGCTCTGCTGCGTGAAGTTGGCTTGGACATCCCCAACCCTGGAGGTTACGCCCGTCGCTCGGCCCCGCGCAACGTCACTCGAGGTTGAGCTCGCGCAGATCGGTGCCTGCCGCGTAGGCGTAGCTCACGAACGCGTCGAAGCCCGAGACCAGCACGCCCACCGGGTTCGGCGCCGAGATCCGGTGGACGCCGTCGCTCTGCGCGCCGGGGGAGAGGTTCTCCGGGGCGTCTTTCTTGGGGTCGATCGTCGCGAACCCGAGCTGGCACTCGTAGACGATCCACGGCGGCTCCGCCGCGCCGCGCGACGCTTCGTCGAGTCCATCGGCCGGCGAGATCGAGCAGCGACGCTCGTCGAGCGCTTCGCCGTCGAGCCGCACCTCGTCTCCAGGCTTCGCGATGACGGAGACGAAATCGAACGCGTATTTGTCGGGCGTCAGGAACACATAGTCTCTGCGCCACTGCTCGACCGGGGGCACCACCAGCAGGCTCGGGTCGCCGCCCGGCAGTCCTCGACGGATCCCGCTCGCCTCCTGGCTCGCGCTCACGGACGACAGCAGCACCGGGCGGTCGGCCGTCAACACGAAGCTCGAGGTCACGGCCAGCTCGGTGAACGCGCCTCGCTTCGCGAGCGTGAGGCGATCGTTCGGCGGAGGCAGCGACGTCTGCACGCGCGTCTCGCCGTCGAGCGCCGCGACGATCCGAAAGTACTCGGGCTCGGGCACGACCGCGACGTCGGCGCCCGCGACCGACACGGCGCGCGTCCGGCTCGGCCCGTGCGCCGCGACGAAGCGGGTGCCGGCGGTGCGGATCGGATCGAGCTGCTCCTCGAGGTGATCGGCGCAGCAGGCGCGCGACGCGAGCTTCGTGAAATGCGGCGCGTCAGAGGCCTCGCTGCCGCTGAACACCACGACCGGTCCATCGGCCTCGATCAGCGAGCCGGTGAAATCTGCGTTGAACCCGCCCGTCTCGAGGTTCAGCACGTCGTAGGCCGCGAGCGTCGCGTCGATCACCCCGCCCGCGGGCGTCTCGGCGACGGGGCCGCCGGGGATCACCCGGGTCGTGGTCGTGACCCGCACGCGGGTGTCGGGGCGCGCCCCCACGATGGTCAGGAACGCGCGAAGGTTGGTCGGGTTGGTCGCGCTGAAGTTCGTGTCGGGATCGTCGGTGTGGGCGATCGTCTGCGGCCACCCCGAGACCACGTAGGCTGGCGAGAGCACGCCGCGGTCCTTCGACGGAGCGAGCGCGGTCACCGGCTTCAGCAACGACGCGTCGTTGGAGAACACCGACGCGTTGTCGAGCGGGTTGAACTGGTAGGCCACCACAGGAAAATCGGTCGTCACGCGGTACGCGCGCCGCGTGAGCGCCGTGCCGGTGCCGGCGTCGAACTGGCCCTCGGGGCTGCCGTCGACCTCGCGCGGGCCGAGCTTGAACACCGTGAGCGACAGCGGCTGGACCTTGCCCTCGGCGACGACGACGGGCGCGGGCGCGTCGCCAGGCGCGCCGTCGTCCTGGGAGATCGTCACGCGCACCGGGACGTCGGGCTGCGGGTTCGAGACGACGACCGAGTACTGCTGCGCCGCCGCGTTGAGCGTCGGATCGATGAACGCGTTGTCGAGATCGACCGCGAAATACTCGCACCCGACGTTGCTCCTCGCGGCCGCGGCGTCGGCGCACAGTCCCAGGCACGTCGCGTCGCGGCAGGTCGAGCCGCGCGTCGTGTCGCACGCCTCGACCTGGTCGTAGCCGCCGCCGTCGTCGCGGCACACGACCACCGCGGTGTCCTTGCAAGTTCGCAGCCCCGGAGCACAGGTCGCGCAGACCCCCGCGCCGATGCAGACCTTGCCGTCTCCCGCGCAGTCGCGCGTCGAGCGCCACGCGCCGCCGTCATCGCCGACCGGGTCGCAGCGCTGCGCCTCGCCGCCCGCGCAGCGCGTGGCGCCCACCGCGCACGCCGCGCCCTCGCCCTGGGAGAGCCAGCGATCTCCGCGATCGAACCTGCAACCCGCCGCGAGCGCGAGCAGCGCGAGCCAGCGCGCGCTACGGCGAGAGCGCCGCATAGAAGTAGTCTTGTGCGTACGCGGTCCACCCGCGCGGCGCGAGGTGGCGATACTGCAGCTGTCCGTAGTCAAACTTGCCGCCGCTCGCCGCGTCGGCGACGACCACGCGCGCCGCCGAGACCTTCGCCGTGAGGTTGCCCGGCACGAGCCCGGCGCCCGCGAGCCCTCGCAGATCGGGCAGGCGGAACGAGGTGACCCCACCCGGAGCGGCGATGAACCATCCGACGAGCCCCCCGCCGCTCTCGACGTCGAGCACGAGCACGTCGGGGCTCGCGCCGCCGCCCAGCGTGATCGCGAAGCTGCCCGCGTCCCACTGGGCGCTCAGCGACGGCGCCGCGAGGCTCGGCACCGCGACGAAGCCGTCGATCGTGACGACCTGCGACGCGCTCGTGGTCAGCACCTTCGCGACGCTCGAGATCGGCAGCGACAGCGACGCGCCCGTGCCCGCCTGCGCGGAGGTGACGTACGCTTGGCCCTCGAGCAGACCGCCGAGCGGCGGAAGCCCGACGAACGCCTGCGCGCCGGTCACCGGCAACAGCGTCGTACGCTGCGCGCCCGGCAGGATCGCGTAGCCATAGTTGCCGAGCGTCGTCGCGACGGCCAAGCTGACGCGATCGGGCCCCTTCTGACCGGGCTGCGGCGGCGCGAGGTCGACGGTCACCTTCTGGTCGAGCGGGATGTCGACCGAGATCGCCACGTCGCCCGTCTTGCCTCCTGGCTTGGTCGAGATGCCGCGCGTGACGCCGAGCAGATAGCCGGTGAAGCGCGGCGGAGACTTCGAGCGATCCTCGAGCCCCGCGATCGCGTACGCGGCGAGGTTGCCGATGGGGGCGCTCACGGTGAAGCCGTAGCCGTTCGACCCCGGCGACGACTCGAGGATCGCCGACGACGCGGGCGGGAGCGTGAAAGCGGCGCGCGGATCGGCGGCCGGGAAGAACAGGTACGCGACCTTGCGCTCGTCGGGCGTGACGGGCTCGGGGATCCCTTTCCACTTGCCCTTGTCGAACTCCTTCGAGGTGCCGAACACGATCTCGCCCTCGACGCTGGCGCCGAGGCCCGGCTTGCCGCCCACCGGAGGAGGATCTCCCTCGGGTGGCATGCACTCTGGAGACAGGATGGGATCGAGGTAAGCGGTGACGGTGTCGACGGGCACCGCGACGAAGCTCTGTGGCTGCGAGCACTTGCGCGCGATGGTGACGTTGACCGCTCCAACCAGCGAGGCATCGGAGACGACGACCACGCCGCTCGAGTCGAGGTGCGCCTTCAAGCCGTCGGCGGTCTCGCCGAAGAAGACCGTGGCACCGTCGATCGGGAGCCCCGTGTAGCTGTCGAACGCGAGCACGCGCATCGTCCCCGCGAGCGGCTTGCCGGACAGTCCACCGCGGAACCCGTTGTCGCTGTCCGAGTAGGTGAACGCGTCGAGCACGCTGGCAGCGACGCCGCCCGAGGTGACGGTGACGGGCTTCGCGCCGGGAGTGTGCGCGGGCACCCGGCAGCTGAGCGAGGTGCCGCTCGATCGCGCGATGTCCGTGCAGGCCTTGCCGCCGATCGTGACGGAGACGTCGTCGCCCCAGGTGGTCCCCGCGCCGACGATCTCGACGACGGTGCCGCCGCTCGTGGGGCCGTCGCTCGGCTGCAGCGCGAACGAGTCATACGTGTACGCGCCCTTCAGCGTGCGCGTCGTGGTCGCGTCGTCGCCCTGTTGCACGCGCACGTCGACGTCGCCCGGCGCTCCGGGCGGCACGTTGACCTGCAGCTTCTTGGAGGACAGCGCGACGACCTCGGCCGACGGCACCTCGGTGTCGCCGAAGAACACCCGCATCTTGCCGGCGTAGCCGCTGCCTTGCACGACCGCGCGCTGGCCCCCGGAGAACGGCCCGTGCGCGGGCTCGACCGCGAACAGGGCGCGCGGATCGTCGATCGTCCCGCCCGACGCGTCGGCGATCGGAGCGACCGCGCCGCCGTCCTGCGTGAACGTCGCGTCGGGCGCTCCCGCGTCGTCGCGGTCGTACACCTTGCGCACGTCACCCTCTGGACGCGTGGGCAGGCACGCCGCGAAGCCCGCGCCCACCAGCGCAGAGCCCACGAGGAGGCAGCGGCGGATCCGCATTCGGAGCGACGAGCGTAGGGGGACCGCGCCCCGACGCAACCCCGATCGGTGTCGCAGCGTCACACGCGGTGTGACTCGATGGTCACGGTCCAAGAGGTGGCCAACCCGTGGACCTCTCGCTCGATCCGTCGGCGGCGCCGGGGGTTGCGCTGGCACGAACGATGCTTATGTCGAATTGCTGAAAGAAACTTCGCCCGCTGGGCGTTGTCACTCCGAAGGTCGATGCCTCCCTCCCACACCCCCTCCTGGCTCGCGCTGGTCGCCTCTGCGGCGCTCGGCGTCGCGGCCTTCGCGGTCACCGCCGAGGTGCGCGCCGAGGGGCTCCGGTCACGCGGGCCGCTGCGGCTGGTGGTGCAGGCCTTCGACGAGGGTGACCCTCGCTCGAAGACGCCGGTCTCCTCGCTGCAGCGCGCGGTCACCGCAGAAGAGCTCGAGCGCGGGATCAAGGTCGACGTGCTCGAGCTGAGCACGACCGCGCAGAACCCGAGGTTCGTCGCGTGGGTCGAGCCCGGCGAGGCCGATCTCGAGCACGGCGGGCGCGTGGCGAAGCCCGGTCGGCGCAGCGTCCGCGGCCAAGCGCGCGGCGAGCGCGGCAAGCCTGTCAGCATCGTGCTGAAGACCTGAGCCGCGCTCAGCGCGGTTGCCCTTCGAGCTCGACGGGATCGTGCGCCGAGAAGATGCGCACCTCGGGCTCTCTCGCGTGGAGCTCACGCAGCCTCTCCTGGTTGTGCCGTCGGCTGCCGTCATCGACGGCGACGATCGACTGGAACATCCGCAGCCCGAGCGGGCATCGGGGCGGCGCGCGGTGGATTTCGTCCCGATGAAAGTAGGCGTCGCCCGCGTGCAGGAGCCAGCCTCGTTCGCTCTTCACGGCGACGCCCGAGTGGCCGCGCGTGTGACCGACCAGCGGGACGATGAGCACCTCGTCGCTCGTCTCGGGGATCGCGCGGACGGACTCGAGCCCGAAGAACCGCTCTCCCTCGGGTTCGTGCAGCACCCAGTCGGGGCCGTGTGCCCACTGCGCCGGCACGTATCGCTGCCGCTCTTGCCGCGACGCGCGCGCCATGGCCGCGGCGTGCTCGGGGCGAAACAGGTGGACCCGTGCGCGGGGGAAGTCGCCGAGCCCGCCGGCGTGATCGAGATCGAGGTGCGTGACGACGATGTCGCGCACGTCGCCGGGGTCGTGGCCCAGGGCGCGCACCCGCGCGAGCGCGGTCTCGTCGGGCGACAGCGTCGGCGTCGCGAACGTGTTGAGCGGGCCGAGCCTGCGCGGCTCCGCGAGATCTCCGGTGCCGAACCCCGTGTCGACCAGGACGAGCCCGTGCGGGGCCTCGACGATCAGCACGTGCGCGACCATCGCCCCGCGCTCGAACAGCCCTCCGTCGCCGTTGACCCAGCGCCGCGCGAGCGGGCACATCGTGCCGCAGTTGACGTGGTGGACCTTCATCGGTCGCCCAACATCACCGCGTTTCGCCCCCGAGTCGATCGACATCTGTCGCGCGGTGCCGCGTCCCCACCCACACGCGCACGCCGTCGGGGGAGGCGAGCACGAGCGCGGCCGCGTCGGCGTCTCGGTACTCGGCGAGGTGCGTGCGCGGGGGGTCGAGCTCGAACCTCGCCACGCGCTCGAACGTCCTCCCGCCGAGCTCGAGCGCCGACGGAGGGGGCGTCGCGATCTCGAGCGTGTGCGGCACCAGGAGCAGCACGCGCGCGTCGGGCGGCGGCAGCAGGACGACCACCTCGCGGTCCGATTCGTACAGCCGGGCGAGCTCGACGTCGCCTCGGAGCACGCGCTCCTCGCGCGCGAGCACCACGTCGGTCCCGCCCGGAAAGCAGAGCACGTCGCCGGTCGTCCACGGCGCGTCGCGCGTCTCGTCGGGCGTGGGCGCACGTCGTCGCGCCGCGCGCCCCGCGAGGTACCCGCCGAGCGCCGCGGACCCCGCGACGACCGCGAACAGGACCAGGCTCATCCCATCGCCGCGTGGTGAAGGCGCCGCGCGCGCCGCGTGACCTCGTCGAGATCGCCGCCGGTCGGCAAGAGCGCGCCGATCACCGCGACCAACGCTCCGGCGCGCGCGACCTCGCCCGCGCGCCCCTCGTCGAGCCCGCCGATGGCGACGACCGGAACGTCGCTCACCTCGCGCGCGCGGCGCACCAGCTCCACGCCGACCTGGGGCTCGGCGTCAGCCTTGGTCGACGTCGCGAAGACGGGCCCGACCGCCACGTAGTCCGGCCGCTCGGCGAGCGCGTCGTCGAGCTGCGCGGCGCTGTGGGTCGAGACGCCCACGAGCAGCCGCGGCGCGATCGCGCGCACCAGCGGGAGCGGCAGATCGGACTGGCCGACGTGCACGCCGTCGGCGCCCGAGAGCGCGGCGAGCTCCGCGCGATCGTTCGCGAACAGCGGCACCCCGCGGCGGCGACACCGTGGCACCAGCGCTCGCAGCAGCTCGAGCGTGTCGCGAGCGCCGAGACCCTTCGCGCGCAGCTGCAGCACGGCGGGGCAGGCGTCGAGCAGGGCGTCCGTGAACGCGAGCGGCTCCAGGCCGCGCGCCGCGAGCGAGCCCACGTCGACGATCGCGTACAGCCCTCGGCTCGGGAGCGTCATGGGGACGTGAGCTCGACGGTGGTCGCGGGCTCGATCCGCGCGGTCGCCGACGTGACGAGGTGATCGCCGCGCGCCGCGCGCTCGGCGGCCGCGTTGGCGTCGCTCGCGTGGCGATCGAGGCGCGTCAACGTGACGAGCCGCCCGGCCTCGGCGCACACGAGCAGTTCGCGCTTGCCCTTGGTGCGCTTGGGCTGGGCGACGACGCGCGCCGCGTGGACCGGCGCGCCCGCGCCGCG
>CAUJFL010000247.1 GCA_963169165.1 Myxococcota bacterium | reverse complement strand
GATGTCGAGGCCGAAGATCGCGTCCTTGCCGGCGTCGCGCTCGTCGCGGAAGAAGTTGTAGCGGATGAGCTTCTTCTTGTTGTCGATGTACTCCTCGGTGCCGTGGCTGATGATCATGTCGTAGACGCGCTGGAACGCGTTCCGCGTGATCTCGGGGCGCGCGCGCACCATCGCCAGGTACTCCTCGAACGAGCCCTCCCACGACAGATCGCGGTAGAGGTCGATGTCTTGCAGCTTCCCGATCTTCTCGACGAGCGATTCGGCCATCGGCGGGAGCATAGCCGCTTCCACCGCGACGGGACGCGATCTGCTAGAGCCACGCCCGTGCGCGCGCGCTTCCTCGCCCTCTCGCTCTCCGTGTGTCTGTCCGCGTGCCGCCGCGAGCCGCCGCCCGAGCCCGCGGCGACCGCGCCCTCTGCCACGGCCGAGCGCGAGGCGCCGACCTGCCCCGCGTGGCCCGACTGGGCGAAGGACGACGATCCGTCGCACCTCGTCGCCGAGCTGATCTACCTCTCGGACGGCAAGGATCCGTCGCGCAAGGGCTCGGGGCAGCGCGTCTACGACTCGGGCATGGTCGTCGTCTGGGACGAGCTCGAGGTGACGATGGGAGAGGACGACGAGAAGCCCACCTCGAAGGTCGTCCCCGGCGGCTGGAAGGAGAAGCGCGCGCGGCTGCCCGAAACGCGCGTCGGCGAGCTCACCCGAGGCGTCGCCGCGCTGCCCCGCGACGAGCTCGGCGGCGTGCAGGGCAAGGAGCGCTCGAGCACGAAGAAACCGTCGTTCGTCACGGTCCGCATCGGCGGCGAGCTCGTGCGCTCGTGCTACCGCGATCAGAAGGGCAGCGTGAGCCAGCGCAAGGTCGAGGAGCTGATGCGCAGCCTGGTCGGAGAGGCGAGCGAGGCCTCGAAGAGGCTCGACGCGGCGCACAAACCCGCGAAGCGCTGACTTCCGCGCCGAGGGCGGGCTAGCATCCGGCGCATGGACCTCGATCGAATGCTCACCATGTGCCGTCGAGACCAGTGGAAGCTGACCGATCTCGACTGGAGCAAGCCGCCGCGCGAGCTGTCACGTGAGGACGAGGAGGCGATCGTGCAGTACTTCGTCGACATGGCGCAGATCGAGCTGCTCGCCGGCGAGCTCTTCAAGGAGCAGAAGCGCCGCGCGAAGGACCCGCGCCTGAAGGAGATCTTCGCGACGTTCGTCGCCGACGAGGCGCGCCACTCGGCCGTCGCGACCCGCCTCGCCGCGCACTACGACGTGCACAAATACCGCGCGTACGCGCCGAGCCGCAGCCTCGCGCGGTTCTTCCCGCACTTCGTCCGGGCCGTCACCTACCTGTCGGACGAGATCGCCAACGCGTACATCACCGGCGGCGAGCTCGTGCTCGACGTCGCCTTGCTGCGCTCGATCAACGATTTCGTCGACGACGAGATGAGCGAGGCCGCGATGGAGCTCATCAACCGCGACGAGTCGCGGCACATCGCCGTCGACTACCACATGGTCGAGTACTACGCGTCCGAGGCCTACACGCGCGAGCTCGAGGGCCGCGCGCCGAGGCCGCTCGGCGAGCGCGTGGTCGCCGCGTGGACCTTCGCGAGCGTCCTCTGGTACGCGGCGCCCTTCTTCAGAGAGGTGTTCTTCGAGCCGATGAACCGCGTCGATCCGACGGGCAAGCGCATCAAGGAGGCGATGAAGAGGATGCAGCTGCTCGGCGCGAAGCCGGGCGTGAGCGAGCGCCCGTTCTCCAGGTTCATGGCCGCCGTGCGCGACGCGCACAACTCGCCGCTCGGCCGCACGTTCGTCGGGGCCTTGCTCGCGCGCGTCGCCGGCGTGCCGCCCGAGCTGCTCCGAAACCTCTACACCGACGACGAGTGGAGCCGCGCGAGCCGCATGTCGTTCGACGAGCTGGCCGCCGACGCGCTCGCGGCGAAGGCGGTGTGAGCAGGCGACGATCGGCGACCGATCGATCTCCTTGACGTGGCGTCGACAGCCCGTCGAAGATGCCCGCGACACAATGGAAAATCTCGTCGCCGGCGACCTGATGATCGACGTGGAGCAGGATCAACCCGGCGTGCTCCGCCTGGTCTGGCGGGGCAAGAGCAACGCGCGCAACCCGCTGCAGGTCCTGCAGCCGTTCTTCGCGCCCGTCATCGCGCACGCCGCCGAGACGAAGAAGGGCCTCGAGCTGCAGTTTCAGCGCCTGGAGCACTTCAACTCCTCGACCATCACCTCGATCATCCAGGTCATTCAGGAGTGCCGCGCCAAGGGCATTCGCCTCGCGATCGTGTTCGACGCCACGGTCAAGTGGCAGAAGCTCAGCTTCGACGCGCTGCGGGTGTTCGCGAAGCCGGACGGGCTGCTCGAGCTGCGCCCCATCTGAGAGATGAACAAGGTCTTGAAGCTCGACCTACGCATCCCCCCGCAGTGGGCGCGCATCGACAGGGTGCGCGTGGCGGTCTCCACCTGCGTGTCCGCCGTCTTCGCCGACACCGATCTCGAGGACGCGCTGGCGATGACCTGCGCCGAGCTGATGGAGAACGCGATCAAGTACGGGCACCCGTCAGCCGAGCGGGTCAACCTGACGCTGTTCGATGACGCCGAAGAGGTCGTCGTCGAGGTCGTGAACACCCCGGCCGACGACGCGTCGGTCGAGTCCCTTCGCCAGCGCATCGCGTGGATCGCGGCGTTTCCCTCCGCACAAGAGGCATACCTGGCGGCGGTCGCCGCCGTGAGCGAGCAGCCCGCCGAGCAGGGCGGCAGCGGGCTCGGGCTCGTTCGGATCGCCTACGAGGGAGGGTGTCGGCTGTCGTGCGAGCTGCGTGACGGGATGCTCGTCACGCGCGCCGTCTACTCGTTCGACGGGCCGCGGTCGGCGACGCTCAGCTGACCGCGCGCCTGCGCAGCGCGCGCGTAACTCGGCGCCGACGTCCCTGGCCAGCCGGAAACCGACGCGCGACGTCCGCTCGCCCGCCGCGTACTCGCGCCGCGCGGCGAGGTGACAGTCGTGAGACCAGTCGCACCACGCGCCGCCTCGGGACACCGGCGCGGGGCCGTCGCACCACTCGGCGATGCCTCCGGCCAGGTCGCGCGCGCCGAACGGCGACACGTCGGCGTCGAACGCGCCGCTCGGCTCGGGCGCCGGGGTGCCTGGGCGTGACGCGCGCACCTTGGCGAACGCGGGATCGAACTTGTCGCCCCACGGGTACGCGCGACCGTCGGCGCCGCGGCCTGCCCGCTCCCACTCGAGCTCTGTCGGCAGCCGGTACGCCTTGCCCGTCCGCGAGGCTCGCCACGCCGCGAAGGCGCGCGCGCCGTCGACGTCGACGCCGAACGCCGGATACGCGCGCCACGCCCGCGCGTCGCCGCCCCACTTCTTCACCTGGCGCGGCTCGAACCGTCCGCCGTTCCACTCCCAGTACGGTCCGCCCTCGCTGGTCCTGGGCAGATGGCGCGCGGCGGCCCCAGGGTCGGCGACCCGCAGCGCCTCGAGGAACTCGAGGTACTCGGCGAACGACACGGGCAGGATCGACAGGATGAACGACGGCACCTCGACGCGCTGCGCTTCGCGTCCGAGCGCGCTCGTCTCGTGGCCGCCGAGCAGCGCCGCGCCCGCGGGGACGAAGATCTCGTCGGCGCCGAGTGAACGGGTGCCGACGACCGAGACGCTCGCGAGCGTGTCGTCGCCGCCCTTCATCAGCACGGGGTACCGCACCGGCCGCGCGCCCTCGCGATCGAGGCGGACGACGTAGCTGCCGGGCTCCACCACCGGCGCCCGCGCCGGCGCCTTGCCGAGCGCCTCCTCGCGCACGAGCTGGAGCCTCCGACCCACCTCGGCGAAGTGCTCGAGCACGACGTCGGCGCCGCCGGGGCGACACTCGACGTACAGGCTCCCCGCCTTCTTCAGGTGGTCGGCGTAGGTCCCGTCGTCGTACTGGTGGACCATGCCCTCGAAGTAGATGCGGTCGAAGTCGTCGCGTCGCTCCTGCGCGCGGCAGAGCTCGCCCCAGTAGAGGTTGGCGAGGCCCTTGCGCGCCCTGGCGAAGCCGGGCACCTCGTCGAGCGCGTGCTCGTACGCCGACACCGCCGCCTGGAACGTGCGGATGCACAGCGACGCGAGCACCGTCTGGCGATCCTCGGCGTCCCAGAGCTCTTGCTTCTCGTCGGGGGTCGCCCACGGCGCGACGCCGCGCGACAGCTCGACGACCTCGGCGACGCGGTCGGGGCGCGACGCGTTCAGCTCGTCGAAGCTCTCGGCGAGACCGTCGCCCTGCTCCGTGAGCTCCTCGGCGCGGCGCTGGCGACGCTCGCGTTCCTTCGTGCCCTCGAGGAACGAGTCGATCGCGTCGGAGAGCTCGCGCGCGCTGAAGTAACGTTTGTTAGGATCAAGCTCGACCGCCTTCATGCAGATGTCGACGAGCTCGCGCGGGACGACGCGGCCCGGCGCGGCGTCTTCGGGGTCGCGCGGCCGCGGGAACACCGACTCTCCGCGGCGGATGGCGTCCATGAACTCGTGCATCGGCCGCGCGGGGAAGGCCTTGCGGAGCGTGAGCAGCTCGTAGAGCACCGCGCCGAGGGCGAACACGTCGCTGCGCCCGTCGATGCGGCCGAGCTTCGCGTCGAGCTGCTCGGGCGCCATGTAGCCCGGCGTGCCGCCGCGGTGGCCGATCGGCTCGTTCATGCGGATCGCGAAGCCCCAGTCGACGACGAGGACCTCGCCGAACGGCCCGAGCAGGATGTTGGCGGGCTTCAGATCGCAGTGCACGACGCCGCGCGAGTGCGCGTAGTCGACCGCCTGACACACCTGCACGAACGAGCGCAGCAGGCGAGGGAGCGTGTAGCGCGAGGTGTACGATGGCTCGCCGGCGCGCAGCTTTCGGAGCACCTCGTTGAGCGGCGGCTCCTTCAGCACGCGCATCATGAAAAATGGACCGCGCGCGGGGTCTCGCCCGGCGTCGTAGACCGGGATGATGTTGGGGTGCTCGAGGCCGCCGGTGATCCGCGCCTCGCGCTCGAGCAGCGCCTCGGCCGAGCTGCGGTTGTTGACCTCGGCCCGCAGGCTCTTCACCGCGACGCGGCGGCCGACGTGGGTGTCCTCGTACTCGACCACCTCGCCCATCCCGCCGGTGCCGAGGATGCCGAGCCTGGCGAAGCGCGCGGCGCGCGCGGCCATCGGCGCCGGTGCGGGGCCCTTCGAGGGAGGCGCGGGGACCGTGATCTGCGCGGCGGCCGGCATCGGCGGCGCCACCGGTCGCTGGGCAGGTGCAGGCGCGAGCGACGGAGGCGGCGCGGGACGCGGCGGCGCCACGGCGGGCCGCATCATCTCGGGCGAGAACGAGCCGATCGTCACGTGGACGCTGTCCCCCGCGGCCTCTTCGTCGAGCATGACCGAGATGCGCGGCGCCTCGTCCTCGACCAGCGCGTCGCGCCGCAGCTCGTCGAGGTGCGCCTTCGACATGCGATCCTTCCAGAACTCTTCGGGATCGACCCACTCGCTCTTCGATCCCTCGAGGATGGCGTCGTGCAGCGCGCGCGTGTCGATGTACCCCTTGTCGAAGGCGCGGAAGGCGATCTGGACGATGGTGCGTGAGTTCATCGGTGCGTGCGGGGCGGCCGCGTCCCGGCGGGCCGCGCGCGGTCGAGGGGCATCGTAGACGCACTTGGGCGCGGTTCCCACCCGCAGAACGGGACGCGCGAGCGCTGGAGACCGGCGTCACGCTCTCGCCTGGTGGTGGGCCGCGCCGGAGCGCTCGAATCGGGCTATGGTGGCGCGATGAGGTCTGCTCTCTCGACCGCCCTCTGGCTCTCGATGTCGCTGGCGTTCGCGTGCACGACGTACGACTCCTCGCTGCTAATCGACGAGCCTGCCGGCGGCACGGCCGGCGCGGCGGGAGGTGAGGTCGGAGGAGGCCAGGGAGGCGCGCCCGTCGCTGGAGCGAGCGGGGCGGGGATGAGCGCTGCCGGCGCGGGATCTGCGGGTGTCGGTGGAGCAGGAGCGGGCCACGCGGGCGCGAGCAACGGCGGCACGGGTGGAGGGGGCGGCGCAGGCGCGGGTGGCGCAGGCGCAGGCAACGGAGGAGCAGGCAACGGAGGAGCAGGCAACGGGGGCGCGGGCAGCGGAGGCGCGGGCGTGGGCGGTGACGCGGGCGGCGCTGGTGCGGGCGGCGCTGGTGCGGGCGGCGCTGGTGCGGGCGGCGCTGGTGCGGGCGGCGCTGGTGCGGGCGGCGCTGGTGCGGGCGGCGCTGGTGGGGCTGGCGTGGGTGGCGCGGGTGGCGCGGGCGCGGCGGGCGCGTCCGGCGGCGGAGCCGCAGGTGCGGGAGGCCAGGGCTGTGGGTCCCCCGCAGACTGCGACGACGCCAACCCGTGCACCACCGACTCGTGCGAGGCCACGCTCTGCAAGCACGTGGCGCTCGCCGACGACACCGCGACCCCGGGCGTCACGCCCGATCCCGACGACTGCAAGCAGAGCGTCTGCAAGGGCGGCAAGGTGACGCTCGCGCCCGCCGCGTCCGAGACGGGCGACGACGGCAACCTCTGCACGACCGACTCGTGCAGCGCAGCGGGGGCGCCGCAGCACACACCCCTCACCGGCCCCATCACCTGCGATCAAGCGCTGCCCAGCAACGTGTGCGTCAACGGCACCTGCAAGCCCAACACCTGCGGTGACAAGGTGATCGCCGGCGGCGAGGAGTGTGACGGCACCAATCTCGGCGGGCAGACATGCCAGGGGCTCGGCTACGCCGCGCCGGGCGCGCTCGCGTGCATGCCGACGACGTGCAAGTTCCTGACGATCGGGTGCCTCTCGGCGGGCGACCTCGTCATCACCGAGGTCCTGTACGACGCCAACACGACCGAGCCCGCGAGCGAGTGGATCGAGCTCTACAACGCGTCCTCGTCGCCGATCGATCTGTTCGGCCTGAACATCGTGAGGTCGCCGTCCGCTTCGTCCAACACGCACACCGTCATCAAGTCGGTCGTCGTCGCGCCAGGCGCGTATGTCGTGCTCGGCTCATCGACCGAGCCCTCGCAGAACGGCGGCGCGCAGGTTGCCTACGCGTGGGGCAACGACATCTCGCTGTCGAACTCGAGCACCAACACGATCACGATCGGGTTCGGCGCGACCGACATCGACAAGATGTCGTACACCGCGTCGGCCAGCTACTCGGGCAAGTCGTACTCGCTGAAGTCCGGGATGCTCTCCGCCACGGACAACGACTCCGCGGCCAACTTCTGCGCGGGCAAGACGCCGTATGGTCCCGGCGGGCTCGGCACGCCCGGCGCCGCCAACGACTGCCCTTGAGCGCGCGTGCTAGCTTGGCGCCGATGCGCCTCGCACCGCTCTTCGCGCTCGCGCCCGCCGCGTTGACGGCCTGCAGCTCACCCGAGTCACGGAGCCCGGCGCTCCAGTCGTGCGACGGCTGCAGCGTCTCGGCCCCCGGCACCTCGCAGGGCGGAGGGAGCGGAGGCGGCGGGGGCAGCGGCGGGAGCAGCGGGTCCGCCGGAGAGAAGGCGGCGACGGTGTCGCTGACGGGGACCGTCTCCGCGATCACGGGCGTCGATCTCGTGGCGAGCGCGCCGTATGCGGGCACGGTCATCCTCAGCGCGAAGACGCTCGACGGCTCGGACACGACCGCGAAGGCCACCGGGAGCTACCTCTTGCCAGACGTCGCGTCGGGACCGCAGTGGGTCAGCGCGAAGCCGGTCTCCGTCGACGCGCTCGGCACGCTGTCGTTCGCGACCATCCCGACCAAGGACTCGGCGCTCGACGTCGTCGTCGTGCGCAACGAGGCGCTGACGAGCGTGCTCGGCACGCTGCCGAAGCCGGTCGCGCTGACGCCGCTCACCGCGCACGCGATCGTGTTCTTTCGCGGTCCGCAGGGCGTCGCGATGCCGGCGGTCAAGCTGACGCCCACGTTCGCGGCCGAGGTGGGCCACGACGACGGGCCG
Source organism: Myxococcota bacterium (assembly GCA_963169165.1). GTDB lineage: Bacteria > Myxococcota_A > Polyangia > Polyangiales > Polyangiaceae > JADLFU01. The sequence continues at coordinate 2,521 of CAUJFL010000247.1, read as the reverse complement.
GGCTACGGCGGCGTCGAGACGCACGCGCGCGGCGTCGCGGTGCTCTTCAACGCGAAGCCGTCAGCGGGGGCGCAGGCGACGCTCGAACACGCCGGCGCTCAGTCGTCGGTCACGCTCCCGCTCGCCGCTGATCAGGTCACGATGGTGGCGATCACGCTCGCGCCCTGATCAGGGAGCCGCTCCTCGATCAGGGATCGATGTGGAACTCGACGCGCCGGTTGTTCTGGCGGCCGGCGTCGGTGTCGTTCGAGTCGATCGGGCGCTCCTGTCCGAAGCCCTTCGGGTAGAGGCGCTTCGAGTCGATGCCGTGCGACACCAGCCACTTGACGACCGACGCCGCGCGCGCCTGGCTGAGCGCCTTGTTGGCCGCGGGCGCGCCCTTCGAGTCGGTGTGACCCTCGACGCGCACCTTCTTGATCTCGTCGTGCTGCTTCAGCACGGCCGTGACGGCGGTGAGGATGCCGTCGCTCTCCTTCAGGATGACAGAGCTGCCCGTCTTGAACTTGACCTGCTCGAGGATCTTGATCTGCCCGCCCTCGACGCGCACCGCGGGGCAGCCGTTCTTCTTGGGATCGGGATCTTTCGGGCCGGGCTGATCGGGGCACGCGTCGTCGGGATCGAGCACGCCGTCGCTGTCGCGGTCCTTCGGTCCCTCGGGGCAGCCGTTCTTCTTGGGATCGTCGTTCGCCTTGCCGGGCTCGTCGGGGCACGCGTCCACCGCGTCGAAGACGCCGTCGTGGTCGCGATCCTTCGGGGCGTCGGGGCAGCCGTTCTTCTTCGGATCGCTGCTCGCCTTGCCAGGCTCGTCGGGGCACGCGTCGTCGGGATCGGCGATGCCGTCCTTGTCGCGGTCGACCACCGGGCACCCATGACGCTTGGGATCGTCGCTGCGCACGCCGCGCTCGTCGGGGCACGCGTCGACGTCGTCGGTGATGTCGTCTCCGTCGCGATCGTGCGCCACCGTCACCTTGCCGGTGATCTCGATCGTCCCGAGCGCGCGGAGCGCCGACGCGCCGAAGCCGGTGGTCAGACCGGTGCCGAGCGCCGCGCCGACGCGCACCGTCTCGGTCGCCGAGTAGCGCGCGGACAGGATCGCCTCGATCGGGGAGGACTCTCGCTGCAGGAGCTTCGAGGTGCCGGTGACGCCGTAGATTTCAGGGCCGATCAGCAGCTTGCCAGACGCGAACCGCTTGCCGACGGCGGCCGCGAACACCACCGACGAGCCGCCGGGGCGGTTGGCGTAGTCGGTGTCGGGCTTCTTCGAGACCTGCACGCCCACCGACGCGGCCATCTCGAGCCCCGTGTCCGCGCGGCGCGCGAGGGAGAGGCGCGGGATCACGCGCACAGAGCCGTCGCTGGCGTACGCGGCGCGCCCCCCGTCTCCGCCGGTCGGCACGAACACCGAGACTCCCATCGCCCCGGTGAGCCCCGCGCCGTACGTGCCGAACAGCCGCGCGTCGATCGAGCCGCGAACGTCGCTCACCGTCTGCTTCTTCACGCCGGGGAGCACCACGTTGGGGCTGAACGTGGTGTTCTCGCCGCTCGCCGCCAGCATCGCCGGGACGTTGATCGCGAGCCTCAGGCGGTTGGCCGCGACGACCGACGCGCCTACGTGCGCGACCGTGACGCTCTTCACGGGCGAGCCGACCTCGGTGCCGTCCTTGCGAAACGTCAGCGGCTTCAGCGACAGATCGCCGATCACGCCCACCGCGAGGCGGCCCTTGCCACGAAGGTCGAGCGAGTCTGCGGCGAACCAGTCGCTGCCGCGCTCCGAGGGGTTGTACGGGCTGAGCTGGAAGCCCTTGGCGAGAGACTGCGCGGACGCGATCCCCGAGGTGAGCGACAGGGTCGAGATCGAGACGGCGAACGTGATCGACAAGCGGCGAGCGGTGCGCATCCAGCCACCCTCGCACGAAGCCCCTCGTGCTTGAAGGCTTGACGCGGCGGCGTCTGTTTTATGAAGCTGGCGTCATGGTCCTCCGGCTCGCCACCTCCTCGCTGCTCCTCTCGCTCGCGCTCGTCGGCTGCAACAAGGCGCCGGAGACGTCGCGCTGGGACAAGAAGACCGAGGAGGTCAAGCAGGCGGGCAAGCCCGCGGAGGCGTCCAAGGCCACCGCGGGCGGCGCGCTGAACAGATACTTTCCGGGGGACGGCCCTGACGGCAAGCGCGTCTTCACGCAGGAGAGGGACGGCTACGCCGAGGCGAAGCTGCAGAGGGACGGCAAGGACCTCGCCACCTTGTCGATCGCCGATCTGTCGTCCAACCCCGACGCGAAGAAGAAGTACGACGGCGCGACCGACAAGGTCGCCGGTTTCCCGCTGACGACGCTCGGGAGCACGATGTCGTCGGTGCTCGTGAAGGAGCGCTATCAGGTGCGCGTGTCGAGCCCCGCGCTCGACGCGGCCGCGCGCAAGGACCAGCGCGGCAAGTTCGCGCTCGGCGGCGGCTCGCGGCTCTGTGGCGCGACGGCCCGGGGGCGCGGGGCCCCAGGCCGGGGGCGGCGGGGCGGGGGGGCGCGGG
>CAUJFL010000246.1 GCA_963169165.1 Myxococcota bacterium | reverse complement strand
CGTGGTGGGCAGCGCCTCGAGCATCTTGCCGAGGATGTGGAGCCGACCCTCCCGCGCCTGCTCGAGCGCGCGCGTGAGGATGTCGCGCGACAGCCCCTCGATCTTGATGTCCATCTGGATCGCCGTGATGCCGCGCGACGTGCCGCAGACCTTGAAATCCATGTCGCCGAGGTGATCCTCGTCGCCGAGGATGTCGGTGAGGATCGCCGTGCGCTTGCCGTCGGTGATCAGGCCCATCGCGACGCCCGCGACCGGCGCCTTCAGCGGCACGCCCGCGTCCATCAGGCTCAGCGTCCCGCCGCAGACCGCGGCCATCGACGAGCTGCCGTTGGACTCGAGCGTCTCGGAGACGATGCGGATCGTATAGGGGAACTTGTCGGCCGGCGGGATCATCCGCGACAGCGCCCGCTCGGCGAGCGCGCCGTGCCCGATCTCGCGGCGACCGGGCCCGCGCATCGGCTTCGTCTCGCCCGTCGAGAAGGGCGGGAAGTTGTAGTGCAAGAGGAAGCGCTTCCACCGCTCGCCCGTCAGCGCGTCGATCTTCTGCTCGTCGGTCGACGTGCCGAGCGTCGTGGTCACGATCGACTGCGTCTCGCCGCGCTGGAACATCGACGAGCCGTGCACGCGCGGCAACAAGCCCACCTCGCACACGATCGGGCGCACCGTCACCATGTCGCGGCCGTCGATGCGGCGCCCCTCGGACAGGACGGACTCGCGCACGAGCGTGTACTTGCGCTCCTCGAACTCTTCCTTGACGAGGCCCGCGACCTTCAGCCACTCGGCCTCGGGCATGCTCGAGGAGATGGCGGAGACCATCGCCTTCTTGGCGGCGCCGTAGCCCTCGTAGCGGGCCTTCTTGTCGAGGATCTTCGCGCTCTTGACGATCGACTCGTCGGCCAGCGACGAGACCTTCGCCTTCAGCTCGTCGGAGAGCTTGGCGGCGGTGAACTCCTTCTTCGGCTTGCCGACGGCGGAGCGGAGGCGCTCGATCACGGCGATGACCTTCTGCGCGGCCTCGTGCGCGAACATCAGCGCGTCGATGATCTCGCCCTCGGTGGCCTCGGCGGCCCCGCCCTCGACCATCACGATCGCGTCCTTCGACGCGGCGACCACGAGATCGATGTCTGCCTTGGCCTGCTCCTCGAACGTCGGGTAGGCGATGAACTCGCCGTCGACGCGCGACACGCGGACGCCCGCGACCGGGCCGTTCCACGGGATGTCGGAGATGTGCACCGCCGCGGACGCGCCCGTGAGCGCGAGCACGTCGGAGGGGTTGATCTTGTCGGCGGACATCACGGTCGCGATGACCTGGGTGTCCTTCTTGAAACCCTCGGGGAACAGCGGTCGCAGCGGGCGATCGATGATGCGACAGACGAGGATCTCCTCGTCACGCTGGCGCGCCTCGCGCTTGAAGAAGCCTCCCGGGATCTTGCCGGCGGCGTAGGTCTTCTCGACGTACTCGCAGGTCAGCGGGAAGAAATCGAGCCCGGGGCGCTCGTCGGTGGAGACGGCGGTGACCAGCACCATCGTCTCGCCGAGCGAGATGAGAATCGAGCCGTGCGCCTGCTTGGCGAGGCGCCCCGTCTCGAACGTGATGGTCTTCGTGCCGATGGTGACGGACTCGCGAACGAACGCCATGATGATCCTCGGTTCTCGCAGGGTCGTGCCCTGCGTGGTGGGGCGCTGAGGATGCGGGCTTCCTCTCCGGTCTCTGCGCGCGACGCCGGGTCACGGGCACAGAACGAAGACGAAGGAACACGCACCTCGGCGCGCTGGGAGCTGCTTGTCAATGAAACGAACGTGAAGCCAGGAGCGCGGTGAGGCGGGCGGGTCGCGCGACGCGGCGCCCCGCCCGCTTCGGATAACTTGCGGAGGCCGAGCGCCTGGACGAGCGCGCGGTAGCGGTCGACGCTCTCGCCGCGGAGGTAGTCGAGCAGGCGACGGCGACGCCCGACCATCTTGAGCAAGCCGCGGCGCGACGCGTGATCCTTCGCGTGAGTCTTGAGGTGCTCGTTGAGGAACGCGATCTGCTCGGTGAGCAGCGCGACCTGCACCTCGGGGGAGCCGGTGTCGCCCTCGGCCCGCTGGAACTTGCTGACGATCTCTGCTTTTTGGTTGGTGTGGAGCATGTCTCGACCTTTCGGTGACACCCGGCTCGGAGCCACGACGGCCCCGCTTGACGGGTCAAAGCGCGAGGCGCCTTATCCTCCGAAGCGCACGGAAGTCAAGGAGTTACGGCGAAATCGGCGTCAGGCGCCGAAGCTCGTGACCGCGCGCTCGAACTCCCGCTGCGCCTTCGCGCCGAGCACCCCCACCGCGACGGCCGACACGTTGTCGCGCCGAAACACGCGCGCCGCCGCGTCGCGGACCTGCTCGCGGGTCACCGACACCAGCTCGCCCACGCGCAGCTCGGGCGACGCCGTCACGCGCGCGACCTCGGCGAGGCCGAAGAAGTCGGCGAGCTCGTCCGCGTCGTCGAGCATCGCGCGGGTCTGCCACGCGGTCCGGGCGCGCGCCTTGTCGAGCTCGGCGTCGCTCGGTCCGTGCTCGGCGAGCTCGCGCGCGAGCGCCAGGATCTCGCGTGTGACCTCGGGGGCGCGCGCGTGCTGCGTCTCGGCCCCGAAGTCGAAGATGCCCGAGTCCTCGAAGGTCTCGTAGGACGCGGACACGTCGTAGCAGAGCCCGCGCTCGTCGCAGATGCGCTCGTAGAGCCGCGTCGACATCCCGTCGTCGATCACGCGCAAGAGCATCTCGGTGGCGGGCTCGTCGGCGTCGTGCTCGCTCGGAGCGCGGAAGCCGATGCGCAGCTCCGTCTGGCTCCCGTCGCTCGAGACGAAGCGCGCGCGCGGGCTCGAGACGGCGGGCGGGGGCGACGCGGGGGCGCGCACGCCCGCTGGCAGCGCGGCGAAGGCGTCGTCGACCCACCCGCGCACCTGGCGCTCGTCGAAGCGCCCGGCGATCGCGAGCGCGGCGTTGGGCACGACGTAGGTGCGGGCGTGGTGGCGCACGAGATCGGCCTCGGTGAAGCGCGCGAGGTGCCTCGGGGTGCCGGTGATGGGGAAGCCGAGGCCGTGGCCCTCGAACACCATCGCGCGCAGGAGATCGTCGGCGTTGATGCTGCGCCCGTCGTCGTCGAGCCCCTCGAGCATCTCTTCGTGGACGATGCGTCGCTCGACCTCGATCGACGAGAAGCGCGGAGACAGCACGACCTCGGCGAGCAGCCGGAGCGCGGGCTCGAGCGACTCGGGCGGCAGCGACAGCGACAGCACGCCGTGATCGGTCGCGGTCGCGGCGTAGAGCGAGCTGCCCAGCGACTCGAACGCGTTGGCGAGCGCGTGCGAGGTCTTCAGCGTGCGCGTCCCCCGATAGAGCATGTGCTCGAGAAAGTGCGAGAGGCCGTTGTCTTCCTCGCGCTCGTACCGGGAGCCGACCCGCAGGTAGAGCGCCACGGACGCTCGCTGGTGCGCGCGCCTGGGGACCGTGATGACGGAGAGCCCCGACGACGCGGGGGCGCGGGTGAACTTGACCCTGGGGACCGGCCGCGCGCGCGCGCGCGTCGCGCCCCGCTCACTGGCCATCGTCTTCGGTGACCTTGCCCGCCTCGAGATAGGCGGCGTTGATCTTCGTCTCGACCTTGGCCGCCTCACGCAGCCTGCCGACGTAGGCGACCAGGGCGTCGCGGCGCTTCGCCGCCTGCATCTGGCGGAGCAACGGATCCTTGTCGCGCTCCTTGGCGAACGCCTCGCGCGTCGCGGCCTTCTTCTCGATGAGCTGCGCGACGACGTAGCCGTCGTCTCCGCGGAGCAGCGTGGGCGGGAGCGCGCCCGGCTTGTCGAGCGCGAACAGCGGCGCCGCCGCGTCGGGCGACAGGCCCGCGGGGGGCTTCATCGGCGACACCTCGCGCTCGGTCTCGACCGTGGGGCGATCGGGCTCGGGTCGCGGGGCCGGAGCATCGCCCTTCTTCTTCTCGTCCTTCTTCGCCGGCTCGCCCTTGGCCTTCGGCGCGTCGAACGGCGCGAGCAGCGCGGCGAGCGCCTCATCGAGCGGCTTGCCGGCCGCGGCCTGCTCGAGCAGCGCCTTGCCGAGCTCGGCGGTCTTGGTCTCGACCTCGGCCGCGCGGATGCGCTCGATGGCGAGCTGCGCGCGACCGTCGGCCTCGGCGTCGGCGCCCGCGCGGATGGCGTCGAGCTTGATCACGTGAAAGCCGTACTCTGTCTCGATCACGTCGGAGACGTCGCCGGGCTTCATCGCGAACACGGCGTCCTCGAAGGGCTTGACCATGCGGCCCTTCTGGAAGCACCCGAGATCACCGCCCTCCCACGCGGAGGTGTCCTCGCTGACCTCGCGCGCGACCGCGGCGAACGGCTCCTTGCCCTTCGTGACCCGCTCGCGCACCTCTTCGATCTTCTTGCGGGCGGCGGCGCGCTCTTCGTCCTTCGCGGTGTGGTCGACCTTGATGAGCACGTGCCGCGCGCGGCGACACTCGGGCAAATACTGCGATTTTCGGCCCTCCCACGCGAGGTCGATCTCGGATTTGTGCGCCGTGAGGTAGTCGTCGATGGCCGCCTTGCCGACGTCGACCCGGCGCGTGAAGAAGCCTCGCGACAGCTTCACGTAGCGGAACGCCGCGGTGGTCTTCTGGGCGGCGTACACGTCGAACAGCTCGTCGTCGCCGAGGCGGACCCGCGCGCGGACGATGTCGCGCATGCGCGCCGCCACGTGCTCGACCTCCTGCATCTCGCGGAACTCTTGCTGGCTCCGGCCGACGTAGCTGCGGAGCGAGCGGTTGTAGGTCTTCTCGTCGAACTTTCCGTCGACCTTCGTCGGCATCGAGATTGATGTCCCGGCGCCGTCGAACAGCTCGGAGGCCGGCAGCGAGAACAGCACGTGGCCCGAGCGCAGCTCGGCGGAGAGCTCGTCGTCGGAGATGCTGATGCCGAGGCGCGCGGCGTCCATCACGAGCAGCTCGCGCTCGATGAGGCCGTCGAGCACCTTGCCGCGCACCCCCGACTGCTTGGCCCAGGCCTCGTCGCGTCCCCCCACCACGATGCTCAGCGTGGTGCGAAAATCGCGCCCTGAGACGCACCGACCGCGCACCTGCGCCGCGCACTCGTTCTTCAGCGAGGCGCCGCCCTTCTGCTGCGCGGGGTTGAACTGGATGACGAAGACGACGGCGACGGCGAGGACGACGGTGCCGTAGACGAGCGTCTTCAGGCCCTGGTTGCGGAAGGCTTCCATGGAACGCGAGGCGCGCGGGCATAGCACGTGCTGACCTTCATCGAGGGCTTTTCTGGCGCGCCTCGCGGGCTGGAGAGAGAGCGCCGGGTCAGAGCTCCCAGCGCACGCAGGTGCCGAAGAAGCAGAGCGAGCCCGCGCGGGGAAAGATGTCACCAAACAGGCCGCCGTCGTCCGAGGGCGAGACGGGCGCGGGGTTGTCGCGCGTGCTGGTCGGCGCGGCGAGCGCGGCGCGGCTGGCCTGCTCGATGGGCTCGGCGAAGCCCTGGCTCTGGGTCGTGGAGACGACGACGCCGACCACGCGCCCCGCCGAGTCGAGCAGCGGACTGCCGCTCGTTCCTTTCTGAAAGGGGTGATCGACGGCCAGCAGCGCCCGCCCCCCCGACGCGAAGGCCATCGTACGACCGACGAACGTCCCGCAGACCTTCTCGCGGGAGACACCGGAGGACGCGCGCGTCGTGCGGAAGGCGCACAGCGGCTCACCCTGACGAAGGGTCGCGCTGTCCCGCACCGCCAGCGCTCGCCAGGGAGACGCACCCGCGAGATCGAACACCGCGACGTCGGGGCCGGCCGGCACCGCGTGGCGCGTGGACGGCTTCATCCGGCCGCGCTCGTCGAAGAACACCGGCTCGGTCCCGCTGCAGTGCGCGGCGGTCACGAGCTTGGGGCCGACCCCCGGCAGGTTGACGACGGACGCCGAGCAGGTCGAGAGCTGCGTCTCGGTGCCGCGCCAGGTGCGCTGCTTCGACACCAGCCCCTCGTACGCGAGCACCCCCGCGCCCGAGGGCGACGCGGCGGCAGGAGACAGCGGTCCTCGGGCGGCGGACGCCACGCCGCTCACGAGCACCACCGAGAGCAAGGACGACAGGAGCCAGGATCGCTTGGACATCTTGGCTCGATCTACGCGGCGCCGCCTCGCAAGATTCCGCGCAA
>CAUJFL010000245.1 GCA_963169165.1 Myxococcota bacterium | reverse complement strand
GGTCGCGGCCAACTGCCGCATGTGCCTCGTCGAGATCCTGCCGCCGCCGGGCCAGCGCGCGATGCGCCTCGACGTGCTCCAGTGGAACGGCAAGGAGTACGTCTCCACGCAGAAGCCCAAGCTCCAGCCCGCCTGCCAGATCGGGTGCGCCGACGGCATGGAGGTGCTGAGCGACTCGTCGCCCGCCGTCGCCGACGCCCGCAAGACGGTGCAGGAGTTCTTGCTGCTCAACCACCCGGTCGACTGCCCGATCTGCGACCAGGCGGGCGAGTGCCGCCTGCAGGATTACTGGCTCGAGCACGGTCGCTACAAGAAGCGCATGCACGACGACATCGTGCACAAGCCGAAGGCGGTGAGCTTCGGTCCGACCATCGTCTACGACGCCGAGCGCTGCATCGTCTGCACCCGGTGCGTGCGCTTCGTCGAGGAGGTCGCGAAGGATCCCGTCCTCGAGAAGCGGGAGCGCGGCAACCTCGGCGAGATCTTCGTCGCCGACGGGCGCGAGCTCGACAACAACTACACGCTGATGACCGAGCACGTCTGCCCCGTCGGCGCGCTCACCTCGAAGGATTTTCGATTCAAGGCGCGCGTGTGGTTCCTCCGCTCGGCCCGCACGGTGTGCCAGGGCTGCGCGACCGGCTGCAACGCGTACCTCGACTTCGATCCTCGCAACCAGCGCGCCTACCGGCACCGCCCCCGCGAGAACGAAGAGGTCAACAAATACTGGATGTGCGACCACGGCATGCTGTCCTACGCGCGGGCGCACGAGGGGCGCATCACCGAGGCCCGCGTCGGCGGCGTCTCGACCACCGTCGCCGACGCGCTCGCCGAGGTGAAGAAGCGCTTCACCAACCCCGGCACGATCGCGGTGGTGCTGTCTGCCGAGCACGCGAGCGAGGACAACTTCGCGCTCGTGACGCTCGCCAAGACGTACCTCGGCGCGGGCGATCTCTTCCTGGCGGGGCGCGCGCCCGGCGAGGCCGACGGCGTGCTGATGGCGGCCGATCGCAACCCCAACACGGCCGGCGCGGTGCAGATCGCGTCGACGACCCCACCAAAGCGGCTCGACGATCTGGTCGCGGGCGTCGCCGCCGGAAAGATCACCCACGTGCTCGCGCTCGGCAGCGACGCCGCGCTCGACGGCCCGGCGATCGCCGCGCTGTCGCGGGCCAAGGGCTTCGTCGCGATCAGCGCTCACGAGGGTCCGCTCGCGAAGGCCGCGCAGATCGTGCTGCCCGCGTGCTCATGGGCCGAGATGGACGGCACCTACGTCAACTCGCAGAACACCCCGCAGCGCAGCGAGCGCGCGATCCTCCCCGTCGGCGACTCGAAGCCCGGCTGGGAGTGGGTCGGGCTCATCGCGCGCGAGCTCGGCTACGCCATGCCCACCAAGAAGCTCGGCGAGCTGCGCAAGGCGATGGCCGCCGAGCCGAGCGCGAGCCTCCCCCCGAAGAGCATCCCGGCCCCGCCGGCCGAGTGAGAGACGCCATGGTGAAATTCATCGCCGAGTACCAGGTGCTGATCTTCGCGCTCGTGAAGATCCTGATCATGCTCGGGTTCTTCCTGAACCTCGCGCCGGTGCTCGTGTTCGTCGAGCGCCGCCAGGCCGCGCTGATCCAGGACCGCGTCGGCCCGAACCGCGCCGTCATCAAGCTGCCGGGGATGATCCTCAAGGGCGCCCTCGCGACGCCGGCGCTCCTCGCCGGCCTGGCGATCGCGGCGCTCTGCTTCAAGGTCTTCCCTGCGAACCCGCCCGAGACGGGCGTCGGTCGCGGCTTCTGGATGGCCGAGCTGGCGACGTTGGTCTTGTGGTCCCACGCGCTCGTCCTGGCCGGTTACGTGCGGGTCTCCGAGGACGCGGCGAACCCGCTCGAGGTCGCGCTGCGCGACATGCGCGATCCGCGCTGGATCTTCTACACGGGCGGCTTCCTGCACCTGGCGCTCGCCGTGCTGTACGGCGCCTCCTCGCCCGCCAACGAGGCCGAGGTGTCGAAGGCGTTCGCGCTCGGAGGCCCCGCGGCGTTGACGCTCGTGCTGCTGATGGTCGGCGGATATCTCGGCTACCGCATCCCGTCCGGCACGGTCGAGCTGCGCGCGGCGGGGTTGCTGCACTCGATCGCCGACGCGCTGAAGTTCGCGTTCAAAGAGGATTTCGTCCCGCCGAAGGCCGACAAGCTCCTGCACTCGCTCGCGCCGCTCATCTCGCTGTTCCCGGCGCTGGTCACCTACGCGATCATCCCGTTCGGTGACAGCCTCTGCTTCGGCACGACCGGCGGCGTGCTCGACGTGACCAAGCTCGCCGACACCGCCTCGAAGATCGGCGCCTGCGCCGAGGGGCAGCAGGCCGTGAGCCTGCAGATCGCCGATCTCAACGTCGGCATCCTCTATCTGTTCGCGATGGCTGGCACCGGGATCATCGGCGCCGCGCTCGCGGGCTGGTCGAGCGACAACAAGTGGAGCTTGCTCGGCGGCCTCCGCGCGGCCAGCCAGATGGTCAGCTACGAGGTCGCGATGGGCCTGTCGCTCGCAGGCGCCTTCATGATCTACGGCACGCCGCGCCTCGGCGAGATGGTGCGCTGGCAGGCCGAGAACACCTGGGGGATCTTCGTCCAGCCGCTCGCGTTCTTCTTGTTCTTCGCGGCCGCGATCGCCGAGCAGAAGCGCACCCCGTTCGACGCGCCCGAGGGCGAGAGCGAGATCATCGCCGGCTACTTCGTCGAGTACTCGAGCTTCAAGTTCGCGATGTTCTACACGGGCGAGTACATCGAGCTCGTGACGTCGAGCGCGCTGCTCGTCACGATCTTCCTGGGCGGCTGGACGATGCCGTTCTTGAACCGCGACGCGGTGCACGTCGCCTTCGGCGACACGGTGCTCCTGCACGCGCAGATGAGCCACCTGACGGCGACGATCCTCGGCGTCGGGATCTTCTTCGGCAAGGTGCTGTCGCTGTCGTTCTTCCAAATCTTCATCCGCTGGACGCTGCCGCGCTTCAGGTACGACCAGATCATGGCGTTCGGCTGGAAGTTCATGCTGCCCGCGGCGCTCGGCAACATCGTGCTCACGGGCCTGCTCGTGCTCGGCGCGGGGAGCGCGGGCCCGTCGGTGGTGAGCGGCCTGTCGCTGCTGGCCGACGCGAGCCGCTTCGTCGTGATCGGCGCGTCGGCGTTCATCGCGGTCAAGTTCGCGCGGCTGCTGCTGTCGCCGGTCGAGCGCGAGCGCTTCACGCAGAGCAACGTCGCGGCGCGCGTCGGCCGGATCGGCCGCACGCCCGAGACCCCGATGCAGGCCTGAGCGAGACAAGAACCATGGGAAACGGAATCATCGGCAAGCCCATCCCGCGCCCGTCGCACGACGCGAAGATGCAGTCATACCTGCCGTCGATCGTCGCGGGCATCGGCGTCACGGTGAAGCACTTCTTCAAGAACACGAAGGAGATCGCGTTCGGTCAGCGCAACGATCCCGTGCTCGACGCGTTCGAAGACGGAGTGACCACGATCAGCTACCCCGAGCAGAAGCGCCCGTACCCAGAGCGCTTCCGCGGCGTGCACCGCCTGACGCTGCGCGAGGACGGCTCGCCTCGGTGCGTCGCGTGTCTCTGCTGCTCGACCGCGTGCCCCGCGCAGTGCATCCACATCGTCGCGGGCGAGTACGCCGACGCCGACAAGAAGGGCTGGGAGAAGTACCCGGTGTCATTCGTCATCGACGAGCTGCGCTGCATCTTCTGTGGCTACTGTGTCGAGGCGTGCCCCTGCGACGCGATCCGCATGGACACCGGCCAGCACGCGGTGCCCTACGACTCGCGCGACCAGTTCATCTACGAGCGCGGCACGCTGATGAGCTTCTCCGATCCGACCGGTCGCCAGCTCACCGAGAACCCCAAGGACGATCCTGGCCTCGGCCACACGCCCGATCGGCTGAAGCACCACTGACGCGCATGGGCTTGCGCGTCGGGCGCGGCGCTGGGAGTCTTCGGGCGTGAGCGATCTGTCGACGTTGTTCTCGGGGCACGCGGCCCGCCTGCGTCGTCGCCTCTCGACACGCACGGCGCTGTCGTTCGCCGCCGCGGGGCTCGTGGTCGGCGTCGCGGCGTCGCTCGCGTGCTGGAGGCTCGGGAAGGGACGAGAGCGCTGGGCCGCCCTCGGGCTGGGCGCGGCGGGCGCGGTCGTGGGCCTCGCGGTCGCGCGCCGCCGTCGCCTCGACGACGAGGAGGTCGCGCTGTTCCTCGACCAGCGGCTCGGCACGGCCGAGGTCGTCACGACCGCTGTCGCGTCGGGCGGCGTCGGCGCCGACGACGTGCGCGCCCACGTCACCCGAGAGGCCGAGCGCGCCCTGTCGTCGGCCGCGCCCGAGCGGCTGCGCGTCCGTGTCCTGTCTCCGTGGCACGCTGTCGCGCCCGTCGCCGCGCTCGCGATTGGCTACGTCGCGTGGATGCCGTTGCCGCCGCGCGTCGCCGCCGCGCAGGCGCCGGGCGCGGACAAGGTGCTGCTCGCCGAGGTGAAGGGCCTCGAGAAGGTGGCCGAGCTCGCGAAGCTGGACGCGCGCGACGAGGAACAAAAGAAGCGCCTCGACAAGATCGCGAAGGACGCGGCCGCGCTCCGAGAGAAGCTCCGCGAGGGCGCCGAGCGTCGAGAGGCGCTCGCCGAGCTCGGCAAGCTGCAGGACGCCGTCGACGCGGAGCGCCTCAGCCTCGGCGACGGCGAGAAGCGCGCGGGGCTCGAGGCCGCGCTCGGCCGCATGGCGCGCGAGCCGCTGACCCGTGACGCCGCGAAGGCGCTGGCCGACCGCGATCTCGTGAAGTTCGACGAGGAGATGCAGAAGCTCGCAAATTCGCGCGAGAAGGCCGATCGTGAGCGCGCCAAGCAGATCCTGAAGGAGGCAGCCGAGGCGGCGAAGAGGGGCGGCGCCGCCGACGTGGGCCGCGCGCTCGACAAGCAGCGCGAGCTCCTCGAGAAGCGCGCCGCACGCGCCGAAGAGCTGCGCGAGCTCCAGAAGGCCCTCGAGGGCGCGATGACCCCCGAGCAGAAGCGAGACCTCGACGAGCTCATGCGCCCGCCCGGCAGCGACGCCGACGCGAAGAAGATCGCGAAGGGCATGGGCGACGCGCTGAAGAAGCTGACCCCCGAGGAGCGCAAGAAGCTCGCGGAGAAGCTGAAGAAGCAGCTGAAGGAGCAGGGCGACGAGCTCGATCCGGCGTCACGCTCGCGCCTCGAGGACATGGCGCGCGAGCTGTCGACCCCGGAGGGTCAGAAGGCGCTCGAAGAAGAGCTCCGGCGCATGGCCAACGAGGACGACAAGGACGGAGAGGCCGAGCGTCAGAAGCGCCTCGACGACGCGCAGCGCGGCCTCGGCGACGCTCAGAAGCAGCTCGGCGGCGCGCCGATGCCGATGCCGTCGCCTGGCGCGCCTGGCGCTGGCTCGCCTGGGCAACCGGGGCCGAGCGGCTCGTCCGACGCGAGCGGTCCAGGCAGCCCGCGCGGCGGCACCGACGACAAGGGCACGGCGGACCACACCGGCAAGTCGGCCGACGTGAAGGCCGACGAGCTGCGCGCGCGAGCGCAGACGAAGGTCAACGGCAAGGCGCCGACCGCGGGCATCACCATCGGTCGCACCGGCGGCAAGGAGGGCGACACCGCGAACACCCGCGGCACCGGCGCGATCGGCGAGGTCGGCAAGGCCGAGACGGGAGGGATCGATCGCGGCGAGGTCCCCGAAGAGTACCGCGAGCAGGTCGGCCGGTACTTTCAGCCGTTAGGCCCGCGCATCGCTCAGCGGGTGCGCTCGAGCGTCGCCGTGCCTTGTGCCGCGCTCGCGGGCCGACGATCGAGCAGCTCGAGGTGGTTCGCGTCGAGGAAGCGCACCCACGTCTCGGAGATCGCGCCCCCCTCGTCGGGCGACAGCAGCTGACAGGAGAGCCCGTCGTCGCGCTGCACCTGATACGGGGACGCCTGCGAGATCCCGGGCCCTGTCGTGTAGGTCCGCTGCCCGTCGAACCCCACGCGGAGACCGCCGTGGAGGCGCTCGATCGACTGCTTGACGTCGTCGGGGATCGGTGGGTTGGGAACGAAGCCGATGAACCGCCACTCGCCGACCAGCCGGGTCGCGCAAGTCTTGCCGTCCGGCGTCTTCGGCCCCTCGCTCTGCGCCGATGGGTAACAGGCGCCCAGGAGGGCCAGAAACGCCAGAAAAATAGCCTGTCTCGCGCGCATCGTATCGCCACCCAGGATAGCCCCCGAAGAACGCTTGGGGAAGCGCTTGTGGGGAGCGGTTCGGTTACCTACGATGCGTCCCCCGCCGTCGCACGTTGCGGCGTCGGCCACACAGACGCGCGTGCGACCGCACGACGCGCCCTCGCGTTTCGCCTCTCGAAACGCAGTTCTTCGGTCCCCTCGCGGGGACGGGGTTGATGAATGAGCGCTCAGAAGATCAGGACGGCACTTGGTCAGTTGCAGGACGACCCCGAGCAGGCGGGGGCGTGGACGGAGCTGACGGACGCGGTGGGGAGTCCGAGTGGAGAGCTGCCCCCGGCCGAGCTCGCCGCGCTCCTGTCGTCGGCGCGCCGCGCGCACGAGCAGCGTCGCGAGTGGGACGCCGTCGCGAAGCTGCTGGCGCTCGAGGTCTCCCTGGCCAGGGGCACCGACGACGAGGCGCGCCTCCAGGCAGAGCTCGCCCGCGTCGAGGACGACGAGACCCACGACGACAAGGCCGCGGTCGCCGCCTTCCAGCGGCTCCTCGAGCTGCGCCCGGGCGACGCCAACGCCTCCGAGGCGCTCGAGCGGATCAACGCGAAGCGCGAGAAGTCGAAGGAGCTGGTCAAGCGCTACCTGAAGGAGGTCGACGACGCGACGGAGCCCGCGTTCAAGAGCTCGCTCTTGCTGTCGGCGGCCGAGGTAGCCTGGCGCTACGGCGGCAAGAAGAAGAAGGCCCTCGAGCAGATGTGCGCGATGCTCGAGCAGGCGCTCGGGCACGATCCGACCAACCGCCGCGCCGCCGAGCTGCTCGAGCGGATCCACCGCGGGCAAGAAGAGTGGGAGGCCGCCGCCTCGGTGCTGTCCCGCTACGCCGACGACGCGCGCGATCGCGACGAGCGGATCGCCGCGCTCGTGCGGCTCGGGCGCATGTTCGCGCTGCGGATGAACGATCGCGCGCGCGCCGCGACGGCCTACGAGCGCGTCGCCGATCTCTCGCCTGGTCACCACGAGGCGATGAGCTTCCTCGCGCGGCATTTCTCGGAGAAAGAAGACTGGGATCACCTGGTCGCGCTGTACGAGGACCAGCTGCAGAGCGGCGCGGTCAAGGCGGGCCAAGAGCTGGGCACCATCGTGCAGATCGCGATGACCCACTGGCGGATGCGGCAGAAGCCCGACAGCGCCGAGCCGTGGTTCGAGCGCGTGCGCAGGCTCGATCCGACCCACGAGGGGATGCTCACGTTCTTCCGCGAGCTGTGCGGCGCTCGCGACCAGAAGCCTCGCCTCTCGAACATCCTCTCCGACGCGCAGCGCGCGCTCCCCGACGGTCCTCAGCGCGCGGCGCTCGCGGCCGAGATCGCCCGGCTCGCCGAGGACGACGCGAACGCCGGCCGCGCGATCGAGCAGTACAAGGCGGTGCTGCGCCAGGATCCGCAGAACCGCGACGCGCGCGACTCGCTGCGCCGCCTCTACACGCAGACCGAGGCGTGGAACGCCCTCGTCGAGCTGCTGCGCCAGGAGCTCGAGCGCACGGCCGCGGACGACAAGCCCGCGCGCCTCGCGGTGCTCCGCGACATCGCGGCCGTGTACCGCGCGCACATCAAGAGCGACACCGCGCTCGTCACGGTGCTCACGCAGATCGTGGGCCTCGACGATCACGACGAGGCGGCCATCCGCGACCTCGTCCGCGTCTACGAGGCGCTGTCTCGCTGGCGCGACCTCGTGACCTACCAGCAGAAGCTCGCCGAGCTGCTGACCGAGCCGGCCGAGAAGGCCAAGCTGTACCGCGAGATCGGCGGGCGCTGGCTCGACCAGTTCAACAACGTCGCGAACGCGATCGACTCGTACGAGCGGCTCCTCGAGGTCGCGCCGAGCGACGCCGAGGCGCAGGGCCGCCTGCGCGAGCTCTACGGCAAGCGACGCGCGTGGCCCCAGCTGTTCGCGCTGGCCGAGAAGGAGCTGCCCGCCGCGACCGGGCAGGCGCGCGTCGATCTGCTGCTCGAGATGGCGAAGCTCGCGGGCGAGCGGCTCGATCGCGGGGCGGACGCGGTGAGGCTGTACCGCGAGGCGCTCACGCTCGAGCCGTCGGCCCCCGGCGCGATGGACGCGCTCGAGAAGCAGGCCGAGCGCGAGAAGGACTGGAACACCGCGGCGTGGGTCCTCGAGCGCCGCGTCGACGCCGCGTCCGACGACGCCGCGCGCCTCGCGCTGCTGCAGAAGCTCGGCGCGCTCTTCACCGAGCGCCTGGGCGACGCGGCGGGCGCCGCGCGGACCTGGAAGCGCGTGCTCGAGCTGTCGCCGGGGCACCCGAAGGCGCTCCGCACGCTGCGCGACGCGTACCTGTCCGCCGGAGATCTCGACTCGCTCGAGGCGCTCTACGCGCCCGGCAACGACTGGGAGTCGCTCGCCGAGGTCCTGTCGAGCGCGGCCGATCGCGCCACCGACCTCGACCAGAAGATCACGCTCTCCTGGCGCAGCGCGCGCGTGTTCGAAGACAAGCTCCAGGCGCCCGATCGCGCGTTTCGCGCGTACGAGCGGGTGCTGAGCGTCAAGCCCGACGACGCGGACGCGGCGCGCGCGCTCGCGCCGATCTACGAGCGAGAAGAGCGCTGGGGGCGCCTCGTCCCGGTCCTCGAGATCGTGCTCGGCGCCGAGACGACGCCCGCCGAGCAGGTCGCCACGCTCCACCGGATGTCCCAGATCACCGGGCAGCGCCTCGGCGACCGCGCGGGCGCGATGGCGCTCGCCGAGCGTGCGTACCGGCTGGCCCCCGACGCGCCCTCGAGCCTCGAGTTCTTCGAGGAGACCGCGCGCGAAGCGGGCGCGTACGACGCGCTGATCGCGGCCCTCTCGCGCCGCCTCGACGAGGCGAAGGACACGATGCCGCGCGAGACGCGCCGCGCGGTCGAGCTGCGCCTCGCCCAGCTCAAGCTGACCCAGCAGGGCAAGGTCGACGACGCGGTCGTGCTGTACCGCGCGCTCATCGAGGAGGATCCGTCCGACTCGGCCACGATCTCGACGCTGGATGGTCTGCTGCGGCGCGCGGACCGTCGCGACGATCTCCGCTGGCTCTTCGGCTTGAAGGTCTCGCGGGCCGAGGGCGACGAGCAGGCCCAGCTGCACGCCGAGTGGGCCGAGCTCGAGGACGAGGTGTTCGGCGAGAGCGCGCGCGCGATCGAGCTCTACGAGAAGGTCGTCGCCGCGCAGCCCGCCAACGTCGCGGCGCTCGCCGCGCTGTCGCGCCTCCACCTCGCCGCTGGTGACGCCGCCAAGGCCGTGGGCCTGCTCGAGCGCAGGCGCGACCTCGCCACGGGCGATGATCGGGCTCAGCGCGAGCTGGACCTCGCCGAGCAGTACGTCTCGACCCTCGACTCACCGCCTCGGGCGCTGAAGGCGATCGAGGCCGCGCTCGCCCTGCTCCCCGGAGACCCGCGCGCGATTTCGCTGCTCGAGCGCGTCGCCGAACGCGACGTGACGCGCGTGGCCGCGACCGAGCTGCTGTCGCGCGAGTACGGGCGCTCCGGTGACGCCCGCAAGGAGGCCGAGAGCGTCGCCAGGTTGCTCGACGGCACGACCGAGCCCGCGCGCCGCCTCGAGCTGTTCTCGCGGCTCGCCGATGCCTACGAGCAGAAGCTGTCCGCGCCGAAGCCCGCGCTCGACGCGCTGCTCCGCGCGACCGTCGAGTTCCCCGCGGAGCTGCGGCTGTGGGAGCGCGCGGCCGATCTCGCGCAGGTGACCTCTCGCGCGGCGGACCTGGGCGCGGCGCTCGCCGTCGCGCTGACGAAGGAGCTGCCCGAGCCCATCGAGCTCGAGCTGTCAGAGCGCGCCGCGACCGTGTTCGACGAGCACCTCGGCAACCCCGAAGGCGCGCTGCCGTACCTCGAGCGGGTGCTCGCCAAGCAACCCGACAACGAGCGTGCGTTCGCCCGCGTCAAGCAGGTGCTGACCTCGACCGAGAAGTGGCAGGCGCTCGAGGAGCTCTACGACCGGGTCGTGACCGCCGCTCCCGACGACGCGCGTCGCGTCGAGCTGCTCGCCGAGGTGGCGCTGGTCTGCGAGGAGATCACGCAGGAGACCGCCAAGGCCATCCAGTACTACGAGCGGATCCTGGGCATCGACCCGCTGCACGAGCAGGCGGTGCGCTCGCTCGACTCGCTCTACCAGGCAGAGAACCGCCCCCGCGAGCTCGCCGCGTTGCTCGAGCGGCGTCGCGAGGCCGCGATCGAGTCGGAGGCGCACGGCTTCAAGCTCCGCCTCGGTCAGCTGTACCTGACGCTCGAGCAGCCCGAGAGCGCGCTCAACCACCTGAGCGAGGTGCTCGCCGCGGACCCGAGGGACGACGAGGCGCGCGAGCTCGTCGAGCGCATCCTGTCGGTCGCAGCGCTCCGCGCGCGCGCGGCCGAGGTGCTCGAGGCCTGTTACGAGGCGCGCGATGACTCGCGCGACCTCGTGCGCGTGCTGTCGGTGCTGCTCGAGTCCGCAGAGAACGCCGACCGTCGCCGAGAGCTCCTGCGCCGCACCGCGGCCCTCCGAGACGAGCGCCTCCACGACGACGCGGGCGCGCTGGACGCGCTCGCCGCCCTGGTCCCGATCGCCCCCGACGACGACGACTCGCGCGTGCGCCTCGTCGAGATCGGCCGCAGGCTCGGCGAATACTCGCGGGTCGCGCAGGTGCTGACCTCCGCGGCCGACGCGGCCGAGGCGAAGGCGCGCAAGGCCGAGCTGCTGCTCGAGGTGGCGCGCATCTACGAAGACTTCCTCTCCGACGGTGCGAGCGCCGAGCGCGTGCTCGAGCGGGTCGTGGCGCTCGATCCCGACGACGCCGAGCTCGCGCTCCCCGCCGCCCGCGCGCTCGAGCGGCTGCACCTCGCGTCCGGTGACACGGCGAAGCTGGTCGCGTCGCTGAAGCTGCAGGTGAAGCTCGAGACAGACGCCGACAAGCGCCGTGAGCTCTGGGGTCGCCTCGGCGAGCTCGCGGAGACGGCGCAGAACGATCGCGGGGCCGCCATCGCGGCGTGGGAGGCCCGGCTCGCCGACGATCCCGCCGACGCCCAGGCGCTCGCGGCGCTCGAGCGGCTGCACGAAGCCAACTCCTCCTGGAAAGAGCTCGTGCAGGTGCTGCGCGCCCGCGAGCAGGCCACCGACGACCAGCCCGAGCGGCGCCGGCTGCTCGTGAAGACCGCCGAGACGCTCGGCGCGAAGCTCGAGGACACCAACGAGGCGGTGCTCGCGTACCGCACGGTGGTCGACGAGTTCGGCCCCGACCCGGCGCTGCTCGTCGCGCTCGCGGGGCTCTACGCCAAGGCTGGCTCCCACCACGACCTCGCCGAGACGTTGACGCTGCAGCTCGACGCGGCAGAAGAAGAGGCGGAGCGGCTCGATCTCTTCGTCGCGCTCGGTGACGTGCGACGGCAGCACCTCGACGATCTCTCAGGCGCGCTCGACGCGTACCGCCAGGCGCTCACGCTCTCGCCGTCGCACGCCGCCGCGCGCGAGTCGCTCGAGGCGCTGCTGCAGAGCGCCGACGTCCGCCGCGAGGTCGCCGAGACCCTGCACCCGCTCTACGAGGCCGACGGCGCCTTCGAGAAGCTGCTCTCGGTCCTCGCGATCGAGATCGAGTGCGCCGACACCCCGAGCGAGCGCCTGTCTCTGCTCGAGCAGGCCGAGCGGACCGCCGAGGGACAGCTGGGCGATCGCGCCCGCGCGTTCGGCTTCGCGCTCACGGGCCTGAAAGAGTCGGCCGGCGAGCCCGTGCTCGCCGCGTGGCTCGAGCGCGCCGAGCACCTGGCAGCCGCGACGGGCCGCTACGGCGAGCTCGTCACGGGGCTGAAGGCGATCGTGCCCGAGATCCTCGACGACGAGCTCTCGGTCCGCGTGCGCGTGCGGCTCGCCGAGATCTCGCGCGACCAGCTCGGAAACCTCGCCGAGGCCCGCGACTGGTACAAGGAGGCCGTCGCGCTCCGCGGCGACGACGCCGCGCTGCTCGCGTCCCTCGCCGCCGTGTACGAGCAGATGGGAGATCTGCCCGCGCTGCTCGAGACCACGCGGCGCCGCGTCGACGCCGCGCCCGACGACGCCGCGCGCCGCGAGCTGTACTTCAAGCAGGCCACCCTGACGCGTGAGGTCGAGGGCGCCCCCGAGGCGATCTCGGTCTACGAGGCGATCCTCGATCTCGGGCTCGATCCGGCCGCGCTCACCGCGCTCGAGGAGCTGTACACGAAGGAGTCGCGCTGGGACGATCTGGCCGCGCTCTATGAGCGACAGATCTCCGAGGGCGTCGGAGACAAGGCGGGCCTGCGTGTCAAGCTCGCGGCGATCGCCGAGCGGCAGCAGGGCGACGTGGAGCGCGCGTTCGACGAGCTGCTCGCGGCGCTCGAGCTCGATCCATCGCACGACGGCGCCGCCGCGGCGCTCGAGGCGCTGATGTCGGCCGAGCGGGCGCCCGAGGTCCGCGCGCGCGCGGCCGAGCTCCTCGAGCCCGTATATCTGAGGCGGTCCGAGTGGCGGAAGGTGATCGACTGCGTCGACGCCCGCCTCGCGGCCAGCCAGGATCCAGAAGAGCGCAAGGGCCTCTTCCGTCGCCTCATCCAGCTGCGCGAAGAGTCGGGCGACGACGCGAAGGCCGCCCTCGAGGTCGCCGCGCGGCTCCTCTCCGAAGACCTCGCCGACGAGGCCGCGTGGGCCGAGTGCGAGCGGCTCGCGCGGGTGACCGGCGACAGCGCGCGGCTCGCCCAGATCTACGAGGGCGAGCTCGCGAAGGTGACCGCCGATGAGGCGCACACCGCGAAGCTCTCCCGCCGCACGGCCGAGCTCCGCCTCGCGGCCGAGCAGCCCGAGGCGGCGCTCGTCCTGTTCCGGCGCGCGCTCGCGTTCGAGCCCGAGTCGCGCGAGCTGTTCGACTCGGTCGACGCGCTGCTCGCCCGCGCCTCGGATCACGTCGCGCGCGTCGCGCTGTACCGCGCGACCCTCGACCATCGCCCCGACGACTCCGACCGGTTGAAGATGCTGCACGTCATCGCCGAGCTCGAGGAGGGGCCGCTCGCCGACCCCGAGCGCGCGATCGAGACCCACAAGGAGGCGCTCGACGTCGAGGATCGCGACCTCACCTCACTCGACGCGCTCACGCGCCTGTACCGTGCGACCAAGCGCCACCAGGATCTCGCCGCGCACTACGAGCGCCGGATCGAGTCTTCCGGGGACGGCGACGAGGTCGCTGCGCTGCGGCTCGCGCTGGCGAAGCTTCTCGCGAGCGAGCTGTCGGACACGAGCGCCGCGATCGATCAGCTGCAGACGATCGTCGACGCGCTGCCGTGGCACCGCGAGGCCATCGCCGAGCTCGAGCGCCTGTCGAGCGATCCCGAGCACAAGGCGCGCGTCGTCGAGATCCTGCTGCCGCTGTACGAGCGCAGCGACGACTGGCGCGATCTCGTCCGCATCAACGAGCGGCGCCTCGAGCTGGCCGAGGGCGCCGGCGAGAAGGTCGCCATCCTGCGCGAGATCGCGAAGCTTCACGAGACGCGCGGCGCCGACAAGAAGGCCGCCCTCGCCGCGCTCCGGGCGTGCCTCGTGCTCGATCCAGAGACCGACGCGCGCGCCGAGCTCGACCGCCTCGCCGCCGAGCTGTCGGCGTGGGACGAGCTCGCCGACACCTACGAGCAGGCCATCGCGAAGGCCGAGGACCACGTGAAGCGAGAGCTCCTGCTCGCGCTCGCGCGGTTGCACGATCAGCGCCGCGACGATCCGCGCGCCGCGCTCGGCGCCTACGCGCGCTTGTCCGCGCTCGACGAGTCCGATCCCCAGCCGCTCGAGCAGATGGACCTGCTCGCGATGATGCTCTCCGACTGGGCGACCATCGTGCGCGTGCTCGAGAAGAAGATCGAGCTCGCGACCGACGACGAGGCGCGCGCGTCGCTCTACCGGCGCATCGGCGAGTCGAAGCGGGACATGCTCGACGACGCGGACGGCGCGATCGCCGCCTACGAGCGCGCCGCCGAGCTCGAGCCGGAGAGCGCGTATACGGTCGACTGCCTGATCGAGCTCTACGAGAGCAAGGGCGAGCCCGCGCGCCTCGTCGAGCTGTGTCGGCGTCGGGTCGAGCTCGCGGGCGAAGACGAGGGCGACCTCAAATACGAGCTGTCGCGTCGCGTCGCGGCCACGCTCGAGGCGAAGCTCGATCGCCGCAAGGACGCCATCACCGCGCTCCGCGAGGCGCTCGCGGCGCGACCGGCCGACAGAGAGGTGCTCGGCGAGCTCGATCGCTTGCTGCGCGCCGAGGAGCAATGGCCCGAGCTCTTGGACAACCTGCGCCTGCAGGCCGCCTCCGCCGAGACACGAGAAGACCGCGTGCGGCTGCGCAAGACGATGGGCGATCTCTACCGCGAGAAGCTCGATGAATCCGCCGAGGCGCTCGAGTGCTACCGGCAGGTCCTCGAAGACGATCCTAACGAAAATGACACTGTCGCCGCGTGCTTCGGCATCGCGGACGCGCGCGACGATCAGCGGGCCGCTGCGGTCGACGTGCTGGAGCCGGTGCTCCGTCTGACGGGGCGCTTCAAGGAGCTCGTGAGGATCCTCGAGCTGAAGCTGCGCTCCCAAGAAGACACCGTCGCGCGCGCCCAGACGCTCCGCACGCTGGCCATCACTCACGAGCTGAACCTCGAGAGCCCCTCCGACGCGCTCGACGCGCTGCTGCGCGCGCTCGTCGAGACGCCCGACGACGAGACCGTCCACGCCGAGGTCGAGCGCCTGAGCGAGGCGCTCGGCAATTTCTCCAGGTACGCGAGCGCGCTCGAGGAGCGGGCGGCGGCGGTGTTCGACGCCGTGATCACGCGAGATCTCCGCACGCGGCTCGGGCGGATCGCCGAGACGCGCCTCTCCGACGACGCGCGCGCGATCTCGGCGTTCCGGGCGGCGCTCGACGACGGCGGCGACGCCCCCGAGCTGCTGCTGTCGCTCGATCGCCTGTACGGTCGCGTCGGAGACGACAAGGGGCTCGCCGAGATCCTCGAGCGCCGCATCGGCCTCGACGACGATCCCGACGCCCGCGCCGATCTCTACCATCGGCTGGGCGAGCTGCAGCTCTCGCGGTTCGCGGATCCGGCGGCCGGCGTCGCCTCGCTGCGCGCCGCCATCGAGTCGCGCCAGGCGCACGTGGGCGCCCGCGAGGCGCTCGAGCGGCTGCTCGATCGCGAGAGCCTGTTCGTCGAGGTGAGCGAGATCCTCGAGCAGACGTACCGCGCGCTCGGCGATCACGCGCGGCTCGCGGCGCTGCTCGGCCGCCGCATCGACCGCGCGCCGGTGGCGGCCGATCGCGTGAAGATGCGCCTCGACCTCGCGCGCGTGCTCGAGGAGGACGCGAAGGATCTCGCAGCCGCGCAGGGCGCCATCGAGGCGGCGATGATGGACGACCCGACCGACGCGGACGTGCTCGCCGAGATCGAGCGCGTCGCGCCGATCCACGGCGGGTGGGCCAGCGCTGCGACCGCGCTGTCGAACGCGGTCGCGAGGCGAGAGCTGCCGCGCGACACGGCGCGTGATCTCCTGGTGCGCGCGGGTGACTGGCAACGCAACAAGGTCGGCGATCGCGCGGCGGCCGAGGAGCTCTACGAGAAGGCGCTCGCGCGCGATCCCGAGTCGCTCGACATCGTGCGCGTCCTCGAGGATTTGCGGCGCTCCCCCGGCCGCGATCGCGCGCTCGTCGACACGCTGCGCTTGCGCGCCAAGCTCGAGGCCGACCGTGACACGAAGCGCGCGCTCTTGCGCGAGGCGCGCTCGCTCGCGGACTCGCCGCTCGCCGACACCGCGCTCGCCGAAGAGCTCCTCCGCCAGATGCTCGAGGATGACGACGCCGATCTGTGGGCGCTCGAAGAGCTGGGTCGCCTCCGCGAGCTCGCGGGAGATCACGCCGACGTCGTGCGCTTGCTGCTGAAGCGCGCCGAGCTCTCCCAGGATCCGCCCGAGGCCGCGCGCTTGCGGCACGACGCCGCCGCGGCGTACCGCGACAAGCTCGGCGACAAGGCCCGCGCGATCAAGCTCTATGAAGAGCTCGTCGAGGCGTCGGCCGAGGACGCGCGCGCGGTCTCGGCGCTGGCCGCGCTCTATGAAGAGGCGGCGAAATGGCGCGAGCTGGCGCGGCTCCGCGAGCGCGAGATCGAGGTCGCGACGTCGGCCGAGCAGCGGAGCGAGCTCCGCGTGCAGCTGGCGCGCACACAGTCGGAGCGGCTCTCCGCCGACTCCGAGGCGATGGACACGCTGCGCGCGGTGCTCGACGAGGACGCCGGACACACGGCCGCAGTCGTGCTGCTCTCTCAGCTCTACGAGAAGGCGGGCAAGGACGACGAGCTCGCGGAGCTGCTGTCGCGCCAGATCGAGCTCGCGAAGGAGCGCGGAGATCGCGACGCCGAGCTGACCTTCCTGGTGCGGCTCGGGGAGATCTACGACACGCGACTGCGCGACTCGGCGCGCGCGATCGAGACCTACGCGGGCGTGCTCGAGCGCGATCCGTCCCACGTCGGCGCGCTGGGCGCCCTGGTCAGGCTGCACGAGGCCCGCCAGAACCACGACGAGGCGGCGCGAGCGCTCGGCAAGCTGCTCGAGCTCGCCGCGGGCGATGAGGCCGTCGCGCTCGCGCTGCGCCTCGCCGAGACGCACGCGAAGCGCAAGGACGAGGCTGGCGAACGTTCGGCGCTCGAGCGGGCGCTGTCGCTCGGCGAGTCGAACACGGCCGTGCGCGACAAGCTGCGCGCGCTCTACGAGCGCACCGGTGCGTGGGACGTGCTCGCGGCGTTGCTCACGCGTGACGCCGAGCTCACCGAGGTCATCGAGGACAAGGTCCGGTTGCTCACGCGCGCGGCGGAGATCCAGCGCGACAAGCAGAAGGACGCGGCCAAGGCTGCCGAGCTGCTCGAGCGCGCGACGGCGCTCGCGCCCGACGATCGCGACCTGTTGCTGTCGCTCTGTGACGCCTACACGGGCTCGGGGCGCGGCAAGGACGCGGTGCTCACGCTCGAGAAGATCAAGGAGAGCTACGGCGGCAAGCGCTCGAAGGAGCTCGCCGCGATCCATCAGCGGCTCGCGAGCGCGTACCTCTCCGACGGCGACAAGGCGCGCGCGCTCACCGAGCTCGACGCCGCGTTCAAGATCGACCCGGGCTCCATCGGCACGCTGCGCGATCTCGGCGTCCTCACCATCGAGCTGGGCGATCTCGACCGCGCGCAGAAGGCCTTCCGCGCGCTCTTGCTGCAGAAGCTCGACGCGTCATCGCCGATCTCGAAGGGTGAGGTCTTCTACTATCTGGGCGACATCTGTCACCGCCAGGGGGACAAGCCGAAGGCCATCCAGATGCTGGAGCGCGCGCTCGAGAACGACGCCGGGCTCACCCAAGCGAAGGAGCTGCTCGCCCAGCTGAAGGCCTGATCGATGAGCGACGCGTCCCGGCGCGTGTTCGTCGACGGGGCGCCTGCGTCGTCCGTCTCGCCGTGGGAGCTCGGCCTGATGCTCGGGCATGGGGCCTTCGAGACGATGCGGACAGTGAACGGCGAAATCGTCGCCATCGGCCCGCACATGCTCCGCCTCGGACAATCGCTGAAGCGCCTGGGGCTCGAGCTCGACATCCGGGCCGTCACGCTCGATGTCCTGCGTTTGCCCCGCTTGATCGAGGGCGAGTCGCTCGTTCGCGCGATCGTGGCGGCGCGAGAGGGAGGAGGAACGACCCGCGTCGTGCTCGCGGAGCCGTGGACGTTCGGTCCCGCGCCGCCCGTCGCCGCCGCGACGGTCGAGCTGACGCGCCCGGTCGCCGACGCGAAGCTGACCGGCTTCGGCGTGAGCTGGGTCGCGCTCGCACAGGCCCGCGCGCGCGGCGCCTCCGAGGCGCTGCTGGTGCGCGATGGCTTCGTCACCGAGGGCGCGACGAGCAACGTCTTCGTGACCGACGGGGAGCGCCTCGTGACCGCGCCCGACGACGGCGGGATCCTGTCGGGGGTCACGCGCAGCATCGTGCTCAGCCTCGCGCGTTCGCTGGGGCTCGACGTCGCGTTCGAGCACCCGAGGGTCGAGCTGCTGGCGCGGGCGGGCGGCTTCATCACGTCGACGAAGCGCGGCGTGGTGGCCCTCGGCGAGCTCGACGGCGCGACGCTTCCGGTTTCGCCGCTCACCACACTCCTCTCCGACAGCTATCGAGCCGAGCTGAAAGCTTTCTGCGGGTGCCTCGATGCCATCACCTGAACAGAGCGCCTGAAACCTGCGCTGAGAGGGAAGAGACCCCTCGCTCACCTCGTAAGGAACCTCGCCATGAACAAGACCTTCTCCTCGTTCGTCATCGCCTCGCTGCTGGTGGGCGTCTTCACCGCTGGTTGCAAGACCGTCTGCAAGGACGGCGAGAGCGGAGGCACCGAGTGCGTCACCCAGTCGGTGACCCAGTACGTGGGCACGACGCAAGAGGTCTCCCGCCCTTACAAGGCCGGCACGCCGATCAGCATCAAGGTCGAGGGCGGCAACGTCCGGCTCGGGTCGACCGCGTCGCAGGCGATCGTGGTCAAGCGTGGCGCGCCCGCCGACACGATCACCGTGCGCTTCACGCCGCTCAACGCCGACGCCGCCGACAGCAAGGACAAGGCGATCCGGCAGATGAACGAGAACCTCGTGCTCACCGCGAACGCCGACGACAGCGGCGCGTCGATTTCGGTCGGCCGCACCGGCACCGTGAACAGCTCGCTCACCGCGCGCGTCGATCTGTTCGTCCCCGACGATTTCGCGGGCAGTCTCTCCGCCGTGTCCCCGTCTGGCGAGATCTACATCGAGAACGTGCGCCACGGCGTAACCGCGACCACCGAAGGCAAGGTCAACGTGCTGTTCGCCGGTCCCGTCGCCGCGGCAGACTCGGGCACGATCAGCGGCAGCGACGTGTACGTCGATTTCGATCAGACCTCGTCGCTCGGTCTGCAGGTGCAGAGCGGAGATCTTCACCCGATCGTCTACCCGAACCCGCTACCTCCCACGTGGATCAAGAGCGAGGCGGCCCCGACGTCGATGAGCTTCACGGCGAACGCGGGCGGCTCGGTGCCCTGGCAAATCAAGGGCACGTTCGACGTGACGATCGCGCTGCACTGAACCGCGCCGACCTGAACCGGCGACGAGCCGCGGGCCTCGAGGTGAGGCCCGCATAGCCCTCTCGGCTCAGCCCGCCTTCACGGCCTCGATCGCCGCCAGCTGCTCGGCGCTGAGCTTGGTCGCGTCGGACTGCGGGGCCTGGGGCAGCGGCAGCGAGATCTGCCCGCCCGACTGGCGCACCATCGCGCCGAAGACCTTCTCGAACGAGCCGCGCAAGAAGCCGATTTCGCGGGGTGGATCGGTCACGAGCCCGGCGGAGAGGACGCCGTGGCGGACCGACAGCACCTTCTCGGCGGTCTCCTTGCCAGCGCGGTGGAGCACGCTGGCGGCCGCGTCGAGCAGGCGCTGCGCGAGCACCTCGCGCACCTCGGCCGAGAAGAAGCGATCGGTCGCCGCCGCGATCTCCTCGCGCAGGTAGGTGTTGAAGGCTTCGGGGTCTGGCTCGCCGCCGCCGGCCGCCGCGACGCGCTCTCCGAGCTTCACGAGCAGCTCCTGGTAGGCCTCGGGCGACGGCATCACCCAGGCGAGCTCTGGCTCGCGGTGCAGCTCGCCGCTGCCGTCGAGGTACGCCTTCCACCCATCGGGCTCGAGCGTCAGACCCGCGGCGACGACGGGGTGGGGCGGCTCGGCCTCGGGGGCGCCGACGAGCAGATCGTCGAAGTGGGAGAGCTCGAGGGGCAGCAGCGAGCCGCTCTTCTCGTTGTCGGCCCGCGCCGCCGCGACGCGGTACCGCGCGTACGCGGGCTCGACCGGCGTGGGCGCGAAGCCGCGGCGCTGCCGGGTCGACTTCTCCCACTCGCGGTACCTGGACGGAGACAGCTCGCCGCCCGACACGCGCAGCACGCCCACGTTGGGCGCGCAGACGACGTCGACGACGCGCGTCTCCTTGCCTTCCGCGACCGACAGCAGCGTGAACACGAGCTGCCCCGACGCGTCGAGCGGCTGCATGCGCGCCTCGAGCCGACGCGCGACCGCCTGCGCGGCCATCGGCTTCGCGACCGAGCGCGCGTCGGGCACCGTGATGCCTCGAGACTTCAGCACGTTGACGGCGCGGCGCGCGGCCTTGCGCGCGGGGGCGGGGGCGTCGTTCTCGCGGGCGACCGCGGCGATCGCGTCGACGTTTCGTGACTTGAGCCACGCGTCGACGAGGTCGGCCTGCTCGTCGGCGCCGACCGAGGCGACGGCCGAGAGCGCCCGCTCGGCGCTCGCGTTGAGGACATCAGCAGAGAATTGGGTCATCGGAAGCTCCGGTGGGGTCAGGATCCCAGGTAAGCGACCGCGTCGATCTCGACGCGCACGCCTCGGGGGAGCGCCGCCACCTGGACGGTGGCGCGCGCCGGGGGAACATTGGGAAAGTGCGCCCCGTATACCTCGTTTACGGCTCCGAAATCGCCCATGTCGGTCAAGAAGATCGTCGTCTTGATCACGTCGGCGAACGTGGCGCCCCCCGCGCGCAGCACGGCGTCGAGGTTCTGCATCACGCGGGCCGTCTCGGCCCGGACGTCGCCCGCCACGAGCTGCCCGGTGGCGGGATCGATCGGGATCTGACCGGACAGATACAAGAAGTCGCCCGCGCGCATCGCCTGCGAGTACGGGCCGATCGCGGCGGGGGCGTCCTGGGTGCTGATCTGCGTCTTCGGCATGCGCCGCGTCTTACTCGATCGCCTTGCGGCCTTCGAGCGCCCTGCCGAGCGTGATCTGATCGGCGAACTCGAGGTCGCCGCCGTGTGGGACGCCGCTCGCGAGGCGCGTGACGCGCGCGCCGCTCGGGCGCAGCTCCCGCGCCAGGAACAGCGCGGTCGCCTCGCCGTCGACAGTGGGTGGCGTCGCCAGGATGACCTCTTCGACGCCGTCGGCGACGCGCGCGAGCAGCCGAGAGACGGGCAGATCCTGGGGAGAGACTCCGTCGAGCGGCGACAGCAGCTTGTGAAGCACGAAGTACTGGCCGCGCATCGCGCCGCTCCGCTCGAAGCCCAGCAAATCTTGAACGCGCGCGACGACACAGAGCACGCGCGGATCTCTCCGCGTGTCGGCGCAGATGAGGCACAAGCCGTCGGCCGCGTCGGCGAACGAGGCGCAGCGCGGGCACGGCACGATCGATGTGTCGAGCTCGCGCAGCGCCTCGGCGAGGGCGCCGGCGAGCGCGCGATCGCCTGACAAGAGGTGCATCACGAACCTCGCGGCCGTCTTGTCTCCCACGCCCGGGAGGCGTGAGAACAGCTCGATCGCGCGGCGCAGCCCGGGCGGCAGCACGCGGTCACATGCCCGGCAGCTTCATGCCGCCGGTCACCTTCGCCACCGCCTCGTCGACCGCCTTGTCGGCCTGCGCGAGCGCGGCGTTGAGCGCGCCGACCGCGGCGTCGAGCGCCATCGGGAGGTCGGACGCGGCGAACGCGGGGTCGACGTCGATGCGCACGACGCGCCCCTCGCAGGTGACGACCGCGGTCACCTTGCCGTCGGCGGCGCTCGCGGTGACCTCGACGTCCTTGATCTGGCTCTTCGCCTCCTCGACCCGGCGCTGGGTGCGCGCGACCTGCCGGACGAACTCGTTCATTCCGCCGCCGAAAGCCTTCATGGTCACCCCTTGTTGCCCGACGTGGGGCCGTCTTGCAAGCGCGCCTCGTCGAGCCGCACGTCGACGACGGTCGCGCCGAGCACGTCGATCGCGGCGCGCACCGCGGGGTGACCGAGCAGCACCGCGCGCGCGGCCTCGCGACGCTCCCACGCGTCGCGCGCCTGGACCCGAGCCAGCGAGAGCCCCGAGTGCGCGAGCGCGCCCTCTTCGAGCGACACGACGACCGCGTCGCCCAGGGTCGCGCGCGCCGCCCTCTCGAGCGCCTCCAGGCCGCGAGGCTCGCGCGCTTGCTGCACGAGGAACGAGCCCTCTGGGTAGACGAGCGCGAGGCTCGTCGCGTTGGCGGCCCGGAGCGCGCCGTGCTCGATCGTGGACGCGTAAGACGGGCGCTCCGCCCGCAGCGCGTCGACGATCGCGCGCGCAGCGGCGAGGTCGACGCCCTCTGGCACTGGAGGCAGCGGGATCGACGGATCGATCGCGCGCGCTTGCGCCTTCTGGGCGCCGGGCTGCGTCGAGGTTGGGCGTGACGTCGGCGGCGGCTCGGTCGCGCGGCGCGGCGGCGGCGCGGGCTCGGGGCGCGGCGCTTCGGTCGTCGCGGGACGCCGCAGCGGGATCACCTCCGCGAGCGCGAGCGCGTTGTTGCCGGCGATGTTCGTCGGCGCGTCGCGGAAGCTCGTCGACGTCGGGGCGCCCTGCCGGAGCGGTGGAGGTTGAGGGCGAGACGGCGAGGGTGGCTGAATCCGCGCGCCACCACCGCCACCGCCGCCACCGCCACCGCCACCGCGCGGGGGGCCGCCTCCGCCGAGCCTCCGCTCGAGCTCGGCGAGGCGCGACACGATCCCGTCGAGGGGGGTGAGCGGCGGCCTCAGCGCGAGGCGCACGAGCGCGACGTCGAGCGACGCGCGCGCGAGGCCGCTCCGCACGATCTCGTCGAGCGCGCGCGACATGCCCTGGTGGACGCGCACGAGATCGTCGGCGGACGCCGACGCGGCCACCTGACCCGTCGCCTCGCGCTCTTCGGGGGCGAGATCGAGCAGCGTCTGCGACGTCGGCGCGACCTTGCTCACCACCAGATCGCGCAGCACGCCGAGCAGATCGCGCGTGACGTGCGTGAGATCGTGGCCTGTCTCGACGAGCGCCGCCACCTTGGCCAGCGCGACGTCTGGCTTGCCCTCGACGACGGCGGCGGCGAGCTCGAGCAGCGTGGAGCGAGAGGCGACCCCGAGCACGCGCGCGACCTCTTCGCCGGCGAGCTGCTCGCCCGACCACGCGATCGCCTGATCGAGCAGGCTCATCGCGTCGCGCATGCTGCCGCGCGCCTCGCGGGCGAGCAGCGACACGGCCGCGTCGTCGGCCACGAGCGCCTCGCGCTCGAGCACGAACCTCAGGCGCGCGGCGATCGTCGCGGCCGAGATCATCCGGAAATCGTAGCGCTGGCAGCGCGACAGGATGGTGACGGGCACCTTGTGCACCTCGGTCGTCGCGAAGATGAACTTCACGTGCGGCGGCGGCTCCTCGAGCGTCTTCAAGAACGCGTTCCACGCGTTCGTCGACAGCATGTGGACCTCGTCGATGATGAACACCTTGAAGCGGTCGCGCTGCGGCCGAAACGGCATGCCCTCCTGGAGGCGGCGCACCTCGTCGACGCCGTTGTAGCTGGCGCCGTCGATCTCCTGGACGTCGAGGTCTTGCCCCGCCGCGATCTCGACGCACGCCGAGCACGTCAGGCAGGGAGACGCCGTCGGGCCCTTCTCGCAGCAGAGCGCCTTCGCGAGGATGCGCGCGCTCGTGGTCTTGCCGACGCCGCGGACGCCGGTGAACAGGAACGCGTGCGCGACGCGGTTCTGGGCGATCGCGTTCTCGAGCGTGCGCTTCACGTGCTCCTGGCCCACGAGGTCGGAGAACGTCTGCGGCCGCCACTTCCGCGCGAGGACCAGGTAACTCACGCGGACCGCGGTACCATCGCGTCCCTTCGCCGAAAAGCCGCGCGCTCGCAAACTTGGCCCGACGAGAGACCGTCGAGTAGGCCCGGCTCATGTCGCGAGAGCTCCTGACGATGTTCGCGCTGGCGTCGATGGTCGGCTGCAAGGCCGCGTCGGCCGAGAGCGCGCCCTCGGCCTCGAAGGTCGCGCCGATGGCGGTGAGCGCGGCGGCGCCGTTCGCCGCGCAGTCGACGCCGGGCTCGGTCCCGTGCGGAGACAAGGAGGCGTGCCCCGTGTCGAAGAGCGCGCGCCGCGTCTGCTGCAACGCCCCGGGCGTGCCCGCCACGTGCAAGGCCGCGGACAAGTGCGGGCAGGCGACCAAGTTCCGCTACTCGGGCATGCTGTCGTGCAACGAGACCGCCGACTGCACGGCGAACGACATGGGCCGCGACGTGTTGTGCTGCCTCTCGGACGACGGGTTCCGCGCCGATGGCGTGCCAGGCCCGTGGGACCGCGCGAGCTGCATGCCGCGCGCGGCGTGCGCGGGCTCGGACCTGGTCGCGTGCGTCAGCGACGCCGAGTGCGGGAAGGGCCGACGTTGCCGCGAGGTCGTGATGGGCGCCGGCGTGACCGTGGGTGGTTGCCAGCCGTGAGCCGCGCGGCTCACGGCTCGGCCGGGTAGAGCGACTCGAGCAGCTCGCGGTGCTGCTCGTAGATCGCGCGTCGCCGAAGCTTCAGCGTCGGGGTGAGCTCGCCGTGCGCCTCGTCGAGCGGCCGGTCGAGGATCGCGAACGCGCGGACCGCCTCGAACCTCGCGAGGCCCTGGTTGGCGTGCGCGATCTCGGCCTCGACCTCGCGGCGGAAGTCGCGGTCGTGGGCGAGCGTCGCCGCCGTCGCCGCGCGATCGTGCGCCCGCGCCCACGCGACCGCGGCGGCCTCGTCGAGCGTGACCAGCGCGACGACGTGCGGACGACCGTCGCCGTACACGACGGCCTGCGAGACGAGCGGCTCACTGGTCAGGCGCGCCTCGACGTTCTGTGGAGAGACGTTCTTGCCGCCGGAGGTGATGATGAGGTCCTTCTTGCGATCGGTGACGCGGAGGAGGCCGCGCGCGTCGAGCTCGCCGATGTCGCCGGTGTGGAACCAGCCCTCGGAGTCGATGACCTCGCACGTCGCCTCGGGGCGCCGCCAGTAGCCCTTCATCACGTTGGGGCCGCGGACGAGCACCTCGCCGTCGTCCTCGATCCGAGTCTCGACGCCGGGCAGCGCGCGCCCGACCGTCCCGTGCTCGAAGCAGTCCTCGGTCGACACGTGCGTCGCGCTGGTGGTCTCGGTCAGGCCATATCCCTGGAGGATCGTGACGCCCGCGGCGCCGAACCACTCGCCCAGCTCGCGCGGCAGCGGCGCGCCCCCCGACAGCGCGAACCGCAGTCGCTCGCCGAACAGCCGCCGCACCTGCGACAGCACGAGCTTGTCAGCGTATCTGTGCGACAGCTCGAGCGACAGCGGCACGCGCGCGCCGCGTCGGCGCAGCTCGGCGACCTCGCGCCCGACGTCGAACCCCCACGTGAAGCCGCGCTCGTACAGCGGACCGCGCGCGCGCGCCCTCGCCGCGCCGGTCTGCGCGATGCGCTCGAAGAGGCGCGGCACGCTGCCGAAGAAGGTCGGGCGCACCTCGCCGAGATCGTCGACGACGCGCGCGACGCTCTCGGCGAACGTCGTCGTGTAGCCAACCTTCCAGGACGCGAGCTCGAGGATTCGACCGAACACGTGCGCGAGCGGCAAGAAGAGCAGCTGCTCGTCGCCGGGGCCGAGCTTCATCCGCTCCGCGAGCGCCTCGATCTCGGTGATGAAGTTGCGGTGCGTCAGCATCACGCCCTTCGGCGGCCCGCTCGTGCCGGACGTGTAGAGAACGGTCGCGAGATCGTCGGGCGCGAGCCCGGCCGCGCGGGCCGCGAGCTCGTCGCGGTGGACGTCGAGCACGCGACGCCCGCGCTCGACGAGCTCCTCGAGCATCGCCGTGCGACCGCGCGCCTGGGAGCCGACCTCGAGCACGTGCACGGTGCGTCGCGCGTCCGCGCCGGGCAGATCGTCGCTCGCCCGTTCGTCGAACACCACGAGGTGGGACAGGCCGCTCCAGGCGTCGTCGCCGACGAGCTTCTCGAGCTGCAGCGGATCCTCGACGAAAGCGACCTTCGCGCCGCTGTCGGCGACGACGTAGAGCGCCTGCTCGGCCGGCACCGAGGGGTAGATCGGCACCGTCACCGCGCCGGCGAGCAGCACCCCGAGGTCTGCCTCGACCCACGCCCTGCGGGTCTTCGAGAGGATGGCGACGCGATCGCCCGCCGCGACGCCGAGGTCGAGCAGCGCCGCCGCGATCGCGTGGCTCCGCTCGCTCCACTCGGCCCACGTCGTCGCCACCCAGCCGCCGCCCCTTCGCTCGCGCAGCGCGGTCCGGTGCCCCGAGACGCGCGCCTGCGCGAGGAAGAGCTGGACGAGATCGTTCGTCATCGAGCGCGCGGGGCGGGCGCCTGGCTCAGCGTGGGTTTGGGAGGGTCGAGGGGCACGGGGTAAAGTCCGAAGCGGAACTCGAGCTGACTCAGGCTGAAGGCGCGCGCAGGCTTGGCCCAGCCCGGTCGAGCACACCTTCACCCAGAGCGGCCGAAGGACGCGAGGAAGTCACCCGGAGAGACTAAGACCTCCCGAACCTCGCTCAGAAGCCCGAGACGTAGCCCAGCGTCTGCGACACAGCGATGCCCGACGAGCCGAAGAAGTTGGAGATCTTCAGATCGAGCGACACGCCGCTCTTCGGGCTGACCGCGTAGACCATGCCGCCGCCGACCGCGATGAACGTGGTGCCCATCTTGCGGTAAGCGTCGACGGGGATGCTGGTCGGCTTGTCGACCGAGTCTGGCTTGCCGTCGCCGTTGGTGTCCTTGCAGCTCGCGGCGGGGTTGGCGCCCGCGGTCGATTTCGCGCTGCAGTCGTTGGACACCGGGATGCCCGAGACCTTCGCGTCGACCTGCGCCGCGCCGCCCGACAGGTAGACGAACGGGCGCACCCCGAGCTTGGTCAGCGCGTCCTTGCCGATGAAATACGTGGCGCGAAGCTCGGCGTGGGGCGCGAAGAACTTCTTGTCCTCGGCGCCGGTCTTGAGATCTTGCGTCGCCGGGCCCCCGTTGAACGCGTAGCCGAGGCGCACGCCGAGCAGGAGCGGCTGCTTCTTGGAGATGAGGCGGTCGAAGCCGATGAGCACGCGCGCGGTGCCGAGCGCGAACGGCGGGCCGCTCACCGTGCCGCGGTTGGAGCCGCGCGGCTTGCTCGGATCGTACATCTTGCCGCTGTCCTTGAAGCACGCGTAGGTGCCGCTCTCGTAGCTGGAGACGGAGCAGACCTCGCCGCCCGAGACGACCGCCTCGTCGAGCGACAGGCTGAGCGAGAGCCAGTTCTTCTTCGCGGGCGCGGTGTCGCCGTCGCCGTCGTCGTCGCCCTCCTCGGTGCCGACCTGGCAGGTGCCCTCGATGCAAGCGAGGCCGTCGGCCTTCGAGCACTGGCCGGGGCCCGTGCACTTGGACCCGAAGCCCACGGTCGCGGCCTCGCAGCCGGGCTCGTTGATGCCGGGGGGACAGGCGTCCTTGCTCTTGCAGGCCTTCGGCGGGTCCTTGCCGGGGAACGCCGGGCCGTCGCCGCTGATCTTGCTCTTGATCTGGACCTCGTACGGCTGCTTCTTCGAGCCGGCCGTGCCGGTCACGTCGCCGCCCGCGTCCTGCGCGACGATGTAGTACTTGAGGACGCCGGTGGTGTTGGTGTCCTTGCACGGGATCTCGACGCCGAAGCCCCGGCCCATTTTCTTCATCTCGAGCTTGACCCAGTCGGCGCCGAACGGCTTGTAGTTCACGACGAACTTCGCCGTGCCCGACTCGGCCGCCACGTAGATCGGCAGCGGCGTGTTGGCCGGCGCCTCGCTGACGGGCTCGTGCTTCAGATCGCTCGCGACCTCCTTGTCTTCGCCAGCGTCCGGCTTCGGCGGATCCTTGTCGGGCGGCGGAGCCTTCGCGCCGCCCTTCGCGGCGTCGTACGCCTTCTGCACGTCGGGGCTCGTGAAGTCTTTCTCGGGGGCGGCGCTCGGGTCGACCTTGAGGCCGGCGGCGAAGGCCTTGGTCGCCTCGTCCTTCTTGCCGGCGTTGGCCAGGATGATGCCGAGGTGCATGTGCAGCTGCGCCCGCAGCTTGGTCTCGCAGCCGCTGTCGCCGCACTCCTTGATGGCCTTCTCGAGCTTCTCCTGCGCCTTGTCGAAGCGGACGTTGAGGTAGTCGTCGTCCATCGCCTGCTTGTCGAGCTTCTGGGCGGCGGAGTCTTTGGGCCCGGCCACGGCGGCGCTCGAGAGCGCGAGGGAGGCGAGCACGAAGGCGGAGACGATCGAACGCGGTGCGCGGGGTTTCACGTGGGGGTCCTCTCGAGAGACGAGCCTCTGCGGCGCGGGACTTTTACCCCGAACGTCAGCCCTTGGGAAAGTCTCGCGACCGCGCGGCTGCGCAAAAGATTTTTGCGCGGCGAGCGGAACGCCCGGGTCAGCGCTCGAGCTTCTTGAATTTCATCCGGTGCGGGTCGACCGCGGCGCCGAGCCGCTTCGCGCGGTCGGCCTCGTAGTCCTCGTAGTTGCCCGCGAAGAACGTCACCTTGCTGTCGCCCTCGAACGCGAGGATGTGCGTCGCGATCCGGTTGAGGAACCATCGGTCGTGGCTGATGACGACGACGCAGCCGCCGAACGACAGCAGCGCCTCTTCGAGCGCGCGCAGCGTGTCGACGTCGAGATCGTTGGTGGGCTCGTCGAGCAAGAGGACGTTGCCGCCCTTCTTGAGCGTCTTGGCGAGGTGCACGCGGTTGCGCTCGCCGCCCGAGAGGTCTCCGATGCGCTTCTGCTGGTCGGTGCCCTTGAAGCCGAAGCTCGCGACGTACGCGCGGCTCTGGATCTTCTGTCGGCCGATCTCGATCGTCTCGGCCTTCTCGCTGATCTCTTCCCAGACCGATCTCTTGGGATCGAGGGCGTCGCGGCCCTGATCGACGTAGGCGAGCGAGACGGTGTCGCCGAGCCGCAGCGTGCCGTGGTCGGGCTGCTCGGCGCCGGTGATCAGGCGGAACAGCGTCGTCTTGCCCGCGCCGTTGCCGCCGATGACGCCGACGATTCCGCCGGGCGGCAGCGCGAACGAGAGCTCGTCGATGAGCAGGCGGTCGCCGTAGCCCTTCGACAGGCCCTTGGCCTCGACGACGAGGTCACCGAGGCGAGGCCCGGGCGGGATCGCGATCTCGAGCTCGGCCACCTTGTCGCGCTGCTGCTCGCTGACCAGATCTTCGAACGCGGAGATGCGCGCCTTCGACTTGGCCTGCCTCGCCTTCGGGTTCATCCGCACCCACTCGAGCTCGCGGGCGATCGTCTTCTGGCGGGCCTGCTCCTTCTTCTCCTCGGCGGCGAGGCGCTTCTGCTTCGCGTCCAGCCACGCCGAGTAGTTTCCCTCGAACGGGTGGCCCTCGCCGCGGTCGAGCTCGAGGATCCACTG
The DNA here is from genome assembly GCA_963169165.1 of Myxococcota bacterium. Classification (GTDB taxonomy): domain Bacteria; phylum Myxococcota_A; class Polyangia; order Polyangiales; family Polyangiaceae; genus JADLFU01. The sequence goes on along the minus strand of CAUJFL010000245.1, from coordinate 10,623 downwards.
CGCCGCGTTGTCAAGAAAATAGCGATCGTGCGTGATCGCGACGACCGTGCTCGGGTAGTCGAGCAAGAAGCGCTCGAGCCACGCGACGCTCTCCGCGTCGAGGTGGTTGGTCGGCTCGTCGAGCAGCAACAGATCGGGGCGCTCGAGCAGGATGCGGCAGAGGGCGACCCGGCGCTTCTCGCCGCCCGAGAGCCGGGTCACGTCGGCGTCGGGCGCGGGCAGACGCAAGGCCTCCATCGCGATGTCGAGCCGCCGATCGAGCTCCCACGCGTCGGTCGCGTCGATCTTCTCCTGGAGCTTGCCGTACTCGTCCATCAGCCGCTCGCTCTCGTCGCCCTCGGCCGAGCCGAGCAGCTCGCCGACCTCCTCGAAGCGCGTCAGCGTCGCGCGCACGTCGGCGACCGCCTTCTCGACGTTGCCGCGCACGTCGGTCGACGGGTCGAGCTCGGGCTCCTGCGGCAGCCAGCCGACCTTGATGCCCTTCGCGGGGGCCGCCTCGCCGAAGAACTCCTTCTCGACGCCGGCCATGATCTTCAGCAGCGTCGACTTGCCAGAGCCGTTGGCGCCGATGACGCCGATCTTCGCGCCTGGCAGGAACGACAGCCAGATGCCCTTCAGGATCTCGCGCTGCGGCGGGACGACCTTGCGCAGGTCGCGCATCGTGAACACGAACTCGTGAGCCATCGCCGCGTCTCTCGTACGGGTGCGGCGGGCTGTAAAGCGCGGCGCCGCGCGGTCGTCGCGGCGTCGTCGCGACCTCGACGCTCAGCCGAAATCCTTCTCGGCGCGCTCCTGATCCTCCTTGCAGCGGATGCAGAGCGTGGCCTCGGGGCGGGCCTCGAGGCGCTTCAGCGAAATCTCTTCCTCGCACTCCTCGCAGACGCCGAACGAGCCGTCCTCGATCTTGATCAGGGCCTTCTGGATCTTGTCGAGGAAGACCTTCTCGCGGCCGCGCAGGCGGAACGTGAAGCTCTGGAGATACTCGCTGGAGGCGAGGTCCATCTCGTCGGGGAGATCGTCGGTCTCGAGCGCCATGTCGTCGTCGAGGGTCTGCTTGGCCTTTCGGACGATCTCGTCGCGCTTCTCTTCGAGCAGGGTGCGGAACTTCTTCAGCTGGGCCTTGTTCATGGGCGACTGCCCTCCTTGTACCGCGCGTCGTTTTCGGGGCGGCGAGCGCCCCCTCCACTCGAACCCCTCGCCGAGGGGGGCGGAGAGTTGTATCCACCAGGACCCCTACGTCAAGAGGCAACGTGCTCGATCTAGACCCACACCGCGCGCCCGTCGCGCCGCGCGCCGCCGCCACCGTGCTCGTGCTCCGACCGTCGTCGTCGGGCCTCGAGATCTACTGCATCGTCCGCCACGCGAAGAGCGGCTTCATGGGCGGCCTCGTCGCGTTCCCCGGCGGCAAGGTCGATCCTGGCGATCACGATCCGAGGTTCGACGCGCAGCCGCTGCACGCGCGCGCCCTCGAGCTGGAGGAGACCCCCGAGCCGCCGCGCGCGCTCGCGGTCGCCGCGTGTCGCGAGGCCCTCGAAGAGGCCGCGCTCGTCCCCACGGTCACGCCGCTCGACTCGGCCGGGGCGCTGTCGCTGCGCGCGCGGCTCGCGGCGGGCGCCTCGTTCGCCGACGCGCTCGACGCCGCGGGCCTCACCCTCGAGCTCTCGGCGCTCGCGCCGTTCGGCAGGTGGATCACCCCCGCGGCCGAGCCGCGCCGCTTCGACGCCGTGTTCTTCTTGCTGGCGAGCCCGCCGGGGCAGACGGGGCAGCACGACGCCCACGAGACGACCGACGGCTTCTGGCGCGCGCCCGCCGAGGTGCTCGCGACGTGGCGGCGTGGGGAGCTGCAGCTCGCGCCGCCGACCGCGCGCGTCCTCGAGCTGCTCAGCGGTTGCGCGACGCTCGCCGACGCCCGCGCGCTCGCCGACGCGCAGTGCCTCTTGCCGGTGTGCCCCGAGCTCGTCGCCGACGGGGGCTTCCTGGCGCTGCCGGGTGATCCCGCGCACAGCGTCCGCGAGCGACGGGTCGCGGGCCCGACCCGCTTCGTGTTCCGCGACGGGCGCTTCGACGGCGCCGATCCGTGAGTGGTTGAGCCGCGCGTCGGCTCTACTATCGTGGCGCCGATGAACGTACGCCTGGTGCACGAGTTCAAGTTCGAGTCGGCCCACCTGCTCCCGAAGGTGCCGCCCGGGCACAAATGCGCGCGGCTGCACGGCCACAGCTTCAAGGTCGAGCTGACGGTCGAGGGGCCCGTCGACCCGGAGACCGGCTGGTTCATCGATTTCGGGGTGCTCTACGAGCTGTGGCAGCCGCTGCACGACGCGCTCGATCACCACTATCTCAACGATATCCCCGGCCTCGAGAACCCGACGAGCGAGGTGCTGTCGAGGTGGATCTGGGACAAGCTGAAGCCCAGCCTGCCGTCGCTCACGCGCGTCACGCTGTTCGAGACGAGCGACGCCCGCTGCGAGTACGAGGGGCGATGAAGACCATCGTCTGTCGCTGCGAGGACGTCACGCTGCACGAGGTCGAGGCGGCGATCGCGCGCGGGTACGACGACCTCGAGTCGCTGAAGCGATACACGGGATTTGGCACCGGGTGGTGCCAGGGGAAGGCTTGTCACGCTGCGTGCGCCAGGTTGCTGGCGGAGCGCGGGCTGGCCGTGGGAGAGCCGTTCACCTCGCGTCCGCCCTACCATCCCGTCGAGCTCCGCGTGCTGGCGGGCTTGCGGTTAGGGCCCGCGGTCGCCCCTACCGTCGCAGCTCGCGCAGCCGCTCGACCGCCGCGTTGTGCTCGGCGAGCGTCGCCGAGAACGCGTGCTTCCCGCCGCCCTTCGCGACGAAATACAGATACTTGGTGTCAGCGGGCTGCGCCGCCGCGGCGATCGCGCGCTCGCCGGGGTTGCAGATGGGGCCTGGTGGCAGACCGCCATTGCGGTAGGTGCCCCAGCGATTGCTCGGATCGTGGACGATCTCGGCCGTCACCTTGCCAGTGAATCCGGCGCAGCTCGCGAGGCGGGCGCCGTCGACCAGGCAGCCGTACGCGGACGTCGGATCACTTTGCAAGCGAGGAGGCTTCGGCAAGAAGGTGGGGTCTCGAAAGCGGTTGACGAACACGCTGGCGACGAGCGGGCGCTCGTCGGGCGACTGCGCCTCCTTCTCGACCATCGAGGCCAGCGTCAGCACGTCGTGCCGAGAGAACCCGAGCTCGCGCGCGGTCGCGCCAGGAAAGTCGGGCACGCTCGCGCGGAGCTTGTCGAGACGGAGCTCGAGCTCGGCCTTCAGCCTCCGCACGACGTCGCGCGGATCGGCGTCCTGCGCGAGCGCGTAGGTGGCTGGAAACAGATAACCCTCGGCCGAAGGAGCTGGGATGCCGAGCTCCGCCAAGAGCGCGGGCTCGACGGTCGCCGCGAGGAAGGCCCCAGGTTCGCAGACTCCCCTCTCACCGAGGCGCTTCGCCATGTCGAATCGATGAAATCCCTCGGGGAAGGTGACCTTCTCGCGCGGGACGCCAGGGCGCCGCTCGAGGCGCGCGACGAGCTCGCCGGGCGACAGATCGTCACGGACCCAGTGTGGTCCTCGCGTGACGGCGCCCGGGTCGCCGAGCAGGGACATGTAGAGCGAGAACCTCCAGGCCGACCGCACCACGCCAGCCCGAGCGAGCTTGTCCCCGAGCGAAGCGGCGCTCTCGAGGTCGGCCACGTCGACGCGGACCCGTCCGCCCGGCCCGTCTCCGCCCGAGCGGAGCGTGAGCCCCGCCAGGACCGAGAGCGCGGCGAGCGCGAGGACCGCGGCGCTCCACGGGAGCCACCTCCGCGCGGGCGTCGAGCGCGACGGGGCACGAGGCGCGGGTCGCTCGGGGCGGGGACGCGCGGGCGCGGGGGGCCTCGCCGACGCGCGCTTCGAGCTCTTTCTCTTTGCCAAGTCAACCTCGCGCTCGCCGACCGTCGAGCCACGACTGCAAGAGGAGACAGGCGGCGACGCCGTCGACCTTGTCTCGCTGGTTGCGCGCGGCGACCCCTGACATCGAGAGCTCACGCTTCGCGTGGACCGTGGAGAGGCGTTCGTCGACCAGCTCGACGTCGAGCCCCGTCGCGTCGGCCACTCGCTGCGCGAAGCCGCGCGCGCGCCTCGCGGCCTCTCCCTCGACGCCCGACAGCGACGTCGGCAGGCCCACCAGCACGCGCGTGATCTCCTCGGCCGCGACGAGCCCTCGCAGCGCCTTCAGCGCGCGCGCGGGATCCCTGGCGGGGATCGGTGGGCGCGGGTGCGCGAAGGCGCCGAGCTCGTCCGACACCGCGACGCCTATGCGCGCCTTGCCGTGATCGAGCAGCATCACGCGGGGGGTCGTCGCCACGCGCCGCCGTCTACCACGAGGACGGCGTCGCGCGCGCGCCGCACGAAACTGGGCCACCCGGCGGGCCGGATGATAGGCGCGGGCGTCATGCGTCCCATCGTGATCGGCGCCGGTCGTGGAAGTCGCCTCGGAGGCCTCACCGACGAGGTGCCGAAGACGCTCGTCCACGTGATGGGTCGGCCGATGCTCGAGTGGATCCTCGACGCGCTGGGCGAGGCCGGGTTCGCGCGCCGCGACGTCATCTTCATCTGCGGCTACAAGGCCGACGTCGTCCGGGCGCGGTATCCAGAGTTCACGTTCGTGGAGAACGCCGACTGGGAGCGCAACAACATCCTCCTGTCACTGATGTGCGCGCGTGAGCACATGGCGTCGGGCTTCGTCTCCACCTACGCCGACATCGTCTATCGGGGGCGGGCGGTCCGCGCCCTCACCGAGTCTCCGCACGACAAGACGCTCGTCTGTGACACCGCGTGGCGAAGGCGGTACGTGGGCCGGACCGAGCACCCGGAGACGGACGCCGAGAAGCTGCGCGCCGACGGGTCGCGGATCGTCGAGCTGTCGCGCCGCATCCCGAGCGAGGCCGCGAGCGGCGAGTTCATCGGCGTCGCGCGCTTCAGCGCCGACGGCGCGAGGGAGCTCTCTGCGTCGTTCGACGAGGCGCGGGCCGAGTACGCGGGCCTTCAGTTTCGAGAGGGCAGGACCTTCGAGCGCGCCTACCTGATCGATCTGTTTCAGTGGATGCTCGAGCGCGGCGCGCGCTTCGATCGCGTCGACACCGACGGCGGCTACATGGAACTCGACACCCAGCAGGATCTCTCGCTCGCGGCGTCCTGGTGGGGCGACGGCTGAGCGGTGGAGCTCGTCGTCGACTCTGTGTGCAAGCGCTTCGTCGGAGATGGCAAGGCGCGCCCGCCGCACGACGCGCTCACCGACGTCTCGTTCGAGATCCCGAAGGGTGAAATTTGTGTCGTGGTCGGCCCCTCCGGCTGCGGGAAATCGACCACGCTGCGGATGGTCGCGGGGCTCGATCGGCCCGATCGAGGCGACATCCTGCTCGGCGGCGCCAGCGTGCGCGAGGCGCCTCCGCAGCAGCGCGACGTCGCGATGGTGTTTCAAGGGTACGCGCTGTACCCACACATGACCGCGCGCGAGAACATGGAGTTCCCGCTGAAGATGCGCGCGGTGCCGCTCGACGAGCGCTCGCGGCGTATCGACGAGGCGGCGTCGATGCTGGGCCTCGCGAAGCTCCTGTCACGGCGGCCCGACCAGATGAGCGGCGGCGAGCGGCAGCGCGTCGCCATGGGCCGCGCGATCGTGCGCAAGCCGCGCGTCTTCTTGTTCGACGAGCCGCTCAGCAACCTCGACGCGGCGCTGCGCGGCGAGCTGAGGCTCGAGCTCGGGCAGCTGGTCCGACGGCTCGGCGCGACCGCGATGTACGTCACCCACGACCAGGTCGAGGCGATGACGCTCGCCGATCGCGTGGTCGTGATGCGCGCGGGCCGCGTCGAGCAGATCGGCGCGCCGCGTGAGATCTACGAGCGCCCGCGGACCAGCTTCGTCGCGACCTTCCTCGGGCACCCGCGGATGAACCTGCTCGCGGGCGAGGCGAGCGGCGGCGTCGTGCGGGCCGGTCCCTTCACGTTCGACGCGGCGGGTGCGCGTGACGGCAAGCTCGAGGTCGGCGTGCGCCCGGAGGACGTCACGGTTGGAGACACCGGGCACCCGCTCGTCGTCCGCGCCGCCGAGCCGCTCGGCCCCGAGACGCACCTGCTGCTGGAGGGCCACGGCGCCACGCTGCGCGCCAAGGTCCCCGGGTTCGCGGGCGAGCTCGTCGGCCGCGAGGTGCGGGCGTCGATCGATCCCGGACGCGCGCACCTCTTCGAGCCGGGCGCTGACGGTGCGCGCCTCTAGCCGCCGCGCGTTCGTCGCCGGCGCGTCGCTCGCGCTCGCGGGCTGTGGCCGCGCGCGTCAGGTCGACGGGCGCAAGCAGGCCACGCTCTGGTTCGCCTACGGAGGTAAGAATCGTGAAGTATTGCTGTCACTGGTCGCGCGGTTCAACGCGGCGCAGTCGCGGTATGTCATCACGCCGACGTACCAGGGAGACTATTTCGAGTGCCTCGCGAAGGTGCGCACCGCGATCTACGCGGGCGTCGCGCCGACCCTCACGCACGTCGTCGGCGAGGTGCTGCCGTACCTCGCCTCCTCGGGGGTGCTCGAGCCGCTCGACGACTACCCTGGCTGCTCGACGCTCGGGCTCGTGTCGGCGCTCTCCCAGCGCGGGAGCTACACGGGCGCCGACTCTCAGCCGACCTGGGGCGTGCCCTTCAACCGCTCCACGCCGCTCTTCTACTGCAACGGCGCGCTCCTCGACGCGGCTGGGCTCGCGCCGCCCGACAGTTGGGACGAGCTGCTGAAGACCGCCGACGCGCTCACCGTACGTGACGGCGAGCAGACCACGCGCTGGGGCTACGAGGTGCCGATCGACTGGTGGTTCTTCTGCGCGAACGTCGCGCAGGCGGGCGGGCGGCTGCTCGAAGACGACGGCACCTTGTCGCTCGGTGGCGCGGCGGGAGAGCGCGCGCTCCGGCTGTGGCAACGACTCATCCACGAGCGCCGCTCGATGCGGCCGCCGCCGGGGCGCGACTACAACGCCTGGCAGGCGACCAACCAGGACTTTCTCTCGGGGCGCGCGGCGATGGTGTGCACGAGCACCGCGTTCCTCCGCTACATGGAGGAGAACGCGAGGTTCCCGGTGCGCGCGGCGCGCCTCCCGGGTGACGCGCGGCGGGCGGTGCCGACAGGAGGGACGTTCTTCACTGTGCTGCGCCAGTCGCCGCGCGACGAGAAGGAGGCCGCGTGGGCGTTCCTGCGCTTCATGTGCGAGACCCCGCAGGCGATCGACTGGGCCACGCGCACCGGCTACCTGCCCGTGACCGTCGCCGCCGTCGAGGCGCTGCGGCGCGCCGGGCACTACGAGCGCACACCCAACGACGCGGTCGCCCTCGCGCAGCTCGACGACGCGTTCGGCTGGCCTTGGTCGCGCGAGCTGTTCCGTGTCCAGCGCGAGATCGTGACGCCGCGCCTCGAGGCCGCCGTGCTGCAGGATCTCGATCCCAAGTCGGTCCTCGCGGACGCCCGGCGGGAGGCCGCCTCGAGGTGAGGCCTCGCGCGGCGAGCCACCCGTGGCTCATGCTCGGGCCGAGCGTGCTCGTGCTCGTCACCTTCTTCGTGGCGCCGCTCGGGCTCGCGCTGCGGGACAGCCTGATGTCCTGGGATCTGCTGACCCCGCCCGTGTATGTCGGCCTCGCCAACTATGCGCGCCTGGTGTCGAGCGGCGAGCTGGTCGCGCTCGTCGGGCGAACGCTCGAATTCGCGCTGCTCGTCGTCGCGCTCTCGATGTCGCTCGGCCTCGCGCTGGCGCTCGCGCTCAACCGCGCTGGGCGCTTCGTCGCGTTCGTGCGGTCGGCCGTGTTCAGCGCGTACGTCGTCAGCTGGGTGTCGGTCGCGCTCCTGTGGATGTGGTTGCTCGACGCCGACCAGGGCGTGTTCGCGGCGCTCGCGCGCGGCCTCGGCCTCGGGCGGGTCGGGTTCTTGACCGATCCCGCGCTGGCGCGCGTGACCCTGGCGATCGTGACAGTGTGGAAGATCACTGGCTTCTCGATGGTCGTGTTCCTGGTCGGCCTGCAGGACATCCCCCGAGACCTGCTGGAGGCCGCGGCGCTCGATGGCGCGGGCCCTTGGTCCCGCTTCCGACACGTCGTGTGGCCGCTCTTGCGCCCTACCGCCGCGTTCGTCGGGACGACCAGCCTGATCGCGTCCTTTCAGGCCTTCGACGTCGTGCGCGTGATGACCCAGGGGGGGCCCGTCAAGGCGACCACGCTGCTCGTCTACGCGATCTACGAGCAGGTGTTCCTCGATCTGCGGGTGGGCCGCGCGAGCGCGCTCACGGTGGCCTTCTTTCTGTTGCTGTTCTCGCTGTCACTCGCGCAGCTCTGGCTGATGAGGGGCAGGGGAGGGCGCTCGTGAGGCCGTCGCGCGCGATCGCCAACCTGCTGACGCTGCTGGCGGCCGGACTGTGGCTGTTTCCCTATCTGTGGATGGTGTCGACCTCGCTGCGCCCGCTGTCCGAGATCGTCGCGGGCTCGCTGTCGCCCTGGCCGAGCGCGCCGACGCTCGACGCCTACGCGGAGGTCGCGAGGACGCTGCCGCTCGCCCGGCAGCTGGCCGTGACCAGCGCCGCGGCCATCACGATAGCGCTCACACAGATAGCGTTCGCCCTGCCGGCCGGCTACGCGCTGGCGAAGCTCGAGTTCACCGGGCGTCGCGCGGTCTTCGGCCTCGTGCTCGCGTGCCTGCTGATCCCCGGACAAGCCACGTTCGTGCCAGTGTTCACGCTGCTCGCGCGGGCGCAGCTGGTCAACACGTTCCCCGCGCTCGTCCTGCCGTTCTGTGTGTCAGCCTTCGGGACGTTCCTGGTCCGGCAGGCGATGCTGGCCGTGCCCGACTCGATCATCGAGGCAGCGCGGCTCGACGGCGCGGGCGAGGCCACGATCCTCGTGCGCATCCTCGCGCCGATGGTTCGACCGACGCTCGTCTCGCTGTTCTTGCTGTCGTTCGTGTTTCACTGGAACGACTACTTCTGGCCGCTCGTCGCGACGACGGACGACACGTGGCGGACCCTGCCGCTCGGGGTCGCGCTGTTTCGCGAGCAGGGTACCGGCGTGCGGTGGCACCTGGTGATGGCCGCCAACGTCGTCCTGTCGCTGCCGGCCCTGGGGCTCTTCGCCGTCGCGCAGCGTCACCTGTTGCGAGCGGTGGCCAGCTCGGTGAAGTGAGTGTGCTGGGGGGGGAGACGGAGGCCGCGAGGCCGACGTCCGAGGGATCTGGGCGACGCCCTCGCGCGCGTGATAGGGTGTGCACCCGCGCGCGAGACCCGCAGCGTCCGCGGCGTTCCAGACCCTCCTGCCTCCAAGGTAAGAACAGGACGTGAGGCATCCCCTGTTCACGGCCCCAAGGGCAACCCTGTGACGAGCTGCGCCGTCGTGTAGAGGCCCGTGACGCCGATCCCCAGCTCTCCGTAGGGGTTCGCGCCCCAGCAGACCACGTCGTCGCTCGGCGCCTTGCGCGCGCAGCCATGTTGCTCGCCGAGCGAGACCTCGACCACGCCGCTGAGCTGGAGGCTCTGCGGTCCGTGGAGGCCCGGCGTCGCGTCTCCCGTGCCCAGCTCTCCGACGTAGTTGGTGCCCCAGCAGACCACGTCGCCGGACACGGTCCACGCGCACGCGAATTCCGGGCCGCAGGCGACGCCCGCCGCGCTGTCCCCTACCGACACTGTCTTGAAGGTGGGGCTGTCACTGGTCGTGCCGTCCCCGAGCGTCCCCTTGAGGTTGTAGCCTCGACAGCCCACGTTGCCTGACTCCGTGACGACGCACGTGTAGTCGAAGCCGAGACAGACTGACGTGGCCTTCTCCGAGAGCGGCGTCGCGGTCTGCGTCGGGACCGGCAGATCGGGGCCCGGGCCGAACCGCTGACGACAGTCGACGTTGCATCCCCAGCAGTAGAGCTTGCCGGTGGTCGAGATGGCGCAGGCGCCCCCGTTCTCGACCGAGAGCGCCGTCATCGCCTCCGGCAGCGTGGTCGTCGCGGTCTCGCCGCTGTTCCACACGTGCGACGGGTCGCCGAACTCGGGGAAGGCGACGCCGTCGTCGGTGAAGCCCCATAGGCTGCTGCCGCTGACGCCGACCGCGAAGTGATACGATCCGTAGACGCCGACGAACCCCGAGCCGGCCTGCCCGAGCCAGGTGTTGGGGTTCGCGACGGCGTTCGTCTTGTAGTGTACGGCGGTCGGGGCGCCGTCGTCCGCGAACAGAGTGTCATAGGCGAGCCCTCCCTGTACGCGCGCCCAGGAGCCCGTGACGCCGGCGTTCAGCGGGGTCGGCGCGAGCGGAGTGTAGTCGGCGAGCAACCCCCACCGCACCAGCTCGCCGCTGGACGAGATCGCGAGTGTCCGGTGCGAGCTGGCGTGGAGTGACTTCGCCTTCAACCCCACGGCGACCGGCGCGGGGCGGTCCTCGGGGCGACCGACGCCCAGCATGTCGGCGCAGTTGTCCCCCCAGCAGCGGACGGCGCCGTCCTGCGAGCGCGCGCAGGTCGCGCCGCCGGTCGCGTAGTGAGCGGAGGCGTACCCGGTCGACGCCAACGGCTTCGTGCCGGTGATCCCAGGGTCGTGGACGAAGCTGAGCGGCGTGAGCGGACTGGTCGAACAGAGCA
>CAUJFL010000244.1 GCA_963169165.1 Myxococcota bacterium | reverse complement strand
CACCGAGAGCAGCGCGACCCGCGTCGCGAAGTACCGCTCGACCAGGTCGCCCAGATCCCGCACCGAGCGCGTCAGCCGGTCGAGCTTCACCACGAGCAGCCCGTCGGCCTCCCCCGCGTCCAGCATCGCCAGCGCCCGCGCCACGCCCGGCCTCGAGAGCGTCTTCGCCGACACGCCCGCGTCTTCGATGATCTCGACGAGATCGAGGTCCATCGCGACCGCGTAGGCCGTGAGCTTCGCGCGCTGGGCGTCCAGCGAGACGCCGCCGTCGGCTTGGTGGTCGGTCGAGACTCGGATGTAGCCAACAACGCGCGTCGTCATGGGGGCATGATGAGGTTTCGAATTGTCTTCGTCAAGCTCTTTCGTCAACGAGACGGACGTTTCGTTGACAGCCGGGCTCGGCGAGGTGCGTCACGAGCACCGGACCATCGCGCCGACGACGCGCGCCGCCGCTCGCCACGCCGGGAGGTCCAGGCGGTCCCGACTCGGCGACAGCCGTACCGGCGCCCCGAGCCTCGCCGTGGCCTCGGCGAGCCACGCCCGCGCCGCCTCGACGTCGACCGGCTCCTCGGGGAGCTCCACCGGCACCGAGGCCCCCCAGCGCGCCCACCATGCCCTCGCGCTCGCCGACAGCCGCGCTCGCCCCTCTGCCGTCCTTGGCCCCGTCGCCATCCCCCCGTGGTTCTTGCACCGGCCGTTCGCCAGCGCCTTGGCCACGCACGGACGCCCCGCCGTCCTCGCCCACGCTCCGCACCTCGGGGCAGCGTCGGGCCTCGGTCGCGTGGCGTCGCGGTTCTGCCACGCCCGGACACGCTCGACGGTCGCCTCGTCTCGGGCCCTCCGCTCCGGCGACGCGAGGTAGCAGCTCGAGCACCGGGCGCCGCGGGGCAGCGTCGCGAGCAACTCTACCGTCGCGGGCGCGTAGGCCACCTCCCGGCCGCACTCGCACCTCCAGAGGTGACGCCCCCGCCGACCCCGAGCCACGAGCGACAGGTAGCCCACGCCCCGAGCCCACCGTTCGTCGCCGGGCTCGTCGAGGTCGTGAGGGTCGAACGTCTCCGGGTCGAGGGCGCTCTCGCTGTCGCCCAACCTCGCACGCGCGCGCTTCATCGGTTCACCACTCCACCTCTTCCCACCCTAAAGGGTTGGGAAGAGGTGAAGGAGCCCTTCCCGGAAGAGGTGGGAAGAGGTGAAGGGGCCCTTCCCGGAAGAGGTGGGAAGAGGTGGGAAGAGGTGAAGCGATCATTCTGCGACCATCCAGTTCGGGCGCGTTGCGCTCCCTTGGTTGGCGATCGCGCCGGACGACTGGGCAGTCTTGAACGCGCGCGCCATGGCTTCGTGTCGGACACTCCACTCGCGCGCCAGTTTGGCGACGGTCGCCTCGCCGGGGTGCTTGCCCACGAAGTCGCAGAGGCGCGCGACGAGCGCCTTGGCCTTGGCGTCGTCCTCGCACGCGACCTGCTCTGGGGGGATCCACTCTAGCTGCAGTCCGACGGTTCGCTCGGTGTTCGGATCGATGTCTCCCACGTCCACGATGCGGAAGAACTCGGGCTCGGGCTTCGGCCCCATTGTCTCCTTGACCGAGCCGTAGGTGATGATGCCGTTGTCCAGCTTGGTGAACCACAGGCCGCCGCCGAGCGCGGCGTGGATCGCTCCGCTGCCTCGGATCTGTTGGGCACGCGGGCGCTTGCTGCCCTCGAGAGGGGTCTTGTTGTCGTGCAAGATGACGATGATTGTGCACCCGGTCGCGGCGCTCACGCGGCCGAGCATGTACAGGGGCTCTGCGCTTGCCGCGCTGTTCTGGTCGATGCCGGGCGCGCCCGCGGTCAGGTTGTCGATGATCGCGAACGCCTTCCCGTGCAACAACGCGGTCAGCTCGCGTTCAGCGTCGGGTGACACGAGGTTCATCGGAGGGAGCGACACGAGGCCGAGCTTCTCGCCGAGCGCCGCGAGGTCAATGCCGCGACCGCATGCGAGCCGCTGGTAGCGCCAGGCCGTGATCTGTTGCTGTTGCTCGAAGTCTATGTGGACGACCGCGCCCGAGAGTCCGACGTCGAGCCCGCCGAGCGCCTTCGGTGCTCCGCTCGCAACGGCGAGCGCCAGGTCCATCGCGGCGAAGGTCTTGCCCGCGTCGCCGTACCCGGTGAACGCGAGCACTCTGCCTTGAATCAGGCCGAACGGCTTCGAGAGCCACTTGAACTTCGGCAGCGGCTTCGCGAGGTCGGGGGCGTAGATGACCGGCAGGCGCGCGGAGCGACCGCCGCGCGGTGTCGCGGTCGCCGGCGGTTCGGTCGCGATCGCCTCCCGCTCGACGTCTGCCGCGTCGGGAGCTCTCGGCGCAACCGTTGCGGCCTCGCCGCCCGCTGCCGCGGCGTCGTACTCGGAAAGCGGGCGTGGCGGGGTGAGCACGGCCTCGAGGGGGGCGCCTCGAGAGCCGACGGTCCCCGTCCAGGCGGATGGGCTGGCCTGCCACCGACTACGCTTACGGCCTTCAGAGATCGAGCGCTCGACGTCGTGCGGTCGAATCTCGAGCGAGCTGAGGAGTTCGTGAATGTCGGGCTCGGCGTGCCCATGGGCGAGGCACCGGGCGACGAGCACCTCCCGCGCAGTCTGGTCCAACTGTAGCTGGGCCTTGAGGGGGGGCAGCTCGAGGAAGAATTTCGCGGCCGCTCCGAGGCTCATCGATCGTTCTCCACTTGATCGGCGAAGGCAGCGAGGAACCCGTCGAGCTCCCGCGGCGCGTCGAAGTCGGAGCCGCGCGTCGCGGCCACGCACACGCCAGCCTCCCACCGAGCGACGAAGTCGAAGAGACGCCGAAGGCGTCCCAGCGCGTGCAGCCCTCGCGCCTTCTCCTCCACGGTCGTGTGGAAGGCAGAGGGGCGCTCGATGATCGGCGCGACCCCCCGCCGGATGACCGCCGCATCGGTGTCGTACCGCTCGGCCAGCTTCACAAGCAGCCGGTCGATGTCGATGACCTCCTCGCCCGAGTCGCGCATGTACGCGAACACCGCCCGGGCCACCGGCACCGTGAAGTCACGCTCCTCGACCAGGTCGAAGACGTGGCGGTCGACGCCGCGCTCGAGCACGTCGAACAGGAACGCGGCTTCGTCCTCGGGGCGCGCCAGCCGCGAGCACGGCGCCGCGGGCGGCTCGGCGAGCAAGCCCTCGATGCGCGCGGCCCGGAGGAACTCCTTGGCCACCGCGTTCACCGGGCACCTCCGATCGCCAGCCCGAGCGACGCCGCCAGCTCGTCGACAGGGTCGGGGGCCTTCGAGGCGCCGCGTGCCAGGGGCGCCGAGGTCAAGTGCGCGACCAGGTCCGCGCGCCGGAAGAACCAGCGCCTCCCGCGCTTCGTCGCCGGGAACGCGCCCTCCTTCGCGAGCTGGCGCGCCTTGCGGGCGCTCACGGGAAGCCCCGGCGTGGCGTCGTTCACGACGTCGTCAGCGGGCCGCTCCAGCGCCACGCGCACGCGCTCATCCACGAGCGCCGTGAGCGCCCTCATGAAGCGGTCGGTCGTCTCCGAGTTCATCGCGCCCCCCCCGCGAAGACCGCGAGGAGCGCGACCGCGGCGCGCCGGGCGTGGTGCGTCATGCGGGCGACGACGGCCGCGCGCTCGGCGAACGTCGCGCCCTCGTCCAGCGTTGCGCCTGCAGCGCGGCAGAGCAGCGTGAGCGCCAGTTCGGCGTCGTGGACGCGCGTCTCGGGGACGGCATTCGCGAGCCGCTCGACGCGGGCCGCGTAGTAGCAGCGGGGGCACTTCGCCCCGCTCGATGCCTCCCACCCGCGGACCTTCGCGACCTGCGCGACGAACTCCGCCCCGCACGGGCAGCGCCACCGCCAGCCGCCATTCAGGGACGGCGAGAGCGCGACGACGCCGCCGACCTGCTCGCCCGCTCGCACGGGAGGGTGATTCGGCTCGGTCACGAGTCGCCTCCCTTCTCGGCGGGCTTCGGCTCGGGAGGCAGCGGCAGACCGAGGCGCCTCGCGGCATCGGCGATGCGAGCGAGCGTGTTCGGGTGGACGTGCCGCCCGTCGTACGCGAGCCGCACGACGCGAATCGAGTGCTTCGACTCGACGACGACGCGCGCGATCTCTATGTCCGTGGTGCGGGTGGTAGGTACTTTCCGGGGATATCCCATGCTCCCCAGAGGCATGAGCAATTAGTCGCGGAGGCCCTCGTGGCGTCTCAAGTGCCTATTTCCAAAGCGTCCGACAGCTTTTTTCGTAGCGCGGAGCGCGCCTTCCGATCGGCGCCGTCGATGGCGTTGAGCCACGCCTTGTCGAAGCCCGCGAGCGCCAGCGCCTCACGGATGACGGCTCGGGCGTGCGCCCTCCTCTTGCGAGCGAATGCGGCAGCCAGGCCGCCCGTGTGGGCGATGGGCAGCTGGTCGGCGCGCACGGGCCGCCCGGCGCGGAGGTTCGACTTGTCGAGCGTCTCGCTCGACTCAATCCACCTCCCTTGGTCCAGCGCCACGAAGCGGGCTTCCGCGCTTTCGAGGGCCTCGATTGATGGGACGCGCAGCCGCTCGAGCAACCTGACGAAGAGCTTGTTGCGGGCGAAGCGCTCGCGCAGGGGTCGAGGGTGACCTGCCCCCTCCCGAGTCGGCGAGCCAAGCAGGTCATCTTCGACCAGCACCTGAATCCGCGAGCGGAGCATCGGGGCCAAGCGGACGGTCGGCCAGGCGAGCGTGT
>CAUJFL010000243.1 GCA_963169165.1 Myxococcota bacterium | reverse complement strand
CGCCCGCGTCCGCCGCGCCCTCCCCGCCCGCGTCGTCGGAGGCGCCTACCCTCACGCCGACAGAGGCCACCGCCTCGAGCACGCCCTCCGCGCTCCCGCCCGCGATGGGCGAGGTCGAGGTCGTCGTCCGGGGTGGAAGCTGCGTCGTCGGCGCGGGCGACAAGGTCTTCGGGACGAGCCCCGTGCCGCCCCTCACGCTCCCCCCCGGGCGACACGAGATCTACTGCAGGCCGACGAAGGGGCGGGTCATGTCACGTGTCGTGCGGGTCGGGGTCGGCGATACTCAGACGGTGACGTTCACGTTCGACGCCCACGCGCCGCGGCCGACGGGAGCCCAGGAGCGACGCAAGTGAGCCGGTTCATCCGGCGGCTCGCGCTCCCCCGCGGCGTTGCTTCGACGCCCGTCGCCGCGCGCGCCGACGCCCAGAGCGTGAAGCGCGCGGCTCAGCATCAAGGTGGCGGCGACGGCGGGCAGCACCGTGGCGCTCGACGGCGCCGACCTGGCCCCGCGCGACCTCGAGCGGCCCGTGATCGTCGATCCCGGTGAGCACGTGGTCGAGCTCCGCGGCGGCGGCAGGGTGAAGGTCACCGTCGCCGCGGGGCAGACCGTCGACGTCGACCTCGCGAGCGCCGCTGCTCCGAAGGCGGGCACCCCCGCCGCGACCTCTCCAGCGCACGAGACCGGCGAGGCCCCGACGCACGCTCGCCCAGCAGCCAGGAAGGGCACTGGCGTCTACCTCGGGATGGCGCTGGGCGGCGCGGCGGTGGCCGCCTTCACTGGCATGAAGCTCGCCAGCGCCCGCGACGAGATCAGCGGCTGCAAGCCCCGGTGCACCGACTCGCAACAGGCCGACGCCGACGCCGCGAAGCGCCTGCTCCCGGTCTACTATGGCGGGCTCGCCGTGGGGCTGCTCGGGGTCGGCCTGCTCGGCCACGCGTGGCTCACGAACCCCGAGAAGCCGGCCACGAGCGCGTCGGTGCGCCTCCGCGTCGGCCCGACCGCGGTGCAAGTCATGGGAGACTTTTGAGGCGATGAGGAGGGCGCTGTCGCTGTCGCTGGTCGTGGCGTGGTCGTCGGCGTGCTTCACGCCGGGAGACTTCGATGGACAGACCGACGCCGCGACTGGTTCGAGTGGCGCAGTGGCCACCGCCGGTTCGAGCGGCGCGGCGGGCACCGCCGGCTCGAGCGGTGCGGCGGGCACCGGCGGCGTTCCTTCGACTTGCGGCGACGGCGTGCGAGACGGGACCGAGGCGTGCGACGGCGCGGATCTCGGAGGCGCGACCTGCGCGTCCGTGTTCGGCACGACCGCACCGATAGGACCGCTCGCGTGTCGCGCCGACTGCACGCTGGACGTCTCGGGGTGCACTGCGCTGCCACTCGGGGCGGTGTGCACCGCCCCACTTGATTGCCAATCAATCCTGTGCCTCGAGGTGGGAACGGTCTCCACGTGTTCGGAGCATTGCCAGTCGAACGGCGACTGTGGGGCCTCCTCGCCCAGCCCTCCGGGGCGTTCGAGCGGGTGCCAGGCGTGGGGCGCCGACAACGCCTACTGTCGTCCCATCTGCGTGAGCGACCAGGATTGTGCTCAATACGGCCCGACCTGGTCGTGCAACAACTGGTACGATCTGACCACACCCACTCAGTACATCGCGCTCGGGTTCTGCGCAGAGTGGGTCCTCCCCGGCGGATATCCGTGCCGAAAGAGCACCCAGTGCAAGAGCGGCGTCTGCTCGCAGGGCGCGTGTCAGTCCTACTGCGCCTCGAACGACGACTGCGGCGACTCATGGTGCGTGAACACCGGCGTGGATACCCGGTGCCGGTTTTCCTGTAACAACCACGCAGAGTGTGCGGTCATCCGAGCCGACTCGAGCTGCGTCACCCGGTCGACTCCCACCGGCGGCGTCGTCGACGTCTGCGACTGAACGACGCCTCGCGTGCCCGGTGGTACAGGAGCGCCCGATGCTCGCGCACTCGCAGGTCACGGCGCCCGGCGCCTCCCCCGCTCGCTGGGTGCTGTTCCTTCACGGGATCCTGGGCCAGGGCAACAACTGGCGGGGCTTCGCCCGGCGGCTCGTCGAGCAGCGCCCGTCGTGGGGCGCGGTGCTGGTCGATCTTCGCGCGCACGGGCGCTCGCTCGACGTGCCGCCGCCCGACACGGGGCGTGAGGCCGCGCGCGATCTGCTGGCGCTGCCCGCCGCG
Source organism: Myxococcota bacterium (assembly GCA_963169165.1). GTDB lineage: Bacteria > Myxococcota_A > Polyangia > Polyangiales > Polyangiaceae > JADLFU01. The sequence continues at coordinate 9,709 of CAUJFL010000243.1, read as the reverse complement.
GTGCGCGCGGACGTCGTCGTCGGGCACAGCTTCGGCGGCAAGGTCGCGCTGCACCTCATCGACGAGCGTGACGGCGCGCTGTCGCACGCGGTCGTCGTCGATTCGAACCCAGGACCGCGCCCGACGGGCCGCGGGTCGGAGTCGACGCGCGAGGTGGTCGAGCTGCTGCGAGAGCTGTCCGGCCCGTTCACCGCGCGCGCAGACTTCATCGACGCCGTCCGCGCGCGCGGTCAGTCGCCGCGGCTCGCTGACTGGCTCGCGATGAACCTCGAGGCCACCGAGGCGGGCTTCCGTGTCCGCGTCGACGCCGACCGCGTCCGCGCGCTCCTCGAGGACCACCTCGCGACCGATCTCTGGCACCTCGTCGAGCACCCCCCGGGCAAGGTCGGCCTGTCGATGGTGGTGGCGGGTCGATCGACCGTGTTCGACGGCGACGATCGCGCGCGCCTCCTTGACGCGTGCGCGCTGTCGGGCGGTCGCTCCCGGCCGATCACGATCGACGACGCCGGGCACTGGGTCCACGTCGACGCACCCGACGCGCTGATGTCCGTCGTGCGCGACGCGGTCGACGGCGCGTGACCGCTCGGGACGTGGTAGGAGGCGCGCGCCCGCACCGCGGCGAAGCCAGAGGAGAACCAAGTGTCCGTCGATCTCGGCCCCACCGACACGTTCGTCACCCGTCACATCGGCCCGCGTGAGGCCGAGCTCCCGAAGATGCTCGCCGTCGTCGGCGTCGCGTCGCTCGACGAGCTGGTCGCGCGCACCGTCCCCGAGGACATCCGCCTCGGCCGACCGCTCGACCTGCCCCCGGCGCTCACCGAGGCCGAGCTGCTCGCCGCGGCGCGCGCGCTGGCGGCGCAGAACCAGCCCTTCCGGTCGTTCCTCGGGATGGGCTACTCGGACACGATCACGCCGCCGGTCATCCGGCGCAACGTGCTCGAGAACCCTGGATATTCCACTCAGTATACGCCGTACCAGGCCGAGATCTCGCAAGGGCGCCTGGAGGCGCTGCTCAACTTCCAGACGCTCATCGCCGAGCTGACGGCGCTGCCGATCGCGAACGCGAGCCTCCTCGACGAGGGCACGGCGGCGGCCGAGGCGATGCACGTGATGGCCGAGCGCGCGGACGGCGAGCGCAACACGCTGTTCGTCAGCGCGGGCTGCCACCCGCAGACGATCGCCGTCGTGAAGACCCGCGCGCTCGCGCTCGACATCGACGTCACGGTCGGTGAGCCCTCGGGCGCGCCGTTCTCCGCGTGCTTCGGCGTGATCCTGGCGTACCCGGACACCGACGGCGCGATCGGCGAGCTCGCGCCGATCATCTCTCGCGCACGCGACGAGGGGGCGCTGGTGACGGTCGTCGCCGATCTGCTGGCGCTCACGCTGCTGACGCCGCCGGGCGAGCTCGGAGCCGACATCGCGGTCGGCTCGGCGCAGCGCTTCGGCGTCCCGATGGGCTACGGCGGGCCGCACGCGGCGTTCTTCGCGACCAAGCAGGAGCACGTCCGCAAGCTGCCGGGGCGCATCATCGGCGTCTCCAGGGACGCGACAGGCAAGCCCGCGCTGCGGATGGCGCTGCAGACGCGCGAGCAGCACATCCGGCGCGAGAAGGCGACCAGCAACATCTGCACGGCGCAGGCGCTGCTCGCGATCACCGCGAGCATGTACGCCGTCTATCACGGGCCCGAAGGCCTCCGCGCGATCGCCGCGCGCGTACACGGCCTCGCTTGCGCGCTCGCCGATGGCCTCGCGAGGCTCGGCGTCCAGGTGGGCGAGCGCCCGTTCTTCGACACCGTGCGCGCCGACGTCGGCGACGCGGAGGCCGCTCGCGTCGTCGAGCGCGCCCGCGAGCGCAAGATGAACCTGCGCGCGCTCGGCGGCGCGGTGTGCGTGGCGCTCGACGAGGCGACCACCGCCGCCGACGTCGACGCGATCCTCGCGTGCTTCGGCGACGGCGCGCCCGCGGCGGTCGAGCTCGCGAAATCCGCGGCGCCACGCATCGAAGGGGCGCTGGCGCGCGAGAGCGCCTACCTCACGCACCCGGTGTTCTCGTCGTACCGCTCCGAGACGGAGATGCTGCGGTACATGAAGGCGCTCGAGGCGCGAGATCTGTCGCTCACCTCCGCGATGATCCCGCTCGGCTCGTGCACGATGAAGCTCAACGCGACGTCCGAGATGATGCCCATCACGTGGCCCGAGTTCGGCCGCGTCCACCCGTTCGCGCCGCGCGAGCAGGCCGGGGGCTACGCGCGGCTGTTCGCCGAGCTCGAGCGTGATCTGGCCGAGATCACGGGCTTCGCCGCGATCTCGCTGCAGCCCAACGCCGGCTCGCAGGGCGAGTACGCGGGCCTGCTCGTGATCCGCGCGTACCACCACGCGCGCGGGGACCGCGAGCGCGACGTCTGCCTGATCCCCGCGTCGGCGCACGGCACCAACCCCGCGTCCGCGGTGATGGCCGGGATGAAGGTCGTCGTCGTCAAGTGCGACGAGCGCGGCAACGTCGATCTCGCCGACCTCGAGGAGAAGGCCAAGGCCCACGCGCCGAGGCTCGCCGCGCTGATGGTCACCTATCCCTCGACGTACGGGGTGTTCGAGCAGGAGATCCGCCGGATCACCGAGCTCGTCCACGCGCACGGCGGGCAGGTTTACCTCGACGGCGCCAACATGAACGCCCAGGTGGGCCTGTGTCGGCCCGGCGATTTCGGCGCGGACGTCTGCCACCTCAACTTGCACAAGACCTTCTGCATCCCGCACGGCGGCGGCGGCCCCGGCATGGGCCCCATCGGCGTCGCGAAGCACCTCGTCGAGTTCTTGCCAAGTCATCCGGTGGTCGCCGTCGGCGGCGCGAGCGCCCTCGGCCCCGTGTCGGCGGCGCCGTGGGGCTCGGCGAGCATCCTGCTCATCAGCTGGGCGTACATCCGCATGATGGGCGCGGCGGGCCTGAAATCAGCGACCGAGCACGCCATCCTGGCTGCCAACTACGTGGCCAAGCGGCTCGCGAGCTCGTACCCGGTGTTCTACGTCGGTCAGCACGGGATGGTCGCGCACGAGTGCATCCTCGACACGCGCGGGCTGAAGGCGACGTCGGGCGTCGAGGTGGATGACTTGGCAAAACGACTCATGGACTACGGGTTTCACGCGCCGACCATGTCGTTCCCGATCCCTGGCACGCTGATGGTCGAGCCGACCGAGAGCGAGTCGCTCGCCGAGCTCGATCGCCTGTGCGACGCGATGATCGCGATCCGCGAGGAGATCAGGCAGATCGAGGCGGGCGCGATGCCGCGCGACAAGAACCCGCTGAAGGGCGCGCCGCACACGGCCGAGGCGGTCGTCGGTGACTGGGACCGCCCCTACACCCGCGAGCAGGCGGTGTTCCCGACGGCGTGGACCCGGGCGCGCAAGTTCTGGCCCTCTGTCTCGCGCATCGACGGCGCGTACGGTGACCGAAACCTGGTCTGCACTTGCGCGCCCATCGACTCGTACCAGTAGCCGCCCTCGCCCTCGCGGCGTGTCGCCCTGGCGCGCCGCGAGGAGGCCCCGCGCCGACGCGCGAGTACACGCCCACGCACGGACAGCCGGGCACGACGGCGATCGCGTTCGCGCTGCCCCGCGACGGCGCGCCTCCGTCGCTCGAGACGCTGCCGTTCCCCGGCGACGCGTGGGTGACGCCGACGGGGCACGATCTGCGCGCGTTCCCGCTGGCGACCAGCCCGCTCGTCAGCCGCTACGTCGACGCGGCGGCGGCGGAGGACGGCGCGTCGCTCTCGCCGACGATGTACGTTCGCTTTGTTGGCAAACCTCCGTTTGCCACGCTCCCGACGCGCGACGCGACCGCGCGGCCACGCTCTCCGATCCAGCTGGTCGACGTGGATCCCTCGAGCCCGGAGCGCGGACGAAGGTTCCCGCTCGAGCTGCGCGCCTATCCGACGCAGACGACGTACGTGGCCGAAGGCACGCTCGCGCTGCGGCCGGTGCTCGGGGTGATGCTGCGTCCGGCGACGAGGTACGCGCTGGTCGTCCTGCGGAGCCTCGCGTCACCGCCGCTCGGGACGCCGGACCAGCTCGAGGCCGTCAAGTGGACGCGGCCCCGCGCCGATCCCGTCGAGGAGAGGGCGCGCGCGGCGGCGGCGCCGGCGCTGGAGCAGCTGGGCCACGAGGGGCTCGAGCGCGCCGAGATCGCGGCGCTGTCAGTGTTTCGCACCGAGCGCGCCGATCTCCTGGGCAAGGCCGCGGCGCGCTCGGGCGCCCTGCACCCGGGGAGGCTCGTCGTCGCGACGTGGGAGCCGGGCGCGGCGCTCGCGGGCCCGGAGGGCTACGACGTGATCAAGGGCCTGTACTGCACTCCCAACTACCAGCAGGGCGTCGACGACGCGCCGTTCGTGTCCCGCGGAGGCGCCGTGCGCGTGAGAGACGGCGCGCTCGAGCCCGTGCCGCTGCCCCCGCGGTGGCGCACCCCCGAGTGCGGAGAGTGGCTGCGCGCGCGCTTCGTGCTGACCATCCCGCGACGGCGCGCGCCGGGAGACCTCCCGCTCGTGGTCACGGCGCACGGCACGCAGGGCGACGCGTTCTCCTTCGTCGGGGCGCAAGACTTCGCCGGGTGGGCGGCCGCCGAGGGCGTCGCGGTCGTGTCGACCGATCAACCGCTCCACGGAACCTCGACCGATCCGGGCGTGCGTCCGGGCCGCGACGCCGAGGTGTCGCTCGCCCTCGGGCCGCTGCGGCTGCCGCTCGCCGACTTCCCTGCCCCGTTGATGTTCTACAACCCGCTGCGCCCCGACGCGGCGCGAGGGAACATGGCGCAAGCGATCGCGGACGCGTCGACGCTGTTGACGACCTTCGCCGGGCTGGACGCGGCGCAGCTGACAGGACTGTCAGCGCGGCCAGACGTGCCGGGGTTTCGATTGTCGCGCGACAGGCTCGGCCTGGCGGGCCACTCACAAGGCAGCCAGTCTCTCGCGATCCTCGGCGCGCTGGAGCCGCGCGTCTCGACGGTGGTGCTCTCGGGCTGCGGCGGCGACGTGCGCCTCGGCGCGCTTCACAACAAGGAGCTGGCCAAGGTCCGCGGCTTCATCGCTGGCTACCTCGGCTTCGCGCCGGGCGAGCTCGATGACTTTCATCCGCTGCTGACCGCGCTCGGGTGGGCCGCCATGCAGGTCGATCCCGAGGCCTTCGCGCGCGGGTATCGAGAGGGCGGACGCCCCCGCAGCGTCCTGCACATCGGCGGGCTCGGAGATCGCTACAACCCGGAGCAAGCGGCCGACGCGCTCGCCCGGGCGCTCGGCGCCACCCCGCTGTCGCCGGTGGCGAGGCCGCTCGAGTGGATGCCGTCACCGTCGCCGCGCGTCGCGGGGACCTCGCCCATCGCCTACTTGCAGCTCGCGCCTACCCACGGCGAGGACGGCCATTTCGTGATGTACCGCGAGCCGCGCGCGTGGGCCGAGGTGCGCCGGGCGTTCGCGGCGCTGGCGGGCGGGCGCGCGGCGGAATTCGGGCGGTGAGGCAGGGCGCCGAGGGCCCGCCCGACGAGCGCCCAATAGGAGCGTCAGACGACGGAAGCAGCTCGACGACGACGTCGGGCAGGGCTCGATCAGCGGCGAACCGAAGAACCGTCGCCGGACGGGTGTGCACGAAGGCTCATCGCCGATAGCCTCGGCGGATGGCGACCCGCAAGCTCGAGAAGCCCCCGGAGGCCAGCGTGACACCGGTGACGAGCCCGCCCTCGACGCTCCCGCGCGGGCGAAGCTCCGGTTGGCGAAGCGCACCCACTATCCCGCGGTGCTCCGCGAGCTCGCCGGCGACGCGCACCACCGCGTACGCTCGGCGGTCGCGGCGAACACCGCGACGCCGTCCGCGACGCTGCGCCAGCTCTCCAAGGACACCAACCCAACCGTGGTCGCCGCGGTCGCGGTCAACCCGAGCGCGCCCGCGCGGCTCCTCGAGGCGCTGGCGCGCTCGAAGCACACGCGGATCGCGGTCGCGGTCGCGAGGAACCCCGGCGCTCCCGCCGAGCTGCTGGCCACCTTCCTCGACCGTTACGAGCCTCGAACCAAGAACGCGGCGCTCGACAACCCTGCCTTGCCCTTCGAGGTCAAGCTCGCGTTCACCTCATCCAAGGGAGGTCACTACTACCGGTACCACGTCGTGGCGGACCCGCGCGTTCCGTCCGAGACTGTCGCGCGCTGGGTCGCCGAGGCCAACCAGTGCGCGATCGAGGACCAGCGCCTGCTGGACCTGGTGCTCCGGACCCGCGAGCTCGACGCAACCATCCACGAGGCGCTCATCTTCGAGCAGTCCTGCACCACCTGGGGCACGAAGGCGCTGGAGCACCCGCGCGTCACGGGTGACATGCTGCTGACGCTCCTCGAGCTCCATCCGCAACTGGGGGAGATGCATCAAACGGTCCTCAACCACCCGCGCGCAGACGGACGGCACGTGCGGTTCGTGCTGGACGCCATCGCCGACGACGACGGCTTCACCATGCACTTCGAGGACCACGAGCTCGCCGCCTTCGCGAGGGAGCTCGCTTGCTGCGGCGAGGCCGACGCGGAGCGGGCTCCGGCCCTCGTGATCGAGTGCCCCACCCCGGTGTCGCTCGACGTGGACGAGCGCGTCGTTCGCCAGCTGCGTCGCCTCGGCCGACAGTGTCTCGAGCCGACCTCACACCTGCGCGTGGCGCCCGAGAGCGAGGACTCGACCGGCTGGAGCGCCGCGCTGGCGCCGGTGATCGGCGGCGGATGGGTCGAGGAGGTCGGAGACGACGCGCCCCCTCGGCGCGCGTGCTTCGCGGTCGAGGCCGCCCCGGGCGGCAGCGGGCGGTTCGATCCAGCGGCGCCGATCACCCTGTCGATGGACGAGGGCGCGGCCCAGGCGCTCTCCGGCGCCAGGATACGCTGGTCCGTCACGCGACAGCGGTTCGAGTACGGCGACGTCGAGGACTTCGTCGCGCGCGCCGCCGTCCCCGATCACGTCGTCCTGATCCCCTGAACGTCGCGTGCGCTGCGCGCCGGACGCGGCGTGAGCAGCTCGGTCGGCGCCGTGGCCTCGTTGCGCGCGCCTGCCAGCCGACACGCATTCCTTGATTTTTCGATCCGCGATGTCGAGTTTTCAACTATCCATGGAGCCGTGGATCGCTCGGCGCACGTCAAGGCCGTCGAGGCGCGGCTGCGCGAGCACCCGGTGGTCGCGCTGCTCGGCGCGCGGCAGGTCGGCAAGACGACGCTCGCCGGCGAGCTCGCGCGGCGCCGCAAGGGCGTGGTCACGCGCTTCGACCTCGAGCGCCCCGAGGACCTGAGGCGGCTCTCCGATCCGATACTGGGCCTCGAGCACCTGCGGGGGCTGGTCGTGCTCGACGAGGTGCAACGCCTGCCCGAGATCTTCCCCGTCTTGCGCGTGCTCGCCGATCGGCGGCCGCTCCGCGCGCGCTTCCTCGTGCTCGGCAGCGCGGCGCCCGAGCTGCTCCGGCAGAGCTCCGAGTCGCTCGCGGGCCGCGTCGCCCACTACCAGCTCGATCCCATCGGCGTCGACGAGGTGAAGGCCGAGGCGCTCGGGCGCCTGTGGCTCCGAGGGGGCTTCCCGCGCGCGCTGCTCGCCCGGTCGGAGCGCGCGAGCCACGAGTGGCGCGACGAGTTCGTCCGAGCGTTCGTCGAGCGCGACCTACCCCAGCTCGGCGCGCCGATGCCGCCCGCGGCCGCGCACCGCTTCTGGGCGATGCTGGCGCACTACCACGGGCAGGTCTTGAGCTACTCGGAGCTCGGCCGCGCGTTCGGCGTCTCGGACGTGACGGTCCGTCGGTGGCTCGACGTGCTCGTCGGCACCTTCATGGTGCGCCTGCTCCCGCCGTGGCACGCGAACCTCGGCAAGCGCCTCGTCAAGGCGCCGAAGCTCTACCTGACCGACTCGGGCATCCTGCACTCGCTGCTCGGCGTCGTCCGCCACGAGGAGCTCGAGCGACACCCGCGCGTCGGAGCGTCCTGGGAGGGGTTCGCCCTCCGCGCGGTCGAGCGCGCCCTCGGCGCGCGGCGCGGCGAGTCGTATTTCTGGGCGACCCACGCGGGCGCGGAGCTCGATCTGCTGGTCGTCCGCGGGCGCACGCGGCGCGGGTTCGAGGTGAAGCGAACGACCTCACCCACGGTCACGAAATCGATGAGGATCGCGCTCGAAGACCTGGGGCTGTCGAGCCTCGACGTCGTCCACGCGGGCCGCGAGACCTTCCCGCTCGCGCCCAGGATCCGCGCGGTGGCGGCGCGGCGCGCGCTGTTGGACATCTCTCCGCTCCGTTGATTCATCCTTGAAACTTCGATCTCGAGGTTCGAGTTTTCAAGGATCGCGGCCTGGCGACGGACGGGCGGGCTAAGCCGCTCCCGAGCGCCTCCATCGGATCGATCTTCACCGCGCGGCGCACCGCGAACAGCGCGCCCGTCACCGCGAACAGCACGCCGAAGCCGGCCGCCCCCGCGATCAGCCACGCCGGAAACAAGAAGAAGCTCGCGGGCTTGAAGGGAAAATCAGGGAGGTGCGCCGCGGCGAGCCCGTCGACCAGCGCCGCGGCGGCGCGCGCGAGCCCGACCCCCGCAAGACCGCCTGCCGCGCCGACGACGACGGCGAGCGACAGCACCCACGCGCGGATGTCGCCGGGCGTGGCGCCGAGCGCGCGGTAGAGACCGATCTCGCGGCGCCGCTCGCTGATCAGCATCCGAAACGTGTGCGCGATGTTGCTCGCGCCGACCAGCAGCATCGTGCCCGCGACCAGCGAGAGGAGCGCGATCGTGCTCGAGACCAGCACCGACACGTCGCGCGCGCGCGAGTCCTTCGCGACGAGCCCCTCCGCGGCGCCCGCCTTGACGACCGCGGCGACGTCGGCGGCCGTCTTCGTGCGCACGAGCAGGCTCGACGGGCGCGTCGCCGCCTCGGGGCCGAAGTACTCGCGGTTCCAGCGCTGCACGACAGGCAACGGGAGCGTCGCGCCGAGATCGATCGCCGAGCGCGACACGCCGACCAGCCGGGCCTTGACGCTGCGCGACTTGCCCCGCTTCGCGTCGCCCATCATCGACACGCCCAGCTGGAGGCGAAACACGACGCCCTCCGCGCGGCTCACGAGCGTCATCCCGAGCGCAGGGAGGCCGTGCGCGGGCGCGATCCCCTTGTTGAAGATCTCGACGAGGTACGGGCTCACGATCACCGGCACCGGCGACGAGCACTGGCCGCGCGGCTCGTCGGAGGGCAACTCACAATATTCACCAGCGCCGCAGTCGGCGTCCGCGGAGCACGCGGCGCCGCCGCGCGCGAGCGGGTCCTCGAACCGGAGCGGCCCCTTGATGTCGCCGGTGACCAGCGCGGGATCGACGCCGTCGGCGAGCATCTCGTGGGTGCCGACGTCTCGGCCGATGATCTCCTTTCCTCCGAACGCGCCGGACGGGAACGCGAAGCGGAGCTTCGGGTACGCCTTCGCGACGCCGGGCAGGCGCGACAGCCGCTCGACCGCCTCGGGCGCGATGCCTGGCGGAGCCTTGCCCCTGCCGGTCAAGAGCGCGAGCAGCCCGGGCTCGGGGCGGGCCTCTGGCTCGAGCTCGACGCGATCGAGCGGGAAGACCTCGCCGAGCAGCACGGCGCGCGCGCCGAGCCCGAGCGCGACGAAGAACGCGAGCGCGAAGGTGCCGGCGAGGATCCCGAACCCCGCGGTGCCCAGCGCGCCTCCCGACCGCGCGAGCTC
>CAUJFL010000242.1 GCA_963169165.1 Myxococcota bacterium | reverse complement strand
GCGCGCGAGCTTCGCCGTCGCCGTCGCCGTGGCCCTCTCCAGCGCTGCGGGCGACGCGTCGGCCGAGCCGTCGAGCTGGCTCTCGGTCCAGGCGGGCGAGGCCAGGCTCAAGTGGGTCGGCGTCGACACCCGTAGCCGCTTCGCGCTGCCGTTCGACGTCGGCATCGGCGCGCCGCCGCAGCTGCCCGTGATGGTCGGCGTCGGCTTTCGTCTCACGCCCTACTTCGGCCAGGGCTTCGATCACGCCGCCTACGCGCGCGTCGCGAACCGCGGCTACGTGCTCGGGGGCTGGGGCGCGGCGCTCGACGGCGGCGGCTACTTCCGCAAGTTCGGCGAGGGATCCTCGGGCTGGACGGGCGCGGTGTCGCTCGGCGCGCCGTTCGGCTTCATCGCGCAGGTGTCGTACGCGCAAGGCACGAACGACGCGCGGTCGCTCGTGGCGACGGTCGGGATCGATTTTCTGCGGCTCACGGTCTACCGACTCGCCGGCGAGAGCTGGTGGCCCAACGTGAACCCGTCGTACCGACCGCGCCAGTAGGCCCAGGCGGGTGGCCCCGGCGCGGGTTGACGCCTATGCTGCCCGGCCGTGAACTCCCGCCTTTTTCTGTGGTCGCTGTGCTTGCTGTCGCTGTCCGCCGCGTGTGGCTCCGACGACTCGGGCGGCGCGCCGCCTCCCGCGTCGGCGCCGAGCGCGACCGATCTGCCCGGCGCGAAGATCTCGTTCGACCTCGGCGCCGACCCTTCGACGGCCGAGCACTTCTACGACGCGCCGTACCCTTCGGACCTGCGCCTGACCGACGCCGGCACGATCGACGTCCGCGGCTTCCCTAACCCGTCGTCGCTCGCGATGGTCGAGGGGTTGCGTCCGGTCGCGGCCGAGCACGTGGGCTTCCCGGTCGTGCCGGTCGCCTATTTCAAGGTCTCCGACGCGCCGACGACGCGAGAGCTCGAGGCGGCGATGCCGGGTGACAAGTCATCCGCGGTGCTGCTGATCGACGTCGATCCTGCGTCGCCCGAGCGCGGTCGCCTCGTGCCGACGATCGCGGGCACGCTGCCAGAGGACGACTACGTCCCCGCGAACGTCATCGCCGCCGCCGCGCGCCCCGGGTTCGTCCTGCGGCCGCGCACGCGCTACGCGTTCGTCGTGCAGCGCGCCTACGGCGACGCGACGGGCGCGCCGCTGGGGCAGCCGGCCGCGCTCGGTGAGCTGCTCGCGGGTCGAGCGCCCGCCGGGGCCGCCGGCGACGAGGCGCGATCACTGTACGCCCCGCTCGTCGAGACGTTGAAGACGCTCGGCGTCGAGGCCTCCGCGGTCGCCGGCGCGACGGTGTTCACCACGGGCGACGTCGTCGACGAGACGTCGAAGCTCGCCGCGAAGGTGACCGCGGCGATGGACGTCACGCTGCGGGATCTCGCGGTCGACCCGGTCGATGGCGCGAAGCACGTCGGCTACTGCGAGCTGATCGGCAAGATAAAATATCCGCAATTTCAGCGTGGTACTCCGCCATTTGGCAAGGAGGGGACGTTCGAGCTGGGCGCGGACGGCGTGCCGAAGGTGCAGCGCGAGGAGGACGCGCCGTTCACCATCACGCTCCCGCGCGCGCCGATGCCGGCGGGAGGCTTCCCGCTCGTGCTCTACTTTCACGGCTCGGGCGGCCTGTCGACCGCGATCGTCGAGCGCGGCACCTGGCGCGTGACGAGCGATCTCGCGCAGTGTCCCAAGGACTCGACGCTCGACGAGTGGATGGGCACGAAGGGCTGCAACACGCCCGGCGAGGGCCCCGGCTTCGTGGTCGCCAAGCACGGGTTCGCGATGGCCGGCTCGGCGTTGCCGGTCAACCCGGAGCGGCTGCCGGGCGCAGGCGAGACCGCGTACCTCAACCTCGACAACCTCGGCGCGTTTCGAGACACCTTCCGCCAGGGCGTGCTCGAACAGTGGTTGTTCCTCGAGGCGTTGATGAAGCTCGAGATCGCGCCGTCGTCGCTCGCCTCCTGCCCCGAGATCACGCTGCCGTCGGGCGAGACCTCGGTACATTTCGACAAGAAGGGGATCGCCGCGCAGGGTCAGTCGATGGGTGGCATGTACACCAACCTCTTCTCGGCGACGCACCCCGACGTCAAGGCCGCGGTCCCGACGGGCGCGGGCGGCTACTGGAGCTATTTCATCACGAAGACGAGGCTCTACGGGGACACTGACAAGAAGATCGCGGTCCTGCTGGCGACGCCGCGCGTGAAGCTCTCGTTCATGCACCCGGCGCTGCACCTGTTCGAGACGGCGGCCGAGGCGTCCGATCCGCTGGTCTACACGGCGCGCGTCGCCAAGCACCCGCTCGCGGGGCACCCGGCGCGCCACATCTACGAGCCGGTCGGGAAGGACGACTCCTACTTTCCGCCCGAGGTCTACGACGCCATGGCGCTCGGCTACGAGCACCCGATGGTCGGCGACGAGATCTGGCAGTCCACACAACCCGCGCTCGCGCTCGCCGGCCTCTCGGGGATCGTGCCGCTGCCGATCGCCAACAACCTGAAGAGCGAAGACGGCCGACCCTACACCGGCGGTCAGCTTCAGTTTCTGGGAGACGGCGTCTACGATCCTCACGCGCTCTACACGCAGCTCGACGCGGTGAAGTACCAGTACGGGTGTTTCCTGGCGACCTGGCACAAGACGGGGACGGGGGTGGTGCCCGCGGCGAAGCCGCTGGGGACGCCGTGCCCGGGGCTGTGAGGGAGTGTGACCGGGCCGCGTGACTTGCGGCCCAGTCTCCACGTAACTTGCGTGAAGCGCCGTACAATCGACCGGCGAGGCGGTCGAGGTCGTGGTCGATTGACGTGGCCAGGTCTTGTGTGATGTAACCCCAGGCGGCGGCGAGCTGGATGGCGGCGCGGGTCTCGTGGGTGGAGCCGAGGGCGGAGGCGAGGCGGGCCTTTCGGTTGCCGGGATCGCTGCCGATGGCCTCTGCGGTGTTGAGGACGACGCTGTTGATCGCGCGACGCAGCTGATCTGCCAATGATTTGTCACACCTGGTGACGACGGGTTTGATCCTGGCGACGATCTCGGTACCGAACGCAACGATCTGCTGGAGGTGGCTGGTCTGCATG
>CAUJFL010000241.1 GCA_963169165.1 Myxococcota bacterium | reverse complement strand
GTCCGCCGCCATCGACGCGCAGTCGCCGCCGGTCGCGCCACCGGCCGATGAACCGCCAGCCGAGGTGCCGCCGCTCTTTCCGCCGGTCGAGGTCGTCCCTCCGGTCGAGGTCGTCCCGCCGGTCGACGTCGTGCCGCCGGTCGACGTCGTGCCGCCGGTCGCCGAGGTGCCGCCGCCCGAGGTGCTGCCGCCCGCGCTGTTGCCCGCGCTGCCACCGGCGAGCGTCGGGCCGCCGCCGCCGCCGCTCGACGAGCTGGCGCACGCCGCGACGAGACCGATCGACACGAAACCAAGACCCACGAACCACTTCGCGACGTTCTTCATGATGTTCTCCCTGACCAAAGCGAAGCCCCTCTGTCACGCGCGCCACAACGTGTGGAATCGGCGGTTGGCTCCGAAACTGTCTGGCTTCTGGCGGAACCCGCCGCGCCGGTCAAGATCTCGGTCCTGCAACGTGCGCGATTTTCGTGCGGCAGGAGCGGAGTTTTCTGGGCGTAAGTGCGAGGAGGAGGGCGCGGGCGAGGCCGAGCCGGGCGGGCGCGGGGCGGCGGCGTCTTCGACCCCGGCGTCGCGGGTCAGCGGCGGACGCGGGCGCACCGGGTGAGGCGGCTGAGGCTTGGGCGGCGACGCGTCGTGCGACGCGGTCGCGGAGACGCTGGGAGTGGCGGACGCCGTGGCGATCGGCCGAGGCGCGCCGAAGAACGGCAGGCCGGATGACGCCGCGTACCCGACGAGCGCGCTCACGACGGCGATCGTCACGGCGCCGATGGCGACGGTCGTGGGCTGCGGCCCGGCGGCCTTCGGGGGCGGGGCGACCGCGGACAAGCTCGCGCGCGAGGCCGGCGGGTGGACGCGCTCGAGGCACGCCGCCACCACCTCGCCGAGCTCCGCGCACGACGCGTAGCGCGCCGACGGAGATTTGTTCATCCCGCGCAGCAAGATGTCGTCGAGCTCGTCGGGGAGGTTGACCTTCCGCGCGACGTTTCGCGGCTCGTCGGTCTGGACCTTGGTCGCGACGCCGAGCGCGTCGTCGCCCGGGAACGCGCGCTCGCCGCTCGCGGCCTCGTACAGGGTCGCCGCGAAGGAGAACTGGTCGCTCTCGGGCGAGAACGAGCCCGCCGCCAGCGCCTCGGGCGCGCAGTACGCGGGCGTGCCGATCAGCGAGCCGGTCCGCGTCAGCGTCGAGTCGGGGACGCGCGCGATGCCGAAATCGGCGATCTTCGCGCCGGTCGCGGACAGGATCACGTTCTCGGGCTTGACGTCGCGGTGCAAGACCCCGGCGAGGTGCGCGAGCGACAGCGCCGCGCCGAGCTCACGCGCGAGCCTCGCGACTTGCGCCGGCGGGAGCCTGTCGAGCTTCAGGCGCTCCTTGAGGTTCTGTCCCTGCACGTACTCGAACACCAGATAGATGCCGACGCGCGCGTCCTCGCCCATGTCGTGCAGCGTCACGATGTTGGGGTGCGAGACGCGCGCGGCGGCCTGCGCCTCGTGGCGCATCCGCACGGTGAGGCCCGTCAGCACCTCGGGCGGGAGGCCGAGATCGTCGCGCAGGATCTTGATGGCGACGTCGCGGTTTAGCACTGGATCGCGCGCGAGCAGCACCCGCCCCATCGCGCCCTGACCGAGCACGCGCACGACCTCGTAGCGACCGATCACGTCGGGCAGCTGTGGGATCGATGGCGGCACGGCCGTACGGGAGTACTCCGAACACGGGGACCGGGCCAAGCTCGACGTGCACGCGGGCGAGGATTTTGGCCCGCCGGGGCGCGCGCGGCCTGGTGACCGTGGTAGCGCCGCCGCGATGCTCCCCGCCGCCGTGCTGTTCGACATGGATGGGCTCTTGCTCGACAGCGAGCCGCTCTGGGCCGCGGTGCTCGACGACTTCTGCGTGTCGCGCGGCGCGCGGTACTCGGACGAGGACGCCGCCGAGTGCCTCGGGCGCGGGATCGATCGCTGCGTGACCTACCTCGTCGAGCGCTACGGGATCGCGGGCGAGCATCGCGCGCTCACCGCCGAGATCGATGAACGGTTCCGCGTGCGCGCGCACGAGGCGCCGCCCTGCCCGCACGCAGAAGAGCTGCTCGACGCGGCGCGCGCGCGCACGAAGGTCGCGCTCGGCTCGTCGACGGCGCGGCCGCTCGTGGAGGCCGCGCTCGGCCCCCGCGGCTGGTTGTCGAGGTTCGACGCCGTGGTCACCGGCAGCGACGTCGCGCACAAGAAGCCCGCGCCAGACATCTTCCTCGCGTGCGCCGCGCGGCTCGGCGTGCCCATCGCTGGCTGCGTGGTTCTCGAAGACTCGCGGGCCGGGTGCGAGGCGGGGCGCGCGGCCGGAGCGCGGGTCATCGCGGTCGGGCCCGACTCGCTCGCGCTCTCGCCGATCGCGCACGAGACGGCGCGTCACCTCGGTGAGGTGGCGGCGCGGCTGGGGCTCGGGCGCTGATCGTCGAACATTGACGCTCGCCCCGGCGCGCGCGACGACGGCGCATGGCCCTCGCGCTCTACCACCACCCACACTCCCGCGCCGCGAACGTCGTCTGGATGCTCGAAGAGCTCGGCGTCGACTACTCGCTCGTCCCTGTCGACATCATGGCAGGAGGGCAGAAGGCGCCCGAGATCCTCGCGCTCAACCCGATGGGCAAACTACCAATACTAACTGACGACGACGTCGTCGTGACCGAGTCGGCGGCGATCGGGCTGTACCTCGCCGACCGCTACGCGCATGGGCGCCTCTGCCCGCGCGTCGACGAGCCCGCGCGCGGCGCCTACCTGCGCTGGTCGCTGTTCGCGCCGTCGGTCATCGAGCCGGGCGCGATGGCCAAGCTGGCGGGCTGGACGTACAAGGACGGCCAGGCGGGCTGGGGCACGCACGACGCGATGCTGGCGTCGGTCGAGCAAGCGCTCTCGCGCGCGCCTCACCTGCTCG
>CAUJFL010000240.1 GCA_963169165.1 Myxococcota bacterium | reverse complement strand
AGGGGAGGACAGTGCCGACAGTGTTCCCGCAGCGATGCTGGTACCTCGGCGTCGGCGCGGGTCTCGGACTGCTGACCGGTGCGGGGCTGGCGGCGCGAAGCACCGACTCCGACACCGGCAGTACTCTGGGGGGCGGAGGTCTCGGCGCGGCGAGAGCTCGCGCTCGAGCCACCGAACGGTCCCGCGCGCGCCCCCCTCGCCCCGCCTCCGCCGCTCGTGTGTCGGCTGCAGAAGGACAAATGGACGCGGCTCCCGAGCGGCGCGGGTGTCCCCGGCGCGAGCGAAGCGGAGCGTGGTCGCACCGCGTTCGCGACGTTCGCCGTCGACCGCAAGAGCGCCTCGGTGACGATGGTGCATGGCACGACCGGAGGAAAGCTCGACGTCGTGCCGCTCCTGCCGAGGCTCGCGAAGGCAGACGGCGTCGCCCTGCTGGCCGTGCCGCAGGTCGAGGGCGCGGCGGCGATCAGGTTCGCGACGCCGTCCGCCGTCGCCGCGCCGCGGGGAGAGCCAGACCTGGCGCACCCGGACGCGATCGAGGTCGCGTGGGAGAACCTCATCGAGGGCAAGCTCTCGCGCGCGACGCTGCGACCTGGGCCCGCCGTGCCCGCGGCGCTCGGCGACGCCGCAGAGCCGGGGATCGCTCGCGAGGCGCGCCCTGAGCTGCTGTCGATCTCCGCGGGGGGGCTCTACGTGCGGCCTGGTTCGGGCGCGACGACGCCGCTGTTCTTCGTGGACCACGCGGGCAGGATCGAGCGGAGCGACTATTCCGCGTGGCCTGCGTCGACGCGCCTCGGCGAGCCGCTCCAGGTCAACGCGGACGCGGTGCGCGTCGGCGGCGTGACGGTCCCGTTCGCGATCGTGCGGGGCGTCGCGCGGCCGGGGAGCAACGGAGATCGCCTGCCTGCGACCGGCCTGCTCGGAAGGACGCGGGCGCTCGCGATCGCGCCGTCGCAGGAGGCGGCGTTCGACACGCAGACCAGCTTCTCGTACGTGGGCGGCGCGCCGATGCTCGTCACCCAGACGCGCTTCGGTGGGCAGTGGGAGACGCTGACCTTCCCCTTTCGCGCGGGCGGCCTCGTCGACGAGGGCCGCCCCGCGCCGACGCAGCTCCGCGCCGCCGAGAGGCCGCGGGTCTGCACGGCGGACGATCGCGCGAAGACACCGCGCATCGTCGCGCCCGCCGAGCTCGGCACGCGGCGGGCCGTGCTCGTCGAGGGGCCGGACGGCGCGCGGTTCGCGGCGCTGGTGTCGTCGGCGATGGTGCTGCACGGGACGATCGACTCACCCTGTCAGGCGGCGCTCGACGCGGCGCCGCCGGCGGGCGTCGAGGTGGGCGACGATGGGCTGCGCGCGATCGTGTCGCTCGGCGAGCAGACGGGCTGGCTGTTTCGCGGCGCGCGCGACGTGGACGCGCGCCCGATGTCCTGCCGCGTCGATCCGAGGGCGGTGGTGCCCCAGGAGGCGCAGCGGGAGCTCGACGGCCTCCAGCCCACGCCGACGCCCCGCCGCTGAGCGTTTCGTCGCGTGGGGCGCGCGCGGATCTGTTAGCGATCGAGCGTATGACGAGGTGGGCGTGGATCGTCGTGGTGGCGGGAACGGTGGGCTGCGCCGAGCAGCGCAAGCCGGAGATACGCGGACCCAACGATGGCCCCGCCGAGGGCGTCGAGAGCGCGACGAAATGCAGATACGAGAGCGCGACCGCGACGT
The DNA here is from genome assembly GCA_963169165.1 of Myxococcota bacterium. Classification (GTDB taxonomy): domain Bacteria; phylum Myxococcota_A; class Polyangia; order Polyangiales; family Polyangiaceae; genus JADLFU01. Next base: position 2,925 of record CAUJFL010000240.1, on the reverse strand, counting down.
CGTCGGTCGAGATCGCGTCCCTCGTCGCGCTCGATCTGCCGATGGACAAGGCGCGCGACGCGCTCCGCTGCTCGGGCGGACCGCTGCAGGAGTGCGCGGGGGCGCTGCGCGACGCGGCGGCGCGCGGCGAGGTCACGTACACGCTCGCGATCGATCCGCGCGGGTTCGTGACCGAGGCGACGCCGGCCGAGACCAAGCTCGCGCCCAAGCTCACCGCGTGCGCGACGGAGATCTTGAAGCGCATCGAGCTCCCCCCTCCAGACACAGCGACCAGCGCGAAGGTGACGCTGCGGTACGGCGATCGAGACGACAGCGGCGGACGCTTCGCGGGGGCGACCGTCACGCAGAGGACCGAGGTGGTGAAGGGGCGCGGGAGCGCCGCGAGGTCGGCGATCGACGGCGCGCTCGGGAGGCTGCGAGGCTGCTACCTCCTCACGCTCGAGCGAGAGGCGTCGGCGCAGGGTTCGCTCGACGCCGAGCTCGTGATCGCGGCCGACGGCGGGGTGACCTCGCGCAAGGTCACGCAGCGGGGCACCCTGTTGAAGGAGACCGTCTCGTGCGCCGACGTCGTGCTCGGCGCGACCGCGTTTCCGAAGCCGGAGGCCGCGCCGCTCACGCTGCGCGCGCGCTTCGAGCTGAAGAAGATCGCCGCGCCTTGAGTCACCAGCGCTCGACGCGCCACCCGCGCCGACGCGCCTCGCGCGCGAGCCGAGGATCCGGGTTGACGACGACGGGCTCTCCCACCGCCGAGAGCAGCGGCAGATCGGTGTAGCTGTCGCTGTAGAAGACGGCCTCCGCGAGCGAGAAGCCGTGCTCACGCGCGAGGCGCTCGACGCGCACGATCTTGCCGCGGCCGTAGCAGAGCGGCTGGACGAAGCGCCCGGTGAACGCGCCGCCGTCGACCTCGAGCTCGCTCGCGAGCACGTGCGAGATGCCCAGGCGACGCGCGACCGGACGAGACGCGTAGGGAGACGCCCCCGTGACGATCGCGAGCAGATCTCCGGCGGCCGCGTGCCTCGCCACGGCTGCCCGCGCGGCCGCGCCGACGTGGGGCATCACGTCGCGCTCGACCCAGCGCTCGCACCTGTCGATCATCGCGGACTCGAGGGTGCCAGTGAGGGTCGCGGCGACGCGGGCCGCGACGGCCTCGGCGTCCAGCACGCCGAGCGTGTATTTCGCGACCCACACCATCGTGCGCAAGAGGTCGAGCGCCGAAGCCTCGCCTGTCTCGCGCTGGTAGCGCACGTACAGGCTGGCCGTCTCCACGCGGACGAGCGTGCGGTCGAGATCGAACAGGGCGGCGCGCGGCATCGCGTGGGGTCTACGATCTCTCGAGCGACGCGGGAAACCTCGTCAGACGCGGAGCGTGAACAGGAGCGCCACGAGGGCGAACGCGAACGCGATCGCCGACAGGCCGAGCACGAGGGGGAGCCACGAGCGCGGCTGCTCTCCGATGGCGGGCGCGTCGTCACCCAGCGACGCCATGTGCGCGGCCAGCTCGTCTCGTGACGCGCGGGCGGCGTCGAGCACGAGGAACACCTCGAGCAGCGCGCCGCTCGCCACGAGCGCGACGACGAGGCGGACGACCGTCCGGGTGCGCCGCTCGTCCGCCTCGCGCACCGCGGGCATCCCGTCGAGCCACGGCGCGTCGCGGACCACCCGGCCGTCGAGCGTCGCGCTGCCCGGGAGCGGCGTGCCGGTCGATTCGTCGGGCGAGAACTCCGGCGAGTCGCTCACGACGAGCCACGCGGGGCGCTCTCCGGGATCGGTCAGCGTCGTCTCGCCGCGCGACGCGCGATCGTCGCCCGTGAGCGCCACCCTGCGCGCCTGGCGTCGTCCGCGCTCGACGTCGACGCGCACGTACGCGCGTGTGCGCCGCCCGGGCGCGACGAGCCGGACATGCAGCTCACCGCCGCGCGCCTCGAGGGCGTCGAGCGTCGGCTGACCCGCGACGACGGGCAACCGACCTTGCCAGGTCGCGCCGCCGCGGCGCGCGTCGAGCGTCACCTGCGTGAAGCGCGGGGTGATGGGCGTGACGAGCGACAGGACCGGCGACGCGTCGGTCGCGCCGTCGATGAGGCGCAGCGGCCCGAGGTCGGCGCCGTTCGCGTCGAGCGTCGCCGCGCCCGACCCGCCTCGGAGCACGACGCGCACCTCGGTCGTGTGCTCGGTCGCGAGCGCGCCGCCCGGGACCTCTGCGTAGCCGTCGAGCGCGCCGCCTCCGCGCACGCGCGCCGGCCGGAGATGCGCACCGGCACGCCAGCTCTCGACGGACACCTCCACGCGGCCGGCGGCGAGCACCTCACGCCCGTGCGCGACGCGGATCGAGATCGGCCCCACCTCGCCGCGAGGCAACGGCAGCTCGGCCAGGCCGTCGTCGTCGCAGCGGGTGCTGAGCACGTGCGGCCCGAGCTGCACGTCGAGCTCGGCGAGCGCGACCGGATCTTCGACGCCGACCGCGCGACGGACGCACGACAAGCGCACGCTCCCGGCTTCGGACGTCGGCCCGCCCGAGAGTCGCGCCGCGAGCAGCGTGCGCGGACGCGCGAGCCCGACGAGCGCCGCCGTCGCGACCGCGAACGTGACGGCGGGGACGACCAGCACCGCGACGCGCATCGTGTGAGGGAGGCTAGCTCATGACGCGCCGCGCACGCGCGCGGGCCTGCGCACCGCCGTGCGAACCGAGGGACGCACCGCGCGTGTTTCGTCGAGATTTTTCGAGGTCGAGCGCGTGGCCCGATACGTGCTCGGCGCGCGCGCATGACCACGCAGACCCACGAGCCCGAGGACACTCACGCGCCGATGGAGACGATCCCCGAGCCGCGGGAGAGCGACGTCGTCGACGATCTCGAGCCGTACAACCTCCCGTTCACCGACTGAGCCCGAGGTCGCCGGACCACAGCGCCAGCACGCGCTCGCGTGATC
>CAUJFL010000239.1 GCA_963169165.1 Myxococcota bacterium | reverse complement strand
CACGGCACCGAGGAGTACATCGACAACAAGAAGAAGCTCATCCGCTACAACTTCTTCCGCGACGAGCGCGACGCCGGCAAGGACGCGATCTTCGGCCTCGACATCCCGCTGATGCGCCTCGTGCACGTGCTGCGCGCGGCGTCCGAGGGCTACGGCCCCGAGAAGCGCGTCATCCTGCTGCACGGCCCCGTCGGCTCGTCCAAGTCGACGATCGCGCGGCTCATCAAGAAGGGCCTCGAGGCGTACTCGCGCACGCCCGAGGGCGCGCTCTACACCTACGAGTGGGTCGGCCTGCTCGAGACGGGCATCTCGAAGTCGGACACCGAGCCGTGCCCGATGCACGACGAGCCGCTGCGCCTCATCCCGCTCGAGTGGCGCGCGCGCGCGGTCGACGAGCTGGGGCTCTCGAGCGATCGCTTCAAGGTCAAGGTCGAGGGTGATCTCAACCCCGCCTGCCGCTTCATCTTCAAGGCGCTGCTCGATCGCTACGAGGGCGACTGGGCCAAGGTCGTCTCGACCCACGTCAGGGTCAAGCGCCTGGTCCTGTCCGAGAAGGATCGCGTCGGCATCGGCACGTTCCAGCCGAAGGACGAGAAGAACCAGGACTCGACCGAGCTGACGGGCGACATCAACTACCGGAAGATCGCCGAGTACGGCTCCGACAGCGATCCGCGCGCGTTCAACTTCGACGGTGAGTTCAACATCGCGAACCGCGGCGTCGTCGAGTTCGTCGAGATGCTGAAGCTCGACGTCGCCTTCCTCTACGATCTGCTCGGCGCGTCGCAGGAGCACAAGATCAAGCCGAAGAAGTTCGCGCAGACCGACATCGACGAGGTGATCATCGGCCACACCAACGAGGCCGAGTACAAGAAGCTGCTCTCCAACGAGTTCATGGAGGCGCTGCGCGACCGCACGATCAAAATCGATATTCCTTACATCACGAAGGTGAGCGAGGAGACGAAGATCTACGAGAAGGATTTCAACCAGGCGAAGGTGAGGGGCAAGCACCTCGCGCCGCACACGCTCGAGGTCGCGGCGATGTGGGCCATCCTCACGCGCCTCGAGGAGCCGAAGAAGCACGGCCTCACGCTGCTGCAGAAGCTGAAGCTGTACGACGGCAAGGTCATCCCCGGCTACACGCAAGACACGGTGAAGGAGCTTCGCAAGGAGAGCCGCCGCGAGGGCATGGAGGGCATCAGCGCGCGCTACGTGCAGGACAAGATCTCGAACGCGCTCGTGAACGACGAGGGCGAGGGCACCATCAACCCGTTCATGGTGATGAACGAGCTCGAGAAGGGGCTGAAGCACCACTCGCTGCTGACCAACGAGGAGCAGAAGAAGAAGTTCGTCGAGTGCATCTCGATCGTGAAGCGCGAGTACGAGGAGATCGTGAAGAACGAGGTGCAGCGCGCCATCAGCGCCGACGAGGACGCGATCGCGAAGATGGCCGCGAACTACATCGACAACATCAAGGCCTACACGCTGCGCGAGAAGGTGAAGAACCGCTACACCGGCGCCGACGACGAGCCCGACGAGCGGCTGATGCGGTCGATCGAGGAGAAGATCGACGTCCCCGAGAACCGCAAGGAGGACTTCCGCCGCGAGATCATGAACTACATCGGCGCGCTCGCCGTCGACGGGAAGCGCTTCGAGTGGCACACGAACGATCGGCTGCGGCGCGCCCTCGAGCTCAAGCTGTTCGAGGACCAGAAGGACAGCATCAAGCTGAAGACGCTCGTCTCGAGCGTGGTCGACAAGGAGACGCAGGAGAAGATCGACGTCATCAAGGCGCGGCTGATCAAGTACTTCGGGTACAACGAGGTCAGCGCGACCGACGTCCTCAACTACGTCGCCAGCATCTACGCGCGCGGCACCGCGAAGGACTAGCGGGCGGCGATGAGCGACGGGGCGGGCTCGCCCGCGGCGAACCTCCACCTGCGCGCGCTCGCGCGACGGTACCCCGACGAGGAGGCGGTGCTCGGCGCGATGACGGCGCTCTCGCTCGCGCGCTCGCTGCCGGTCGAGACGGTCCACGTCGTCAGCGACGTGCACGGCGAGGCGAACAAGCTGAGCCACGTGATCCGCAACGCGTCGGGGAGCCTGCGGGCGCGCGTCGGTCGGATGTTCGGCGGGGAGCGCGACCAGGCCGAGCTGGATGAGCTCTTGTCTATCGTCTACTACCCGCGAGAGGCGCTCGCCGCGGCGCTGGCGAGGCGCCCCGCCTCGGAGCACCACCCGCTCGTTCGGGGCCTGGTCGCGGCGCTCGCGCGGCTGGCCCGCTCGCTCGCGGAGCGGCGGCGCGTGCGCGACCTCTCGTCGGTCGTGCCCGAGCCCTACGCGGACGTGTTCGGCGAGCTGGTCCTGCGAGACGGCGGCGCGCGCGACGAGCTCGTCGCCGCGCTGAGCGCGCCCCACCTCGCGGCGGACGGCGGCCTCGGGCTCGTGCGAACGCTGTCGCGCGCGGTCCGAAACCTCGCGGTCGACGAGCTGATCGTCGCCGGCGATCTCGGCGATCGCGGCCCGCGGCTCGACGCCGTGATCGCGCTCCTGAAGGAGCAGCCGCGCGTCTCCATCGCGTGGGGCAACCACGACGCGTCGTGGCTGGGCGCGTGCCTCGGTCAGCGCGCGTGCGTCGCGACGGTGGTGCGGATCTCGCTGCGCTACGGCCGCACCGCGCAGCTCGAGGAGGGCTACGGCATCCCGCTCGGGCCGGTCGAGCGCCTGGCCCGAGGCGTGTACGGCGACGATCCGTGCGAGCGCTTCGCGCCGCGGGCGCGCGACCTGCGAGACGCGCCGCTGCTCGCGAGGATGCAGAAGGCGATCGCGATCATCGAGCAGAAGCTCGTCGCGGAGACCAGCAGACGAAACCCGTCGTTCGGCCTGCAGGGGCGCGAGCTCTTGCACCGGATCTCTCGGGATCGCGCGACCGTCGAGCTCGACGGCGTGGCGCACGCGATGCTCGATCGACACCTGCCGACGGTCGATCCAGATGATCCTTACACGCTGACAGGAGCCGAGCTCGCGTGCATCGAGCAGCTGACGGCGTCGTTCGTCGCGAGCCCACGGCTCTGGGAGCACATGCAGTTCGTCGCGGACCGCGGCGCGATGGCGCTGTTGCGTGACGACGTCGCGATCTTTCACGGGTGCGTCCCCTGCGACGCCGACGGCGCGCTCGCGGCGGTCGAGGTCCTCGGCGTCCCGCTGCGGGGCCGGGCGCTGCTCGACGCGCTGTCGGTCGCGGTGCACCGCGCGGTGCGCGCGCCGACGACGGCCGATCTCGATCTCCTGTACTGGCTGTGGGCGGGGCCGCTGTCCCCGCTGTTCGGCAAGGACAAGATGGCGACGTTCGAGGCCTATTTCGTCGCGGACGAGGCCACGCACCGCGAGGTCAAGAACCCCTATTTCAAGCTGCTGCACGACCGCGCGTTCGCCGAGAGGGTGCTCGCCGAGTTCGGGCTGTCGAGCGGCCTCATCGTCAACGGTCACGTCCCGGTGAAGCTCGACCGCGGCGAGCTGCCCATGAAGCAGAGCGGGCTCGCGATCACGATCGACGGCGCGTTCTCCGAGGCCTACGGCGACAAGGGGTACACGCTGATCCTCGACGACCGCGGCACGCACCTCGCGCAGCACCACCACTTCGAGTCGGTCGAACAGACCGTGCAGCGCGGCGCCGACATCGTGCCGATCATCACGACGGTGCGCGAGTTCGACCGTCCGCGGCGCGTCGCCGACACGCGAGAGGGCAGGGAGCTCGCCGCCGAGCTCGAGGTCCTCGACGAGCTGCGCCGCGCGCACCGCGATCGCCGCGCGCCGTGACCTCACGGTCGCCGCGACGGGTCGGTCGACGAGCTTGTCACGCAGGGTGTGTCGATCACGGGCGAGTTCAAGGCGCGGGCGGTGGAGCGTGCGAACCAGCGGGAAGACCGCCGGGCAGATCGCGAAGGCTCCGGACCTGATCGTGTACGTTCGGCGTATGGGCGACGCGCCGCCAGCAGGCGAACCACCGAGCCTCGATGGCCTCGAGCTCTTTCGGTACCGATTCCTCCTCGACGCGAAGCGGGGGACGCTTCGCGCACAGCCCGGCCAGTGGCGGGGCGCGCTCGGCACCGTGCTCCGTCTGATGGTCTGCCACGACCTGAAGTTGGAGTGTGGCACCTGCCCGCTGCGTCCGTCGTGTGAGTTCCCGGCTCTGTTCATGCCCGAGGCGCCGCCCCGGATCGGTCGGCTGAAGGACCCGCCGCGACCGTTCGTGATCGATGACGCGGGCTCGGGCGATCGCGCCGAGCTTGGGCTGGTCCTTGTGGGTACGCGCGCCGTCGCGTCGCTTCCTCTCGTTGGTGGTTCCGGAAATTCTGACACCTTCTTTCCGGAAATTCTGAGCACCTCGTCGCCGCGCGTATCGTCGCCGCCGGCCTCGTCCGCGGGCAAGTGCTTCGTGCGCACGGAGGGGCCGTCGAGGCGCAGCACGCGACCGCG
>CAUJFL010000238.1 GCA_963169165.1 Myxococcota bacterium | reverse complement strand
GCCTGCGCGGGCAAGGCGTACTTCATCTCGAACGACGAGCCGCTCCCCGCGCGCGAGATCATCGGCCGCCTCGTCGAGTGCGCCGGCGCGCCCCGCCCGACGAAGCGGATCCCCTTCGCCGTCGCGCACGCGGTGGGCGCCATCTCCGAGCTCGTCTACCGAGCGCTCGGGCGCGAGGACGAGCCGATGATGACGCGGTTCCTCGCCGAGGAGCTCGCGACCGCGCACTGGTTCGACCTCTCCGCTGCCAAGCGCGACCTCGGGTACAAGCCGCGCGTGTCGGTCGACGAGGGGCTGCGCAGGCTCCGGGCCAGCTTCGGGCGCTGAGCCGCGCGCTCCCCGCCGCGGGCGCGGCTCGGCAGAGGTTCGCTCGGCATGGATTCACCCAAGCACAGGCGACGAAGCGAGCTCGAAACCCAGGCTCAGTCGCAGGGATTGGTCGCGACGAGCACGGACGAGCTGCCGACGGCGGAGGCTCGCGCGCGGACGCCGAACCCGATCGAGATGGCGTCGCAGGTCCGGCTGGCGTCCTGCGCGCCGGTGAGCAGCTGGTCGGACGCGCCCTCGATCTGCATGATGACGTTCTCTATGGTCGCGCCGCCGCAGAGGCTCGGCGAGATCTTCGCCGCCCAGCGCTGGATCGCGTCGGAGAGCGACTGGGTGGGGACGAGGCCGGTGACCATCCCGCTGGTGATCGCGCGGTGGTCGGCCGACAGCTGCGCGATGAGACCCGCGCGCTCGATCGCCAGCGGGCCGTCCGCGATGCTGTCGATCAGGACCGTCGGGAACACGACGCCGCTCATGCCGCGCGCGACCAGCACGTTCCCCACCGTGTACGCCTGGGTCGACGGGCCGCTCGCGACGAGCGCGTCGCCCAGGCCCACGCTCGTGGAGAGCTGGCTCGCGACCGGGCGCCACTTGTAGCCGTCGAACGAGCTCGGCTTCGTGCCGTCGCCGAGCGCGCCGAGCAGATCGACCGAGACGCCGTTGTAGGCTTCACCTGGCCCGAGGTTGCGCGCGCGCGCGACGATCGTCGCCTTCCCGCTGGCGATTCCCTCGGCGGCGCTCGAGTTGAAGTCGGGGTTCAGCCCCAGCAGGATGGGCATCACGTTTTTCCCGAACGAGTTGTCCTCGCCGTTGGGGCCGTCGATGACCACGTCCTTCGCCTTGCCGCCCGGACGGAGCTTGCAGTGCGATGGGTCAGTGGGGTTCGAGAACTTCATGCCGTCGAGGTTGTCGGCGTGGAGGAACGCGTCGACCGCCTCCAGAGGAAAGGTCACCTGGTCGGCCGCGAGGACGACCGTCGGCACGCCCGTGACGGTCGGCGCGGTCGCCGAGGGCGGCGGCGCGGCCGACGACCCGGAGGCTCCAGCCGCCCCCGCGACAGGACCCCCGCTCGCGCCGCTCGCGCCGCTCGCGCCCCCCGCGCCCGCGCCGGCAGCCCCGCCCGCGGCCGGCGTCCCCGCCGCGCCGCCCCCGCTCGCGCCCGCCTTCCCCGCCTTCCCCGCCGCGCCGCCCCCGCTCGCGCCCGCCTTCCCCGCCGCGCCGCTCCCGCTCGCGCCCGCCGCGCCCGCCTTCCCGGCAGAGGCACCGCCCTGGCCCGCGGTCAGCCCGCCCGCGCCGGCGGAGGCGCCGCCCTGGCCCGCGGTCGCCCCGCCCGCGCCGGCGGCGTGGCCGACAGAGCCCGCCGCGGCAGAGGTGGAGCCGACGGGGCCGTCGGAAGAGGACCCACAGCCCGGGACGATGAACAAAGCAAACAACGAACCGGCAGCAAGAGAGGCGCGCATCGCGCCGCTCTAGCACACCCGTGACGCGCTACTTCTTCTCCTCGCCGGGCTTGACGATGCTCGTCCCCTCGGGCGGCGTGAAATCGAACGAACCTGACGGAAGGTCCTTGTTGACCGTCGGCGACTTGAACGTGAACTCGTTTCGGTTGCCCTGCGCGTCGAGGATGATCACCCGGCGCACCTGCGAGGTCTCGCGGTCGATGTAGAAGATGACCTTCTGATAGGCCGGCGTCGCGTCCTTCGGGGTGCCCTCGAGCACGTGGCCGCCCTCGAACTTCATCGTCGCCGAGTCGAGCTGCTTCAGGTTGAAGCTCTTCACCAGCTCGCCCTGCCCCATCAAGAACGACAGCGCGGCCGGATACTGAGACTTCTCGACCGGCTGCTCGAACATCTGCGCGTTCTCTTTCTCGTAGACCTTCAGCAGCTTGCCGTCGGACACGACGCGGTTGCCGTTGTTGTCGTAGGTCCAGCTCATCTTGCCGGGCTTCTCGAAGACGACGCGGCCCTTCGACTTCTTGGTCTGGTTGTACGCCTTGACCTTGTAGACCTGCGAGAACTGCGCCTGGAACGTCTTGGTCTGGTTGTAGAAGTCCTGGACCTTCTTCGCGATCTCGTCGGCGGGGCTGGCGGCCGGCGCGGCGGCCGACGCGTCGGGGTTGGGGCCGGCGTGCGCGGCGCCGAGGTGCGTGGCGGCGAGGGCGACGGGGGCGAGCAGCGCGAGGATTCGGCGGAGGTGACGCATGTGTGGCTCTCTTACGCGGGGGCGGCCCTGATCCTTTCAGGAGGCCCGCCTCGCTCTCGCATGGACGGGCGAACAGGGCAAATCGTGCAACGGCTCGCTCAATAACGGCGACCGCTCACGCAGCCGATGACCAGCGTCAGGTCGAAGTCGCCCTCGGACCAGTAGCGATCGATGGCCTCGCGCGTGTATTTGAGCGCGCGACCGAGCTCGACACCGTCGAAATGCGCCTGGAGGTCGGGCAGGATCATCAGGCGCGTGACCGGATCCTCAAAAAAATCACGCGCGCTCTGCCAGGTGAGCGAGGTGCGCGCGACCTCGACGTCGACGTCGTCGAAGCCCGCCACCTCGAGCTCCTCGGTGATCGACTCGGGGTTGGGGCGGTTCAGCGCGGCGGTGTCGGCCGCCTTGGCGATCTCGCCGGCGTCGTGCTTCAGCGCGTGCTCTCGGAAGAGATCGAGCAGCTCCTGAAACGAGCCCCGCAGCGGCAGCCCGAGCAAGATCTGCCCGCTCGGCGCGACGAGGCGCGCGAGCTCGGCGAAGAGGCGCCGACGGGCGTCGTGCCCCGGGATCGACGGGCACAGCGACAGCGCGTGGGAGAACGAC
>CAUJFL010000237.1 GCA_963169165.1 Myxococcota bacterium | reverse complement strand
GCGCGCAGTTGCCGCCCTGCTCGGCCGCGAGATCGACGATCACCGAGCCGTGCCGCATGCTGACCACCGCGCCGGACGTCACGAGCACCGGCGCGGCCTTGCCCGGCACGAGCGCCGTCGTGATGATCACGTCGACGTCCTTCGCGTTCTCGGCGATGAGCGCCTGCTCGGCGGCGAGGTAGGCGTCGCTCACCTCCTTCGCGTAGCCGCCCTCGCCCTCGCCGGACTCGTCGAACGAGAACGGCAAGAACCTCGCGCCGAGGCTCTCGACCTGCTCGCGCACCTGCGGGCGCGTGTCGAACGCGCGCACGACCGCGCCGAGCGAGCGCGCCGCGGCGATCGCCGAGAGGCCCGCGACGCCCGCGCCCACCACCATCACCTGCGCGGGCTTCACCTTGCCGGCGGCGGTGATCTGCCCGCCGAACGAGCGGCCGTAGGCGCGCGCGGCCTCGATCACGGCGCGGTACCCCGCGATGTTCGCCATCGCGGAGAGCGCGTCCATCTTCTGCGCGCGCGTGATCCGGGGCACCGCGTCCATCGCGAGGAGCGTCACCCGCCGCTTCGACAGCCGCTCGAGCAGCTCGGGGCTCTGCGCCGGCCACACGAAGCTCACGACCGTCGCGCCCTCCTTCAGCAGCTCGGCCTCGTGTCCACCGTCGGGCAGCGGCGCGGGAGGCCGCACCTTCAGGACCAGGTCCGCCTCACCGAACAGCGTCGCCGCGTCCGGCACGATCGTCGCGCCCGCGCTGATGTAGTCCCCGTCGGCGAACGTCGCGCGCTCCCCGGCGCCCGACTCGACCAGCACCTCGAACCCCAGCTTCTTCAGCCTCGCGACGTGCTCGGGCGTCGCCGCGACCCGGCGCTCGCGCTCGACCGTCTCCCTCGGGATCCCGGATTTCATGGGCGCGAACCGTACGCCGATCGAGAGGCCGCGGGTCGAAGAGCGTGACCAAAGTCATCCTCGCGGGTTGCCGCGGCGCGTCGCGGGTCACTTCACCGTCTTGCAGCACCGCATTCCCAGGTGATAGTTGACATGCCAAGCGTTGTTCATCGGCTCGACGTGCCACCTCGGGTCGTGCGCACAGTGATCCGGGTAGGTCTCTCGCTTGTCATCCTTCCTCGGGCGCTCGTCGTGCTTCCTGTGGACGTCCACATAGAAGAACGCGCTGCCCTTCAGCTGGCTCACCCAGCCACCCTCCTCGGCGTCCATGCGCGTCATGATCTCGGCGACGTTTCCGTGAAGATCGTACACGCCCATCCTCGAGCGGCACCGCGGGAACGCGCCCGCGGGCTCGGTGTTGGTGCCGCACGTCGCCCACGCGCTCTTCGCCGAGTCGGCGTCGCAGACGACCCCGCCATACTTGCGGCCGGGTTTGTTGGTGTTGCAAGCGTCGAGGTCGAGCTCGTCGCCGTACGCGTAGACCGAGTCCTTGCCCCCCTCGGGGTCGGCGCGGCACGCGGTGATCCACTCGTCCTGGTTGCAGAGGCGCTTGCCCTGCAGCTCGCAGACGGCCGCGGCCTGCGTGGGCGCGACCCACACGAACGGCAGCTCGCAAGGCTGGTTGGGAAACTCGAACACGTCGATGCACGCCCTCGGGCGCTTGCTCCCGCGACGTATCGGCACCATCAACGGGGCGCCGCAGACGCGCAAGTCCTCCTCTGTCTGGAGCACCACGCCCTCGAGCCCGCGCAGGCACGCGGCCCGGTCGATGTCGTGGTGCGCGAGCTCCGGGTTGCCCTGGTTGATTCGCGCCTGCGTGCCGGGGCCGAAGTTCTTCTCGAGGAAGAGCCTCGGCTCGCCGCGCATCTTGATCTCCCGCTCGGTGAACGTGCGCACCCCGAACATCGCGAGCAGCTCCTCCTGGGTGGTCGCCGTGAGCGGGCGGGACGGATCCAGCATCGTCAACGGCGCGGCCCTCCTCGGCGGCTCGGCGCTCGCGGGCGCGCGCGACCCGGGCGCCTGCGCGCGCGACGACGGCAGAGGGCGCGCGGCGGGGCTCTGCCACGCCACCGACGCGGCCGGGGGAGGCGCGTCGCGCGGCTCGGTGCGCGAGCACCCGCAGGCGAGCAGGCAGAGGGCGACGACGAGGCGCGGCAAGACGATCCCGCGTCCCTTCGTCGAGGCCCCGCGCGGCGTCAAAGCCCGCAACCGCGCCGTGTTCTTGGTCACGAGGCGTGGTTGCTGCCACCATCCGTCGCGATGGCGCGCGCCGCCGTGGCAACCGCGACGAAGGAGCCCACGCCGGGCACGTATCGCACCGACGCGGTGACCGATCTCGCGCTGACGATGCCGATCTTCGTCGCGTACCACATCGGGGTCGTCTTTCTGCCGGTGCGCAACGCGGCCGATCTGGTCACGTCGCGCCTCGCGGCGCTCGCCGAGCACTCGCGCGCCGGATACATGGCGCTGACCGCCGGGCTCGGCGGGCTCGTCGTCGTCGCGCTGTTGATGCTCGGTCACCGCGACAAGCTGCGCGCCTCGACCTTCGCGCTCGTCGCGGTCGAGGGCGTCGTGTACGCCGCGACCATGCGCTACGTCGCGGGCTTCGCGACGTCACTCCTGCCGATGGCGGGCGGCGCGGAGCCCGGCTTCGACACGTTCACCGCGGTCGTGATGTCGCTCGGCGCGGGGTTCTACGAGGAGCTCGCGTTTCGAGTCGGCGCGTTCTGGCTCGGCGCCAAGTTCTTGCTGCACCTCGACGACTGGCCGAAGTGGGCGGTCTATCCGCTGTGGGGGCTCGCGTGCGCGGTCGCGTTCTCGCTGTGGCACCACCTCGGCCCGAGCGGCGAGCCGTTCGAGCTGCACGCGTTCGTGTTTCGCACCGTGTGCGGGCTCGTCTTCACGCTGATCTTCGCGTTCCGCGGCTTCGCGCCCGCGGTGTGGACGCACGCGCTCTACGACATCTGGGTGATGGCGCTGTGAGCGGTCAGCGCACGAGCTCTCGCTTCGCGCGCGCCATCGCGGCGAGCAGCGGCGCGGGGTCGCGCTCGTCGTAGAAGTAGGCGAATTTTCCCTCGTGGGCCTTGATGTCCGCCATCGCGCCGTCGGCCTTCAAGAAGAACGTCCGCGGGATGTAGCCGCCGTCGGGTTGGTATTTGTTCGAGGTGGCCTCGTCCTTGTCGGCGTCGGTGCGCACCATCACGAGGCCCTTGGCCGCCTCGGCGACGCGCGGATCGTCGAACAGCTTGCTGTAGTTCTTGCAGTGCGGACACCAGGTAGTGAACAAGACCAACATCATCGGCTTGCCCGTGCGCTGCGCCTCGGCGAGCCCCTCGGTCGGCGTGCGCCACGCGATCGCCGCGCCGCCCCACGTCTCTCCGACGCTCGGCGCTGGCGTGGGCGGCGGGGCAGCGGGGTGAGGCGGCGTCGCGCCCTGCGCGGCGACCTTGGCTGGCGCGGTCGGCGTCGCGGCGGGCGCGGCGGCGCCGGGCGGTGGCGGGATCAACCCCTCGTCCGTCTCGCGCCCCGTCACGCAGCAGGCCGAGAGCGACAGCGCCAGAAGGACGATCGAGGTGCGCAAGGGGCGAGCGTCGTACGGCGTCAGGCGCGCGACGCCCAGCGGAAAACGCGACGACCGCGGCACACGGTCGTCATTTGGCCGCGGGAGGCGCGTCGTCGCGAGCTTCATCCTTCGTCGCCGCGTCCTCTCCGGGCGGCGGGGCGGCGGGAGGCGGCTCGGAGGCGCGCTCGGCCTTCTCGACGGCGCGCTCGACCGCGGCCTGGGCCACGTCGGCGGCCTTGCCGAGCTGCGTCCCCACGGCGGTGCCGACGACGGTGACCACGCGCAGCAGCTCGCCTCCGGTGTCGGAGATCATCTTCTCGGTCCTGTCAGGCGTGATGTCCTTCGCGAGGTTCTTCGCCGCGCGAAACAGGAGGCCGAGGCCGTCACGCAGATCGTCGGCGGGCTTGGGATCGTCGCTCATCGCGGCGCGAATCGTACGCCCTCGCGGCGCCGAGGCAACCCGCCGTCTCGCGGCGCAAAGGTGCGGTCCCGGGGCGTGTTCTGCTAAGGTCGCGCCGAGACTCTCATGAGAACCCCGCTCCGCGCCCTCGCGCTCGTGCTCGCCGTCACGATGACGGCCCCG
>CAUJFL010000236.1 GCA_963169165.1 Myxococcota bacterium | reverse complement strand
AGGTCGGCGCGCTGTGCGCGTGCGCCGCGACGAGCGCGCGCTCTCCCACCTGGCGGACATCGCCGATGCGGCGGGACGCGTGGTGCTCGAGATCTACGCGACCGACTTTCGGGTCGACCACAAGGGCCCCAACGATCCCGTCACCGAGGCCGATCACCGCTCCAACGAGCTCATCACGACGGCGCTCGCGCAGAGCTTCCCGGGCGTCCCCGTCGTCGCCGAGGAGAGCGATCCGTCTCGCTACGACGGGCACGAGCGCGCGGCCGAGGCGTTCTTCGTCGACCCGCTCGACGGCACGCGCGAATTCGTCGCAAAAAATGGCGAATTCGTCGTGATGATCGGCCTCGCCGTCGGCGGCCGGGCCACGCTGGGCGTCGTCCACGCGCCCGCGCAGCGCCGCACCTGGCTCGGCGTCGCCGACGCCGTCGCGCTCGAGCGCGGCGACGGCGGGGAGCGACGCCTTCACGTCCGCGACCGCGAGGAGCCGTCCCTGGCGACGTACGTCGTGTCGCGCTCGCGCCGCACCCCGCGCCTGCACGCCGCGCTCGAGCTGCTCGGCGTGAGCGACGTGCGCCCGCTCGGCAGCGCGGGGTGCAAGGCGAGCGCGGTCGCGACGGGCGAGGCAGACGCGTACGTGCACCTCGGCCGCGCCGGCTCGCTGTGGGACACGTGCGCGCCAGAGGCCATCGTCCGCGGCGCGGGCGGGCGCTATACGCACGAGGACGGCACGGCGTTCGACTACGCGACCGCCGATCTCCCCGTGCTCGCGGGCGTCATCGCGGCGGGCCCGCGCGCGCACGCGCGCATCGTCGACGCCGTGGCGCGCACGCGATGACGCCGGGCGCGCTGACGCACGTCGAGCTCGCGAAGGCGACGCGCCTCTACGGTTCGACGGTCGCGCTGCGCGAGGCCTCGGCCCGCTTCGACGCGGGCTCGGTCACAGTGCTCGAGGGCCCTAACGGTTCGGGCAAGAGCACGATGCTCGGCCTGCTCTCGACCAGCGTGAGGCCGACGAGCGGCGCGGTCACCTGGCACCCGCTCGGCGACGATCGCGCGACCGTGCGGCCGCACGTCGGTTGGCTCGGGCACGAGGCCGGCGTGTACCCGGATCTCTCCGGCGAGGAGAACCTCCGGTGGGCGGCCGCGCTGTACGGCCTCGACGCAGGAGCCGCCGCGCGAGCTTGCGACCGCGTCGGCCTCGGGAGGGTAGGGCTCCGCCCGGTGCGGACGCTGTCGCGCGGACAGCGTCAGCGCGTCGCGCGCGCCCGCGCGCGCGTGCACGCGCCCAGCCTGCTGCTGCTCGACGAGCCGTCGACCGGGCTGGACACGGCGGGCACGGCGCTGCTGCTCGCGCTGGTGCAAGAAGAGCTCACGCGCGGCGCGATCGTGGCCCTCGTCACGCACGATCCGGCGCTCGGGGACGCGCTCGGCGCGCGCCGTCTCCGCCTCGAGCGCGGACGGATCGTCGACGGCTTACGCCGACCTCAAGGGAGCACGCAGCTCCACCCGGTGCAGGTGTTGAGGCCCTTGCAGGTGTGCTCGGTGTATTTCTTGGTGGTCTGGTCGTACGACATGCCCTTGCACGAGTTCGCGCCGCCGCAGTGCGGGTGGATCTCGATCTTTCCCCCGAGCGCGTCGCACATCGCGGTGAATTTCTCGAGCGTCATCTCCGGATCGTCGACCGTCTTGGTGATGACCGGTGCGCCGCCCGCGCCGCTCGCGCCGCCGAGTCCGCCGGCGCCTGCCGAAGCACCTCCGACCCCACCCGCGCCCGCCGCTGCGCCACCCTGGCCGGCACCGCCGCCCTGCCCGGCACCGCCGCCCGCGCCCGCCGACGCGCCGCCCGTCCCCGCGCCCGCGCCACCCTGCCCCGAGGCGCCGGCCGCTCCACCCTGCCCCGGATCGCCGCCTGCGCCAGCCGCTGCGCCGCCTGCGCCAGCCGCTGCGCCGCCTGCGCCAGCCGCTGCGCCGCCCTGCCCGGAGTCGCCGCCCACGCCCGCTGACGCGCCACCCGCGCCAGCGACAGCGCCGCCTTGAGCCGATGAGCCGTTGCCCGCGCCCGCCGCCGCGCCGCCCGAGCCCGCCGCCGCGCCGCTCGAACCCGCGGCGCCTGGTGGAGCACCCGTGGACGCAGAGGCCCCCGAGTCGGACGCGCACGCGGCGCCAGCGCCCATCAGCCCTGCTAGCGCGGCGGCGAGGAGGGATCGGGGGGCTGAGCGGCGCGAGTCGTGTTGAGACATCCGCGCCATGATAGCGCGTCTCGCGCCGCGGGGCTCGACCCCAGACGGCGGCGTTCGGCGGGCTCGCGTCCGTCGACGCGCGCCAACGCTCGCTCCGCTCAGCGCCGCTTGCGCAGCAATCGCCCGAGCTTCTTCGCGAGGCCGTCGACGGCGACCGGCGCCCCGATCACGTCGGCAGCGCCGGCGGCGATCAGCTGGTTCATCCGCTCGACGTCGAGGTGGGACAGGCACACGAGCGCGCGCTGCCCGGGCGCGAGGGCGCGGAGCGCGGCCTTGGCCGCTTCGAGCTCGTCGCCCGCGTCGACGACGACGATCTCGGAGGTCGCGGTCGCGGGCTCGAGCGTGATCCCGTGCATCGTCAGGCCCTGCTGATGCGCGTCGCCGAGCGCGCGCGCGGCGCCGACGAGGACCACGCCGACCCTCGCCCCCTCGACCTTGGACGCGGCGCGGGACGCGGGCTCGAACGCGACGCGCAGGGCGCGCTCGGCGTGCAGCGCGCGATCTTCGCGGTCGCCCATCCGCCGCGCGAGCGAGCCAGGATCGAGCGCTTCGGCCAGGCGCGAGGCCGTCTCGGCCGCGGTCGCGGGGCGCTCGACGGGATCCTTCGCGAGCAGATCGAGCCGCAGCCGCTCGAGCGCGTCGGGCACGGCCTCGGCGCCATCGGGGCGCGCCAGCGGGGGCACCGGCGAGAACAGGTGCTTCGTGATGAGATCGATCGTCGAGGTCCCCTCGAACGGAGGTCGGCGCTGCAGCAGGGTCGTCAGCACGCACCCCATCGCGTAGAGATCGCTCGACGGCCCGACGCGGAGGCTGCGGCACTGCTCCGGGCTCATGTAGTCGGGCGTGCCCGCGATCATCTCGGTCTTGGTCAGCGTCGGGCCCGCGTCGACGCGATCGTCGACGTGCGCCAGGCCGAAGTCGACCAGCTTCGGCACCGTGCGCCCGCCCTCGTCGGCGAGGAACACGTTGTCGGGCTTGATGTCGCGGTGCACGACGCCATGCTCGTGGGCGGTGGACAGCGCCCCGAGCGTCGCGGTCATGATCTCTCGAACCTCGGCGAGCGGCAGCGGCGCGGGCTCGCGATCGATTCGATCCTGTAGCGCCTCGCCGCGGAGGAACTCCATCACGATGTACGGCAGCCCGTCGTCGGCGCCGAAATCGAGCACACGGACGATGTTGGGATGGTTCAACACGCTGACGGCGCGCGCCTCACGGGCGAACCTGCGCGCGAACTCGCCCTGCGTCGCCACGTGCGAGTGCATCACCTTGACGGCGACGTCGATGCCCAGGGTCAGGTGCAGCGCGCGGTAGACCTCGCCCATTCCGCCCTGTCCGAGCAGCTTCGTGAGCTTGTATTTTCGGGCGATGACGCCGTCGAGCAGGCCCCCCGGCGAGCGCGACATCGCGCCGAGGCTGGGCGCCTCGCTCATCGGCTCGGGCTCGAACGCCGCGGGCTTCGTCTCGTCGGCCACTAGAACCCTCGCAGGCCGAGCGCGAGCTGCGCCGACAGGCTCGGGCCGAGATCGGACCACGGCGAGACGCGCGCGGCGGCGCCGACGAACACGGATCTCCCCGCCTCGACGCCGAGCTGCGCGCTGCCGCGGACGCGCGCGTCCTCGCCCGCGACCTTGCCCACCACCTCGGCGTCGACGAGCGCGCCCAGCCGCAGGACGGGCGCGGGGTCGAAGCTCACGCCGACCTGCGCGAACCCGGCCGCGCGCGGGACGGGCGCGCGGCGGGCAGAGTCCTCGACGCGCAGACGCGCGCCCGCGGTGACGATCCAGGAGAGGTCTCCGCGCACGCTGGCGAGCGCGGTCGAAGGCTCGACGCGCGCCGCGGGCCCCCCGCTCGACATCGGCAGCCCGAGGCGCAGACCGAGCCCGTGCTCGAGCTCGGCGAGGCCACGGCGATACGTGCGCAGCGACGCGCCCGCCCAGGCGCCGCCGCCGAGGGAGCCCGCCTCGGTCGAAACGCGCCCGTCGACGCCGACACGACCCAGTGAACCGCTCGCGCGCGCGGTGCCTTGCGAGATCGTCTTTCCCGAGCTGCGACCCGACGCCACGCTCACGGCCGCGGCGTCGCGCGGGGTCGGCAGCAGCGGCAGCGCGTCGTCGAGCGGCGACGGCGACACGAGCGGCGCGACGAGGAACGCGCGCGGGACGTTGGGGGGCGGCGAGAGCGGCTGCGGCGAGAGCGGGGTCGCGAGCGTCGCGGTGCCGAGCACGAAGCCGGTGCCGTCGACCACGTCGACGCGCGCGTCGGTCGAGGAGGGCGACAGCGGCGCGTCGGCGGAGAGGATCGCGCCGTCGACCCGCGCCGCGATCTCGGCCAGCTCGCCCCCCTGCCGCACCCGGAACACGGGCTTGATGACCGAGGCGACGTCGACGCCGTCGACGCCGGTCAACGAGGCGCGCAGGGACAGCCGACCGGAGGCTCGGTCGCTCGACAGCGACACCTCGGCGCGGCTCTCGCGCGTCTCGACGGCGAGCTCGAGGGCCGCCGCGCCCGGGCGCCTCAGCCGGAGGCGACGCGCGGGACGCTCGCCGAAATCGATCAGCCTGGGAGCGGGGGTGAACGCGCCGTCGTCGAGCGCGAGCTCGTCGCCCGCGCGGGGGTCGAGCGCGAGGACGGTGTAGCGGTTCACGGTGACGCGCTGCTCACCGAACACGGCGGCGCCGCGCTCGGACTTGGCCGCGACGACGTCGAAGCGGCGCTTCGCGGCGACGCCGAGGAAATCGTCCTGATCGATCGCGCGCACCGACACCCAGTAGGACCCGGGCGGGATCGCCTCGGCGCGGAAGGCCGTCACCTTGCCGGGGATCTCTTCGCGCGCGAGCAGGTCGTGAAATTCAGCGTCGCGCGAGACCTCGAACCGGTAGCTCTTCGCGTCCTTCACCGCCGTCCACGACGCGCGCAGCGCGCCCTTGCCGTCGACCGCGAGCCCGAGCTCGGGCTCGCCCTGTCCCCACGCCGGCGCAGGAGGCAGCGGGCGCGGCGGCTCGGGCGGCTTCGCGCCGACGAAGCGCGTGCCGTGGTTGGTCGGCACCTCGACCGTGCGCCCGGCGTTCTCGACGCGCGCCTTGCCGTCGAACACGGCGACGGTGGTCCGCGCGCCCTTGCGCTCGACGACCGCGTCCTTCGACGCCGCGCTGACGCTGCCGCCGCCCTTGATGGCGACGCCGACCGGCTCGCCGCGAAGGGCCGCGAGCCCGGCGGTCACCTCGCCCTGCTCGAGCTCGACCGACGGGGCCACGTTCTTCTTCACGGCCGTGCGCGCCGCGGTGCCGAAGATCACGACGAGCGTGTTGTCGGCGAGGAAGATGCGCGTGCGGTCGAGGAATTCGATGTCGGCGCGGCCGGTCGCCTTCGTCTGCACCGAGTGCTGCGAGTAGAGCGGCGCGCCGGTCGACACGCCCGACCAGCCGCCGCCGGGCGGCTTGCCCTCGACGTTGGGGTTCATGCTGCGCAATCGCGCGTCGGGGAGCGACGTCGGCGACGCGGGTATGACGAGCGTCTGACCCTCGGCGAGCTCGCCGCCGCACCGCACGCGCGTGTATCGACCGAGCAGGGCGACGTGCTTCGGCGCGCCGTAGACGGCCTTCGCGATCGTCTCGCAGGTCTCGCCCTTCTGCACGACCCAGTGGATGACCGGCTCGGGGTAGCCAGGCGTGGGGTCCGCGGCGTGGACGCGCCCCGCGACGCACACCCACGCGACGAGCGCGCTCTCGACGATCCGGTTCCTCATCGGCCCAGCGCCGCACTATGCAGCAACCGCCGTCGCCCGAGAAGCTCGCCGAGCGCGCGCGGTCCTTGGTGCACGAGGACACGCTCGATGGTACGGGTTCGGGTCGGCGACACATGCAAAGCGCGAAGGTGCACCTGCTGACGACGCTCGCCGTCGGGCTGTCGCTCTCCCGGCAAGCGAACGCCGAGACGCCGCCGCTCGCGCTCGATCGCCTCCAGCCCGCGCCCGCCGGCGATCCGATGCTCGCGGTCGAGTCCCCTTCGGCCTCTCCGTCGCGGCTGTCTCTGTCCGCCCTCGGCTCCTACGCGAAGGCGCCGCTGGCGCTGCGCCGGACGTCGGACGACAGCCGCTCGCGCGTGGTCGACTATCAGCTGATGGCGCACCTCGGCGCGTCGCTCTCGCTCGCGCGGCGGCTCACGCTCGACGTCGATCTCCCCGCCGTGGCCTCGCAGGGCGGCGCGACTCGCTCGGTCGGCGCAGCCAGCGTGTCGGCGCCCGACGGCGCGACGCTGGGCGACGTGCGCGCGGGCGCGAGGTTCGTCCTGCTCGCCCCGTCTCGCGGCGCGCCAGGCGTGGCGTTCTCGCAGCGGGTCTTCGTCCCGACCGGTCGCGAGGCGTCCTACGCGAGCACCGGCCACGTGCGCGTGGCGTCGTCGGTGATCGTCGGCGGCGACGCGGGCTCGTGGCTCTGGTCGCTCGCGCTCGGGCGGACGTTCCGCGGCGCCGAGGCGACCCGCGCGCGCGTGTCAGGCAGCTCGCTCGACGCGTCCGCGGGCGTCGCGGCGCGAGTCGGCCCCGTCCAGCTCGGCGCCGAGGCGTTCGCGAGCACCGTCAGCGACGCCCAGACCGACGCCATGTCGAGGGCGACGACCAACGCCGAGGCGCTCGCGGTCGCGCGCTGGCTCGGCCCCGGGCTCGTCGTCACCGGCGCGGCCGGACCCGGCCTCGGCAAGGGCATCGGCACGCCGTCGTTCCGCGCGGTGCTCGCGGTCGGCGCGTCGCTCGATCTCGTCGGCGCCGCGTCGAGCGCGGGGACGGGCGCGAGCGCCGGGGCCTCCGCTGGCGCGAGCGTCGATCGGCCCTCGACCGCCGCTCCCGGCGCGGTTCCTCTCGCGCCCGGCGCGCCGGTCGACACCGACGGAGACGGCGTCCTCGATCCCGACGACGCGTGCCCTTCGGTGGTCGGCGAGGCGAGCCCGACGCCCGCGCGCAACGGCTGCCCGCGTGACACCGACGCCGACGGCGTGATCGACGCGCGCGACGCCTGCCCCACCGTGGCGGGCGCGCCCTCCGACGATCCCGCGCGCAGCGGCTGCCCGCTCGACACCGACGGGGACGGGGTCATCGACCTCGAGGACGCGTGCCCGCGCGAGAAGGGCCCGAGGTCCACCGACCCGAAGAGCAGCGGGTGCCCGACGTCGGTGCGCGTCGAGGGTCAGCAGATCGTGATCTTGCAGCAGGTCCAGTTCGAGACCGGCAAGGACGTGATCAAGGAGGAGAGCTTCGGCCTGTTGTCGCAGGTCGCGGGCGTGATGCTCGAGCACCCTGACATCGTGCGGCTCGCGGTCGACGGGCACACCGACGACGTCGGCACCGAGAAGAACAACCTCGCGTTGTCGCAGCGTCGGGCGGTCGCCGTGCTGCGCTGGCTCGTCGACCACAAGGTCGACGCGCGACGCGTCGAGGCGCGCGGGTTCGGCCCGCGCAGGCCGATCGCCGACAACAAGACCCCCGAGGGCCGCGCGAAGAACCGCCGCGTCGAGTTCCAGATCCGCCTACGCGACGCGCGCGGCGAGGCGGCGTGGCGAGACGGGCCCGTCGAGTGAAGCTCCTCCCGAAGACCATCGCGCTGCTGTCGGTGCTCACGCTCGCGCCGGTCGGCCTCGCCGTGGTCGCGCTGCTCGACGTCAACCGCGAGGCGGTCGTGTCCACCGAGCGAACCCTCCAGGTGTCGATCGTGTCCGAGGTCGCGGCGGGCAGCGTCGGCGCGGTGCTCGACGCGCGCGCCGACGCGCAGGCGGTCGCGTTCGCGCTCGGCGAGGCGGCGCGCGAGAAGGGCGACGGGGGTCTGGTCGCGGTGCGCGCGATCCTCGCGACGCGCACCTCGATCGACGCCGCGCGCTTCGAGGTCCCGACCGCCAAGGTCTCGACCGTCTTCAAGAAATCCGACGCGGTCGGCGCCGAGCCGCCGTCATCGACCGAGGGCGCGCGCGCGGAGGCCGACAAATCCGGCGTGGGCTTCGCGATCGTCGGGCGCGGGCTCGGAGCGCTCGTCGTGCCGATCCCGAAGCGCGGCGACGGCGCGAGCGGCTACGTGACCGTGCCCGTCGATCTCGCGGCGCTCAACGTCACGCTCGACGGCCTCGCGGCGCGCTTCCGCGACGGCGGCGCGAAGCTCGTCGTGCTCGACGCCGATCGCAAGATCGTCGCGACCGACTCGGGCTCCGGGCTGACCGTGGGCGCCGACGGCGCGAGCTTGCCGATCCTCACGCGCCTCGGCCCGGGCTCGCTCGCGAACCCGGCGGCGGTCGTGTCCGAGCACGCGGAGCGCGGCGAGCGCATGGTCGGCGTCGTCAAGCCGGTGCCCGAGCTGTCGTGGGCGGTCGCGCTGTGGCGCCCCGAGTCCCGCGCGTACGCCGCGCTCGCCGCGATGAAGCAGAAGGGCCTGTTCGCGGGCGTGGGCGCGCTCTTGCTCGCGCTCGTCGCGAGCGTCCTGTCGGCCGGGCGCATCACGAGCCCCGTGCTCGCGCTGTCGCGCGTCGCCAAGGTGATCGGCGCGCGGCGCTGGCGCGACGTGAAGATCGAGGGGTTGCCCCGCGACGAGCTCGGCGAGCTCGGCGACGAGCTCGGCAAGATGGCGCACGAGCTCGAGGCGAGCGAGGAGAAGATCGCCGAAGAGGCGCGGCTGCGCGGCGATCTCTCGCGCTTTCTGTCCAAGGACCTGGTCACGCAGATCGTCGAGGGCAAGCACTCGCTCTCGCTCGGCGGCTCCCGCGCGAAGGTCAGCGTGCTGTTCGCCGACGTCGTGTCGTTCACGCCGCTCGCCGAGAGCCGTCCGCCCGAGGAGGTCGTCGCGCTGCTCAACGAGCTGTTCTCGCTGCTCACCGAGATCGTGTTTCGCCACGACGGCACGGTCGACAAGTTCATCGGCGACTGCCTGATGGCGGTGTGGGGCGCGCCGGTGCCCGTCGACGATCACGCGGCCCGCGCCGTCGCCGCCGCCGAGGACATGCTGCGCTTCCTCGAGAACGCGAGCGAGACCTGGGAGAAGAAGTACGGCGTCGTCGTGAAGCTCGCGATCGGCATCAACTCGGGCGAGGCCATCGTCGGCAACGTCGGCTCCGACAAGCGAATGGAATACACGGTCATCGGCGACACCGTGAACATCGCGGCGCGCCTCGAGCAGATCGCCGCGCCGAACCAGATCCTCGTCGCCGGAGAGACCGCGCGCCTCGCGGGCGACGGGTTCGACCTGGTGCCGGTGGGCGCCCGCAAGCTCACCGGCAAGGTCGAGGAGGTCCAGGTGTTCGCGCTCGACCAGGGCTGACGAGCTGCCCGTGATAGCGTGGGGCGCATGCGCGCTTTCACTGTCACCGCTTTGCTGTTCATCACCGCGTGCGGCTCGTCGTCGGGCGGCGGCGTGACGAATACGGGGGGCGCGGCGGGTTCGACAGGCGCCGCGAGCGGCGCGGGCGGCGCTACGGCAGGCAACAGCGGCTCCGCAGGCACCAGCGGCAATGGCGGCTCAGCAGGCAAGAGTGGCAACGGTGGTTCAGCGGGCAAGAGTGGCAACGGCGGCTCAGCGGGCAAGAGCGGCAATGGTGGCTCCGCTGGCAACAGCGGCAACGGCGGCTCAGCGGGAAACAGCGGCACCGGCGGCTCAGCGGGCAACAGCGGCAACGGCGGCTCAGCGGGAAACAGCGGCGACGGCGGCTCAGCGGGCAAGAGTGGCAATGGCGGCTCCGCGGGCAAGAGTGGCAGCGGCGGCGCCGCGGGAAACAGCGGCAAGAGCGGCGCCGCGGGCAGCGGCGGCTCGCGGCCGGGCGGTCCACGCGCCGTGTGGCTTTGGGGCTCCTCGGTGGTGGAGTCTCCCGCCGAGTCCGCCTCGTTCTTCACGTTCGCCTCGACGCACGAGATCACGACAGTGTATGCCGAGGCGCAGTCGCTGATCCCCGAGGCGCCGAGCGCGCTCACGGCGTTCATCGCCGCCGCCAGCGCACGCGGCGTCGAGGTCGAGCTGCTGTTCGGCTACGAGATCTGGGCGCGCGCGAGCGAGCACGCGAAGGCGGTCGCGCTCGCGCAGAGCGCGGTCGCGTTCTCGGCGGGGTCGGCGGGCGCGAAGCCGGTCGGCGTACACTTCGACGTCGAGCCGCACCAGCTCGCCGAGTGGAAGGCTGGCGGCGCGAGCGAGGCCCAGATCGCCTCCGAGTTCGTCGACTTGCTGGTCGAGCTCCACCAGGTCACCGCGGGGACCGGTCTGCGGCTCAGCGTCGACATCCCGTTCTGGTACGACGGCCGCCCGCTGACCCGCGGCGGCACCACCAAGCCGCTCAGCGAGTGGGTCGCAGACAGCGTCGACCGGGTCGTGCTGATGGACTACCGAGACGCGGCGGACGGCTCCGACGGCATCATCGCGCACGCCGCCGACGAGCTCGCGTACGGCGCCGCGAGCGGCAAGCAGGTCGTGGTCGGCGTCGAGACGCTCTGCAACCTCGATCCTCCCAAAATTACCTTCTGCGAAGAGGGCTCCGCCGCGCTCGACGCCGCGCTCGCCCAGACCGTCGCCGCCTACGCGGGCAACGCCGCGTTCGCGGGCGTCGCGGTGCACGACTACAAGGCGTACGCGGCGCTGAAGCCGTTAGGACCACATGCCCAAGGCCCAACGCACCTTCACGGGAGGCCCCTGGCACGGGTGGTCGTCGTACGACTCGACGCCAGCCCAGCGCGCGCCGATGCAGATGACGCTCGAGGGCGTCAGCCCTCTCGCAAGAACCTCGCGAACGTCTCGACGTCCTCGCGCGAGCCGAGCACGAGCGGCGTGCGCTCGTGGGTCTCCTTGGGTTGCAGATCGAGGATGCGCGAGGTGCCGTCGGTCGCGGCGCCGCCGGCGGCCTCGAAGATGTACGCCATCGGGTTGGCCTCGTAGAGCAGCCGCAGCTTGCCCTTCGGGCTCTTCGAGTCCGACGGGTACGCGAAGATGCCGCCCTTCAACAGCGTGCGGTGCGCGTCGGCGACGAGCGAGCCGACGTACCGCGACGAGTAGGGCCGCCCGGTCGCCTTGTCCTCTTCCTTGATCCAGCCGGCCCATTTGCGGACGCCCGCCGGCCAGCGGGTGCTGTTGCCGCCGTTGATGCTGTAGACGTTGCCCTTCTCGGGGCAGCGGATGTTCTCGTGCGACAGGAAGAACTCGCCGACGCTGGGATCGTAGGTGAAGCCGTGCACGCCGCGCCCGAAGGTGAGCACGAGCATCGTCTGCGCGCTGTACAAGAGGTAGCCCGCGCAGAGCAGATCGCGCCCGGGTCGCAGCACGTCGTCCTTGGTGGCCGGCAGCCCGCCCTCGCCGCGCTTCTTCAGGATGCCGAAGATCGTGCCGATGGCCACGTTGCAGTCGATGTTGGACGAGCCGTCGAGCGGATCGACGAGCACGACGTACTTGGCGCGCGGATCGTCGCTTATCGGCGTCATGTCGTCGTCTTCTTCGCTGACGATCGCCGCGCAGTGACCGCGGCGCGACAGCACGCTGCGGAGCGTCTTGTTGGCGAGATCGTCGAGCTTCTGCACCGCCTCCCCCTGCACGTTGGTCTGGCCGGTGTACCCGAGCACGTCGGCGAGGCCGGCGGCGCGCACGTGCGCCGTGATCATGCGCGCGGCGAGGCACACCTGGTTGAGCAGCGACGTGAAGTGGCCCGTCGCGCCGGGCGAGCCGATCATCCCCTCCATGATGTAGGTCTCGAGGGTGATCCCGAGCTTCGGCGGCGGCGGCTGGAAGGAGACGCTCATGTCGCTGAAACGTGTATCACGGAGCGCGCGTGACAGGACCGCCGCCGCGTGCGAGGACGCTGGCCGCGATGAACCCGACCGGCGGCGTCGTGTACCTGATCGGCGCAGGCCCAGGAGATCCAGGGCTCATCACCGTGCGCGGCCGCGAGCTGCTCGGCCGCTGCGACGTCGTCCTCTACGACGCGCTCGCCCACCCGTCGCTGCTCGAGCACACGCGCGAGGGCGCGGCGCTGCGCTTCGTCGGCAAGCGCGGCGGGCGCTTCGAGACGCCGCAGGACGAGATCAACGCGGCGCTCGTCGAGCACGCGCGCGCGGGCAAGATCGTCGGGCGGCTGAAGGGCGGAGATCCGCTCCTGTTCGCGCGGGGGGCCGAGGAGGCGCTCTACCTCGCCGAGCGCGGAGTGCGCTTCGAGATCGTGCCGGGCATCTCGTCGCCGGTGGCCGCCGCCGCGTACGCGAGCATCCCGCTCACTCACCGGGACCACGCGTCGTCGGTGCTGTTCCTCACGGGCACGCCGCGCGAGAGCACCAACCCCGACGGCCACGACTACCAGCGCCTCGCGACCCGCGCGGGGACGATCTGCGTGCTGATGGGGCTCTCGAAGCTCGGCGAGATCTCGGCGGCGCTCATCCGCTACGGCCGCGCGCCCGACACGCCCGTCGCGGTGATCCAGCGCGGCTCCTGGCCCGCGCAGCGCGTCGTCGAGGCGCCCCTCGAGCAGATCGCCGACGCGTGCGCGCGGGCGCGCATCGGGAGCCCCGCGCTCATCGTGATAGGTCCCGTCGTGTCGCTTCGGGCGCGGCTGCGCTGGTTCGAGGCGCGCCCGCTGTTCGGTCGACGCGTGCTCGTGACGCGCGCGAGGGCGCAGGCCGGCGAGCTGTGCGAGCGGCTGCGCGAGCTCGGCGCAGAGCCCGTGCTCGCGCCAGCGATCGAGACGCGCCCGCTGCCCGACGCCGCGATCGTCGAGGCGCTCACCAGGCTCGAGGACTTCGACGTCGCGGCCTTCACCAGCGCGAACGGCGTGCGGGCCGCGCTCGACGCCGCGTGGCGCGCGGGGCTCGACGCGCGCGCGTGGGCCGGGCTGAAGCTCGCGGCGGTGGGCCCGGCCACGGCGCGCGCCCTCGCCGAGCGGGGGCTGCGGGCGGACCTCGTCGCCGACGAGCACACGGCGGCGGCGCTCTCGCTCGACATTCTCCGCGCGCACCCCGGCGCGCGGGTCGCGCTGTTCCGGGCGCGCGACGGGCTCGACACCCTGCCCGACGCGATCTCGCGAGGCGGCGGCGCGGTGAGCGTCGTCGCGACCTACGAGACGCTCCCCACGCGCCCCGAGGTCGCGCAGCCCTTGCTCGAGGAGCTCTCCCGGCGCGAGCTCGACGCGGTGACGCTGCTGTCTCCGAGCGCGGTCGACTCGCTCGCCGCGGCGCTCGGCTCAGAGGCCCAAGAGCTGCTCGCGCACCCCGCGATCGTGGCGATCGGCCCGACGACCGCGAGCGCCGCGCGCGCGCACGGATGGTCGGCGACGACGGCGTCCCCACACTCGCTCGACGGCCTGCTCGACGCGCTGATCGAGCGCCTGGCCCGCGCCGATCGCGAGTCTTCGTCGGCGGGGGGCGCGGCGGGCTCGGGCGGCGCCTCGAACCCCAGCGTGTAGACGATCCACAGCCCGGCGAGCGAGGCGACGATCTCTCCCGCGAGCACGAGCGGACCTCCGAGCCAGCGGGTCACCGGCATGGTCAGGTACGCGACGACCTCGTTGGCGCCGAACAGCGTCAGGAACGCGCCGGCCCCGAGCCAGAAGAGGTTCACACGACGGAGCAGCTCCACGTCGGCGCACCATACACCGCGTCCCGCACGGACCTGACACGCAGAAACGGCGTTGAGTGACCGAGCGCGCGTCGGGTATCCTCGCCCGATGCGCCTCGCCCGCCGCGTGACCGTCACCACCCTCGCGTCGCTCGCGCTGTCCGCTTGCGCGGGCACCGAGGGCGCCCCGCCGCCCGAGCCCGAGGCGCCGCTCGCCGAGCGCGCGGAGCCGCTGTCGTCGATCTCGTGCTCGGCGTCTCAGGCCACCGGGTACGTGAAGGGCAAGGCGTTCGCCATCACCGTCGTCACGGTCGACGGCAAGAAGATCCAGCAGGACACCGCGAACGCTTACTACGTGATGGCGCAGGCGGCCGCGAAGGCGGGCGTCACCCTCAAGGTCGTCAGCGGCTTCCGCACGATGGCCGAGCAACAGTATTTGTACGGTTGCTATGTCAACTGCAGCTGCAACAGCTGCAACCTCGCCGCGAAGCCGGGCTACAGCAACCACCAGAGCGGGCACGCGCTCGACCTCAACACCTCGTCGCCGGGGGTGTATTCGTGGCTCTCCAAGCACGGCGCGTCCTTCGGCTGGAAGCGCACCGTCCCGAGCGAGGCGTGGCACTGGGAGTGGTGGGGCGGCGGCCCCGGCGGCGGCCCGTGCGGCGACGACAAGGACGGCGACGGCCTGCCCAACTCGAAGGACAACTGCGACACCGTCTCGAACAAATCGCAGACCGACACCGACAAGGACCAGAAGGGCGACGCCTGCGACGACGACGACGACGGCGACGGCGTCCTCGACTCGAAGGACAACTGCACGCTCGTCAGCAACAAGTCCCAGGTCGATCTCGACAAGGACAAGAAGGGCGACGCCTGCGACGACGACGACGACGGCGACGGCGTCCTCGACTCGAAGGACAATTGCCCCGCCGTCTCCAACAAATCCCAGCTCGACTCTGACAAGGACAAGAAGGGCGACGCCTGCGACGACGACGACGACGGCGACGGCGTCCCCGACGAGAAGGACGTCTGCCCGACCGTCG
>CAUJFL010000235.1 GCA_963169165.1 Myxococcota bacterium | reverse complement strand
GGGTCACCGGCAACGCCACTTCCTTCTTCGCAGTGTGGGGCATCATACGCCATCAACCCGGGTGGCCAGACTGGAATTCCCGCAATTCGACAAGTCGATGTCGAATTGCCGAGATGTTCGTCAGTGCAAGATCTACGCCGTTGAAGTCTCCGCCCCCAACGATGGGGCTCAACGCGCGTGCGGCGTACCCACAGCCGACGACGTATCGCTTGGGGAAGTAGTCGTCGTTCCCCGCCTTGAGGCGGCGGGCGGTGGCCTGCACGGCCGCCGGATCGAGCGAGTACGGGGCCGTCATCACGTCGAGCTTCGTGTAGGGCGCCTCGACGCCCGGTGGCTTGCCGGTGCCGCGTACCCACACGATGTCCTTGCCGTCGCTGCCGACCCCGCCGTCGCCCTGCGTCGTGTCGCCGAACTTTCGCAGGATGGGCACCGCCCCGCTCGCCTCGGACCACGCCCAGACGCCGCGGGTCACGTTGCCCCCCACCTCCAGCAGCGCGTGCCCGTTCGGGAGGGGCATCAGGCCCACCGGCGGCTGGCCATCGGCGTCGTCGCTGGACTTCAGCACGGGCACCGTCGCGCCTCCCCACGGCGCGAAGAGCATCTTCCCCACATGCCACTCGAACACCCCTGCCTGCGACGCGAGCCACGTCGTCGAGAACAGCTTCGTCTGCACCGGGATGCGCGCGCCCACCGTCGGCGCCTCGCCTGGCGCGAACGTCACGCCCACCCACCCTTCCTCCGCGTTCGCCCACTCGCCCCGCTCCGGCCGGTAGACGATCTGGCGCCCCCCAGCGACCCCGCCAAGGAGGAACTGTCCATCGAGGAGCGTCTTCCTGCCGCAGTCGAGCATGCTCGGCTGTGACATCACGCTCAGCGGGCGATCCGTGTCCACGTCGAGCGCGAGGTAGAAGGTGTTGCTGTCATCCTTGGGGGTCTGCCCCTCTACTGCGAGCTGCACGAGCGAGTGGCCGGTCGACGAGTCGAGGGCTGCTCGAGTTCGGATGACCCTCGCGTCTCCGAACGCCGTGTAGCTGGCCCGGCGGCAGTCGACCCCCGGTGGCACCGCGTCGCCCCAGGGCTCCCACGTGAGCGACGGCAGGGCAGACGGCCCGTCTGGCGGATAGTACAGCGAACACTCGCACGACCAGCCCGTCCACTCCAGCCAGTCGGGGGGAATCGACGGCGGCAGCGGCCGGCCCGTGCAAGTCTTCGGCCCCGCGCCGGCGCCGCCCGCGCTGCCCGCCCCTCCCGCTGCTCCCGGGCTCCCCGCTGCCCCGGCGCCACCTGCGCTGGCGCCAGCGCTCCCGGCGCTGGGTGCGCCCGCGCTTGCCTTGCCCCCGGCACCGGCCTTGCCCGCCTTGCCGGCCGCACCCGCGCTCCCGGCGCTCGCCGAGGCGGTCGGCGCTTCGGATGAACTGCAGGCCAGCCACACCCATCCGGCGTCGTCAGTTGCAGAGCCACTGACCCTGCACGCAGGCGCAGGTGTTGCCGCCCGGATAGGTGCACACCGCGCTGCCGGGGGGCAAGGCGCACTGGTCACCTGCGCTAGGTTCGTTTGGTGGGCACCCGTTGGTCTGCGGCGTGGTGCAGTCCCAGTCACCGTTGTTGCAGGTACACTGGCGGGCTCCGTAGACGCAGGCCATGCCGGGCAGGTTGTTCGCGCAGTTCGAGTTGTCAGCCGGCTCGGTCGCGGGGCACTTGCCGCAGTCCCAGTCGCCGCCCGCGCAGACGCAGATCTCGTCGGAGTATTTGCATTGCGAAGGCTGGTTGCCGCCCGAACTGCATTGAGCGTTGTCGGCGGGCCGGTTGGTGGGGCACGGATCGCAGTCCCAGCGCCCGCTGAAGCAGCTGCACTGCTGGTTGCCGTAGGTGCACCACTGCCCGAGCTCGGAGCAAGACTGGTTGAACCCCGGTGTGTTGGCCGGACACGCGAGCGCGCCGCCTCCCGCGCCCGCCGCGCCCTTGCCAGCGCTCCCGCCGCTCCCGGCGCTCGTCCCCGCGGTGCCGGCCGCGCCGGCGGTCCCGCCCGACGCGCCGCCGGTCGAGCTGCCGGCCGCGCCGCCGCAGGTCCCGCCCGAGGCGCCGCCGGTCGAGCTGCCGGCCGCGCCGGCGCTGGTCCCGCCCGAGGCGCCGCCGGTCGAGCTGCCGGCCGCGCCGGCGCTGGACCCGCCCGAGGCGCCGCCGGTCGCCTTGCCCGCGGCGCCCGCGGTCCCGCCCGAAGCGCCGCCGGTCGCCTTGCCCGCGGCGCCCGCCGCTGCCTTGCCCGCGCCGCCGGCGGTGCCGCCTCCCGAGCCCGCGGCGCCGGCCTGCGTGCCCGGCAGGCTCTCCGTCTCGGAGCCTCCTCCGCACGCCGCCGCCATCCCCACCACCATGAGACAAGAGACGAAGATAGTTTTTCGCATGAGGGGCCTCCGTGCCTGTGCCGGGCAACGCTATCGGACGGCGCGCGTCCCTTGCAAGCGTGAGCGCACGCCCGCGCCCGCGGGACGGTGGTACAACCGCCACGATGCGCGCGGCCACGTCGCTGTCGTTGCTCATGCTCGCCGCGTGCGCCGAGACGAGCGGCTCGAAGTGGATGGCGTCGCCGTGGCCTGAGCCCGGCGCGCCCGATGCTCCGGCGCCCGGAGGGTCGGCGCGCCCTCGCGCGGCTCGTGGCAGGTCGGAGCCTCGCGTCGCGTCGAGCGCCGAAGCGGGCCCGCGCCGCGTCGTCGGCACCTTTCGCAACACGTACTACGATTTTCCGCGCGAGGTCGATCACACGGGGGCCCCGACGCCGGTGTTCTCGGCCGACTGCCGGGAGCTCGCGCGGGTGCCGCGCGGCTTTCACGACGCGGTCTGCGTGCAGGGCAGCGGGCGGCTCGCGTCGGGGGTCACGATCAGCTTCGCGAAGCGGGGCTGCGCGTGCGCCGAGGTGTGCCCGCGGTCGGGACAGAAGATCTGCTTCGAGGCGCTCGATCCTTCGGCGTTCCCGAGCGGCCGCGGCGCGATGGGGACGGCCATCACGCCGCTGCGCTCGGTCGCGGTCGATCCCTCGGTCGTGCCGCTCGGGACGGCGCTGTTCATCCCCGAGCTCGAGGGTGTCCCCGCGCGAGAGGACGGGAGCGG
>CAUJFL010000234.1 GCA_963169165.1 Myxococcota bacterium | reverse complement strand
CAGGTGATGTCGACCGGCGCGTTGCCGGTGTTCTTCAGATCGAGCGCGCCGCTCTTGCCGGTCGAGCCGGTCGAGACCTGGCCGAAGTCGTACGCGCCGCTCGCCGGCGTGACCCACGCGAGCGTCGCCCCGCGCGGGGTCTCGCTGAGCGTGACCGTGATCGACGGCTTCGCGGGATCGTTGGTCGCGAGGGTCAGCGTGCCCTGCACCGCGGCGCCGGCCGTGGCCGACGCGGGGACGGCGGCGGCCGCGACCGTGATGGTGCCGCTCGCGCCCGGGGCGACGGTGAGGCTCGCGCTGCCGACGATCGAGAACGCGTTCGAGCCGCTCACCGACGCCGCGACGGTCAACGGCGCCGTGCCGGTGTTGTCGATCGTGACGGTCTGGTTGGCGGGCGCGGCGCCGCCGCAGTCGGCCATGCCGAAGTCTGCCTTCGAGGTGCTCACGGTCGCGACCGCGCCGCCGCCGGCCTTGCCCGCGGAACCCGCCGTTCCAGCTTGCCCTGCCGTTCCGCCGGTCCCGCCGGTGGCGCCGCCGCTGCCCGCCTTGCCTGCCGTTCCGCCGGTCCCGCCGGTCGCGCCACCGGTGCCGCCCTTGCCGGCCGTGCCGCCGGTGCCGCCCTTGCCTGCCGTTCCGCCGGTGCCGCCCTTGCCGGCCGTGCCGCCGGTGCCGCCCTTGCCCGCAGTTCCCCCGCCCGCGCCCGCGCCGCCCTTGCCCGCCGTGCCGCCGGTGCCCCCCGTGGAGCCGCCGGTCCCCTTGCCGGCCGAGCCCGCCGAGCCCGCCTTGCCGGCCGAGCCCGCCTTGCCGCCGCCCGCGCCCGCGGTCGCGGTCGGGGGGGTCGCTTCGTCGTCGGAGCCGCCGCAGCCGACCGTTGGGAGGGTCGCCGCGAGGGCGGAGGCGCTGAGGAGAAAGAAAACTTTAGATTTGAGCATGGGATCCCCTTGATGTTGAACCTTCGGCGTGGGGCCGACGACGTGTCGGACTCTGACCGCGGTGAATTCAACCCGGCATGCTAACGAGGGCTGTTGGAACGTCGCAAGCCAAAAAATTTGGCGCCACCGAAACAGCGCGCCCACCTGCGCGTCCTTGACGGCGAGCGCCGATCGTCAAAGGAGGTGCCGCATGTCGACCACGTCCGCGGGCGGTATCGCTCGCACCGCCGCGACCGGCGCGGCCATGCTCCCGGCGCTCGTCGAGTGGTCGTCGTCGTACTCGCTCGACCGCGCCCTAGCGCGCGAAGATCTGCTGGGCAGCGCCGCGCACGTGGTCATGCTGGCGCGCGCCGGGCTCGTGCCGCGCGAGGACGCGTCGGCGCTGCGGCGCGAGCTGCTCGCGATGTTCGGGGCGGCCGCCGCGGGGGCCCTCGCGCTGCCCGATGGGGAAGAGGACATCCACATGGCGGTCGAGGCCGAGCTCGGGAAGCGGCTCGGCGCGGTCGCCGGGCGGCTTCACACGGCGCGGTCGCGAAACGATCAGGTGTGCCTCGATCTGCGCCTGCACGTGCGCGCCGAGGCGGGCGGGCTGCTCGCGTCGCTCGCCGAGCTCGTCGCGTACCTCGCCGCGCGCTCGATCGATGAGCGCGACGCGCTCCTGCCCGCGTACACGCACCGGCAGCGCGCGCAGCCGATCAGCGCGGCGTTCTTGCTGTGCGCCTGGGGGGCTTCGCTCGCGCGGGCCGGGCGCGCGCTCGCGTTCTGCCTCGACGGGGTCGACGAGCTGCCGCTCGGCTCGGGCGCGTGCTCGGGCTCGTCGTTGCCGATCGATCGCGCGCTGGTCGCCGAGCTGCTCGCGTTCTCGCGCGTCTCCGACAACGCGCTCGACACGGTGGGGCACCGAGACTTCGCGCTCGACTACACCTACGCCGCGTCGCGCGTGCTGCTCGCGCTCGGCAAGCTCTCGGCCGATCTCGTCGACTACGCGACCAGCGAGTTCGCCCTCGTGAAGATGGGCGGCGAGATCGCGGCGGGCTCGTCGATGATGCCGCAGAAGAAGAACCCCGATGTCTTCGAGCTGGTGCGCGGAAAATCGGCGCGCGGCGTCGGCAACCTCGTGTCGCTGCTCACGCTCGTGAAGGGCCTCCCCTCCGGGTACAACCGCGATCAGCAAGAGGATCGCGCGACGGTGCTCGAGACCTCTCCGCTCGTCGGCGGCGCGCTGTCGGCCGTGCGCTCGTCGCTGCCGCACGTGGCGTTCGATCGCGGGCGCGGTCGCGCGGCGCTGTCGGACGGCTTCACTCAGGCGACCGATCTGGCCGAGGCGATGGTGCGGCGCGGGGTGCCGTTTCGAGAGGCGTACAAGGCATCGGGCGCGCTCGTTCGCGCCGCGCTCGATCGCGGCGCGGCGCTCGTCGACGTCGACGCGGCGACCGCCGCGAGCATCCACCCGGCGCTCACCCCCGACGTGCTGGAGGCGCTCGATCCGTCGCGCGCGGTCGAGGCCAAGCAGGTGCCCGGCGCGACCGGACCGGCCCCCGTCGCCGCCCACGCCGACAAGCTCGCGCGTGAGGCGGCCGAGCTCGCGTCGATCGCGGCGCGCGCCCCGTCGCTCGAGGACCTCGCGGCCCGCGTCGGCGCCGCCGCGATCTTACGGGGCGAAGCGCGGCAGCCCGACGAGCGCGGTCTCGCGCGGCAGACCGAGCAGCAAATTGAGATTCTCGATGGCCTGGCCTGCTGCGCCCTTGACCAGGTTGTCGATCGCCGAGGTCACGACGATCACGTCTCCGTCTGCCACGGCGCCGACGTGCGCCTGGTTGGTTCCCGCGACGCCGGTGATGCGGACGCGGTCGGGCGCCATCACGCGGACGAACGGATCGCCCTCGTACGCGCGTGACAGCGCGGTCATCACCGCGTCGGTCGTCGCGCCGTCGCGAGGCCGCAGGTAGGCGGTCGCGAGGATGCCGCGCCGGATCGGCAGCAGGTGCGCCGTGAACGTCACCCTCGCCCGCGCGCGCTGCTCGATCTCGGGAGTGTGCTGGTGCGACAGGAGCTTGTACGCGCGCAGATCTCCGGCGGCCTCGGCGAGCGAGTACTCCTCGCGCGCCTGCCGCCCGGCGCCAGTCACGCCCGACTTCGCGTCGATGATCACGCCCGCCGGCTCGGCGAGGTCGTCGCGCAGGAGCGGCGCCACCGCGAGCAGCGCGGCGGTCGGGTAACAGCCCGGGTTCGCGACGAGGCGGGCGCCCGCGCGCGGCGCGCCGGAGAGCTCGAACAGCCCGTAGTGCGCCTCGGCGAGCAGCTCTGGGTGGCGGTGCTCGAGCTTGTACCAGCGCGGGTAGTCGCCGACGTGGGCGAGGCGGAACGCGCCGGACAGATCGATCACGCGCCTGTTCGCCGCGAGCAGCCGCGGCGCGAGCTCGAGCGACACCTCGGCGCTCGTCGCGAGCAGGACCACCTCGCACCGCGCGGACAGCTCGAGCGCCGACGCGTTGGGCGAGAAGCACAGCGCGCCCGTGTCGGCCCCGGTCACGTCCGCGACGCGCTCGCCCGCGCGCTTGTCGCTGGTCGCGAAGACCAGCTCGACGCCGGGGTGGCGCGCGAGCAGCGACGCGAGCACCGCGCCCGAGTAGCCCGACGCGCCGACCACGCCGACCGGGGTCTGGGTCATCCGCCCGCCGCGCAGAAGTGATCGTAGTCGACGTACGACGTGATGGTCGGCGCGTCGCCGCACACGGGGCAGGTCTTGTCGCGGCGGAGCCTCAGCTCTCGAAACTTCATCTTCAGGCTGTCGTAGGTCAGCAGCCGCCCGTTGAGGAGGTCTCCTTTGCCGAGCAGATACTTCAGCGCCTCGGTGGCCTGCAGGATCCCGATGGTCCCCGGCAGGATGCCGAGCACGCCCGCCTCCTGGCACGACGGCGCGAGGTGCGGCGGCGGCGGCTCGGGGTACATGCAACGATAGCAGGGCCCCTCGCCCGGGAGGAACGTCGTCACCTGGCCGTCGAAGCGGAAGATCGAGCCGTGCACGACCGGCTTCTTGTGGAAGACCGACGCGTCGTTGACGAGGTACCTCGTGGCGAAGTTGTCGCAGCCGTCGACGACGATGTCGTAGGCCGCGAACAGCTCGTCGGCGTTGTCGCGCGTGAGGCGCGCCTCGTGCTTCACGACCTTCACGTCCGGGTTCAGATCGCGGATCGCGATCTCCGCGCTCTCGACCTTGGGGCGGCCGACGCGGCTGGTCGCGTGGAGGATCTGGCGCTGGAGGTTCGACGTGTCGACGACGTCGAGATCGACGAGCCCGAGCGTCCCCACGCCCGCGGCCGCCAGGTACAGCGCCGCGGGGCTGCCGAGCCCTCCGGCGCCGAGCAGCAGCACCTTGCTCGCCAGCAGCTTGGCCTGCCCCGCCTCGCCGACCTCCGGCAGGAGCAGGTGGCGCGAGTAGCGCTCCCGCTGCGCGTCGGTGAGGTTGGGCGGCAGCTCGACCGGGTATCCGACGTCCTTCCAGCGCACGAAGCCGAGGCTCGCGGACTCGACGCGCGTGTAGCCGAGCTCTTGCAGGGTCTTGGCCGCGAAGGCCGAGCGCGTGCCTCCGGCGCAGTAGAGGACGATCGGCGCGCCCTTGTCCGTAAGGCGAGACTCGGCCTGCATCTCGAGGAAGCCGCGCGGCAGCGACAGCGCGCCGGGGATCTTTCCGAGCTTGACCTCGTCCTTCTCGCGGACGTCGACGAGCACCATCGGCTCGCGCGCGTCGAGGCGACGCTTGATCTCTTCGAGCGTCACGGTGCGCACCGACGCCTTCACGTCGGACAGGAGATCGCTGTACGTCTTCGTCATAGTGGAGGGATGTTCACTTGAATGGAAGCCGCGTCAAGCTCGGGCGCGCCGAGCCCTGCGTTCGAGCCACGGCGGCTCTGCCCCCGCGGCGCGGGCCGTCTCCGGCGCCGCCAGGGTGGAGGCGGAGCGCGACGAGCCGCTGTGCTGTCGCGGGCTCGGCGCGCTCGAGCCGGTTCACGCGTTGAGCGCGCGGGGGAACAGCACGTTGTTCTCGTGGTGGATGTGCTCCATCAGCTCCGCCTCGAGCTTCTCGAGCCCTGCATAGAGCGCGCGCCACGTCGCGCACGCCTCGGGGGGCGGCACGAAGCCCGTCGCGATCTCCCGGATGCCGCGCAGGCTCTCGCCGTGATCGTCGTGCTCCTGCATCATCACGCGGATCGGCATGTGCACAGCGTTTCCGCGGCCGCCGCCTCGGATGGCGACGAACAGCATCTGCTCCTCCTTCGTCATGTGCTGGGTGAGCTCGTCGAGCATCTGCTCGAGCATCGACGCGAGCCCGCGCGGACAGCTCGCCTTCTGACCGTGGACGCGCTCGACCTTCTGCGCGGCCTGGAGCAGCACCGGGAGATCCCTGCGGAGACCCTCGTGGTAGTGGCTGACGATGAAGTCGATGAGCGCGGCCGGGGGCCTCTCGTCCCACCGCTCGGGGGACCTCGTCGCCTCCTCGGTCGCGATCTCCTCCGCGATCTTGGCCGGGTCCAGGCCCGCCCCGGTGCAGGCGTCCGCCATCCGCTGGCGACCGCCGCAGCAGAAGTCGAGCTGGTGCCGCAGGAAGACGAGCGTCGACGCAGGGTGGGTCGCCGCGATGTGCCCGAGGGTGTCGTTGGTGTCGATCATGGCCGCGCCGCAAGCACGGCTCGAACCAACACATTTTCATGTGCAATTTGGCTTGTTGTTGTCATCGTCATACGCTGTCGAGTCCATAACGATGCTATGAAGATGACAACGTCACCGCCCGAGGCAGTCTCGGAGGCGCTGCTGTCGATCGCCATCGATCTGACCGCCGCGCTCGCCGCAGAGGACAGGCTCAGCCGCCTGCTCGAGGCGGTGAGGCGCGCGCTCCCGTGCGACGCGGTGGCGGTGCTGGGGCTGTCGGGCGACTCGCTGGTGCCGCTGGCGACGCACGGGCTCGCGCCCGAGGTGCTCGGGAGGCGCTTCCTCCGCAGCGAGCACCCTCGCCTCGAGCGGGTGCTCGCGGAGCGCGCGCCGATCCGCTTCGAGGCGGACAGCGCGCTGCCCGATCCCTATGACGGGCTGCTGCTGGCGAACCCCGACGCCACGCGCGACGTGCACGCGTGCCTCGGTTGCCCCTTGATCGCCGGAGAGCAGGTGATCGGGGTGCTCACCGCGGACGCGCTGGATCCTGGCGCGTTCGATCGGCTCGACGACCGATTCTTGAAGCTGCTGGGCGCGCTGGCGGGCGCGACGCTGCACACAGCGCGCCTGATCGAGGCGCTCGAGGGCAGCTCGCGGCACCATCGAGAGGTCGCGGACGTGCTGACGCGCGACGCCGCCGCGCGGGACGGGGGGTGCCAGCTGATCGGCGCGAGCGCGGCGATGCAGCGCGTGCGCAAAGAGATCGAGCTGGTCGCGCCGTCGGACTTCGCGGCGTTGATCACCGGCGAGACGGGCGTGGGCAAGGAGCTCGTGGCGCGCTCGATCCACCAGCTCTCGCGGCGCGCGTCACGGCCGCTCATCCACGTCAACTGCGCCGCCTTGCCGGAGTCGGTCGTCGAGAGCGAGCTGTTCGGTCACGTGCGGGGCGCGTACACGGGCGCGAGCGCCGACCGCGCCGGGAAGTTCGAGATCGCCGACGGCGGGACGCTCTTTCTGGACGAGATAGGCGAGCTGCCGC
Organism: Myxococcota bacterium; assembly: GCA_963169165.1. Taxonomy (GTDB): domain Bacteria; phylum Myxococcota_A; class Polyangia; order Polyangiales; family Polyangiaceae; genus JADLFU01. Next base: position 15,257 of record CAUJFL010000234.1, on the reverse strand, counting down.
TGTCGGTGCAGCCGAAGCTGCTGCGCGCGCTGCAGGAGGGGGAGATCCAGCGCGTCGGGTCCGACTCGCTGCTGCGCGTCGACGTGCGCGTCGTCGCGGCGACCAACCGAGAGCTCGCGCGGGAGGTCGGCGCGGGGCGGTTTCGCGCGGACCTCTTTCATCGCCTGAACATGTATCCGATCCATGTCCCGCCGCTGCGCGAGCGTCGGGTGGACATCCCGCTGCTCGCGGGCTTCTTCCTGGATCTCTATCGCCGGAGGCTGGGGCTCGGCCCCGTGCGGCTCACCGAGGCCGCGCGCCGCGCGCTGTCGGCGGCCGACTGGCCGGGGAACGTGCGTGAGCTCGACCACCTGCTCGGTCGGGCGGTCCTGCGCGCGCGGGCAGGCAGCGCAGGGAGCGCCGCGATCGTGCTCGGACCCGAGACGCTGCGGCTCGATGACGCGGCCCCGGCGCCAGCCTCGAGCGCGGTCGACGACCTCGCTGGTGGCGCGCTCCCGCCCCGCGCGATGAGCCTGCGCGACGCCGTCGAGGAGACGAAGCGCGCGCTCGTGCGGCGCGCGCTCGAGGAGAGCGGCGGGAGCTGGGCCGCCGCGGCGCGCGCGCTCGGCATGGAGCGAGGGAACCTCCACCACCTCGCCGCGCGCCTCGGCCTGCGACGCTGATCACTCTGACAGCGCGGCGCGCGCGCCGAGCCCCCGCGCCGCCCACTCCGCGAGCGCGGTGGAGACCGAGCTCGCGCCGCGCGCCGCCGCGGTCTTGTGGATGAGCGCGACGACCTCGCTCGCCTCGCCGAGCGCGCGCGCGTGCGGCAGCGCGGCCTCGAGCCACCCGACGCGCTCGCGCGGACCGCCTCCACGCCTCGAGAGGAGCGCCCTCGACAGCGCGAGCGTGTCGGACGGTCCCGGTCTCGCGAGCACCGCGAGCCTCGTCCGCGTCGCGGCATCGACGAGGTGGCCACGCGCGATCAGGCCGAGCAACGCCAGCCAGTCGCGCTCGTCGCCCTCCGGCCTCGACGTGAGCGTCGCGTCGTCGAGCTGGGCCGCCGCGCGATCGACCTCGGCCGGCGGGAGGATGAGCCGGAGCAGCTCGGACGCGGCGTCGCGCGCGTGGCTCCGGAGGTCGGGGGCTGCGGCGCCGGTGGGGAGCGCGTCCACCAGCGCCGCGAGATCGTCGGGGCTCGCGTCACGCGGCGCCACCACGAACTGCGCGCCCTCACCTGCCTGTGCGCGCGTGGCTTGATCGTCGGCGAGCCTGGCCTGCGGCGCGAGCACCGCCGGGACACGAGCGAGCGCCAGCTCGTGGAAGGTGTTGTAGCCGGCCGCGGCGAGCGCGCCGTCGAACGCGAGCAGACGCGACGCGAGGCCCAGCTCTCGGCTGAAGATGAGCCCGGGCCCCGCGCTCGAAGGCCCGCGATGGAGCGGTCCGGCGCCGATCACGACGTGGTGTCCACGCGCGATCAGCGCCCGCGCGACGCCGGGAAGATCGATGGCGCGCTCGCCGCCGCCGCCCGCGGTGACCAGCGACACGCGGCCGTCGCGCGGCACGCCGAGCGCGTCTCGGGCGGCCTCGCGCGGCAGGAGCTCGAAGCGGTCGACCGAGACGATCGGGCCGACGTCGACGGCGCGAGCTCGCGCCTCGGCAGGGATGAGCGGCGAGTCCCCCGGCTCTCGCGGCACGAGCAGGAGATCGTACAGCGGGAGGATCGCCTGAAAATCCGGGCGCTCCGCGACCTGCCGCTGCGTCGCGCGGTAGATGAACGCCTTGCTCGCGACCAGATCGAGCGCGGGGCCCAGCTCGCCGAACGAGCCGCGAGGGAACGTGTCGACCACGAGCAGGTCGGGGCGAAGCAGCGCGAGCGTGTGCCAGATCCACTGCTTGGCGAGCGCGCGATACGCGACCGCGTCCATCCCCGACTCGCGCACGAGCGTCTTGGACGGCAGCTTGAAGCTCGGGAAGCCCGCGTCGAACGCGAGCCGATCGGCCTCGCTCGTCGTCAAGAAGATCGCGTCGAGCTGCACGCCCAGCAGGCCGGTGTAGCGGCGCATCCACCGCGCTATCGCGAGCAGACGCGTGAGGTGCCCGGCGCCCGTCCCGTTGACCGCGTAGAACACCGCGGTCCGTCGCTTGGGCAGCCTCACGACGCGTCGCTCTGGTGCATCGCGTGGTCGGCCCCGGAGTCGCTGGCGGACGCGAGCACCTCGGGCGACGGCTCGTCGTAGTCGGAGAGATCGAGCCCCTCGTCCTTCGGCTCCTTGAAGAAGGAGCGGTCGGGGCGCTCGTAGCTGTAGTCGGGGTGCGTCTGACGAAAGGTCGAGACGTCGGGCAAGAAGCTCCCGTCGAGGCGACCGTCGGTCATCACGTCCCACCACAGGAGGTCCTCGACGCCGCGGCCCGCGTGGAAGCGATCGAAGCCGTGGACCCGCTGATATCCCTTGGAGAACCGGGCGAGGCGCGCCTGATACTTGGGGCGCTTGTCGACGAACGCCTTCGCGAACTGCTCGGCCGGCATCACGCGTGGGCGCCTCGCGTAGGCCGCCTCGAGCTTGCTCAGCTTGGCGTGGCGCTCGCGCAGCTCCACGGCCATCTGGCCGACGTCGCGCTGGAACAGGCCATCGAGGTACGACACCTTCGCGGTGAGGCCGCTCGCGCGGAGGAAGATGAGCCGCGTCGGCGGCTCTCGCTCGAGCCACTTGGACATCGCGCTCGGCTCGGTGCCGAGCACGTGCGAGACGATCCGCTCGCGCGCCCACGCGAGCCAGCGATCCTTGGTCGTGCGACGCGCCTCGACGAGGCGCTCGTGCTCGCCCAGCATTCGCTCGACCGCCTGCGCAGCCCCGAGGTCGCGGCCGAGCTGCGCCGACGCCGCGCGACACCGCCCGAGCTCGGCGGCGAAGCGGGCGAAATCGCCGCCAAATGCGGGGAACCTCTTGAGGATCTCCTCGGCGCCGCTCTTGTCCTGATGGTGGCTGAGCCTCCACCAACCCACGTCGTACCTCGGCGTGCCGTACTCGAGATCGCAGAGGCGCTGCAGGCGCGGGTGCTCGGCCGACCGCACGAAGTCGTCGAACGCGCGCTGCTGCTGCGTGAGCCGCGCGACGTGGAGCGCGGGGGTCAGGCCCCGGAGGCTCTTGTCGCGCTCGGCGTCCCAGTAGCGGCGGTCGGCCTCGATCGCGGCGATCTGGCCCGCGAGCTGCGTCTCCTCGGCCGCCGCACGCGCCGCGAGGTTCTCGTGCACGAGCGGCGAATAGCCCGTGAGCGAGACCGCCCGCTCGATCGCCTTCGGGTGAAACGACGGCAAGAGCGCCTGGCCGAGATCGCGCCGCGCCTGGGCCAGCTCGGCGTCGACCGCGACGCGCTGCTGCTGGTGCCAGCGGTGCGCGTGCTCGACGCGTCCGAGGTCTTCTTCCACGGTGGCGCGCGCGGCGCGGGCAGCGCCGACGACGTCTCGAGAAGAGTAGCCGTGGCTCACTGAACCCCCCGCAGCTCGGCCACGCGCCGCAAGAATTCTCCGGCCGCCGCGGACAGCGCGGCGTCGCCGTCGACGTCGTGCTCGTCGATAAGCAGCACGTACAGCTCGCCCCGGGTCATGCGGGCCTCGAGCGCGGCGATGGCGGTCGCGGTGAACTCGATGCGGTCCCCGGCCTCGCTGGTGATGTACTCGTACCCGACGCGCGCCGCGGGATCCCAGCCGTCGAGCTCGGCGAAGACCCCCTCTTCGTCGAACGTGCAGCGCTCGGCGATGCGGTAGCCAGCCGCCTCGAAGAGCTCTTTCAGCCGCCCTGCTCCCTCTGCCTCGGTCATCGCCCCATTCTGCCCTCATCTCGGCGTGGGGTCACCGGCGCGCGCCTCACGGCAGCAGCCAGGTCGACAGCGCGAACCTGCCGCGCCCCTTCCTCGCCCGAACGCGCACCGTGTAGCTGCCGTCGACGTCGACGCAGACCGCGCGGTCGGGGAGCAGGATGGGCCAGCGATCGTCGCCGCCGTCCGTGGCGAGCGTCACGCCGGAGGGGCCGACGAGCGCGAGCTCGAGGTCCGCGACGCTCGCCTCCGCGACGGCGAACGCGCGCACGCACTGGCCCTTGCCGAGGGACACCGCGTGCTCGACCGACGCCCCGGTGTCGCTCGCCTCGCCCTCGAGCGTCTCGCCGAGCCTGCGCATCCCGTTCTGTGGACCGCAGAGGAGCGCGAGGCGCGTCACGTCGCGCAGCGGCGTGCTCTCGGGGCGAAACCGCGCATAGCAGCGCACCCACGGCCCGAACGCGCTCGAGGCGGAGGGGGCGGGGACGGCCGCGCTCGGCGCGGGGCTTGGCACCTTCGCGGACGGCGCGACAGGCTCGGTCGACGCGCTCGCGCTCGGCGCGGGGCTCGCCCGCCGTCCGCACGACGTCGCCAGAAGCAACGCCCACGCCGCCACGGCCGCGCGCCTCACAGCGCCGGCACGCGGAGCGCCGCGGCGAGCCAGAGACGCACGGTCAGCGAGAACGCCAGCACCGCGAAGGCGAGCTGCAGCCCGCGCGACAGCCCGCCGTCGTGGCCGCGGTAGAACAGGGCAGGCAGGCAGAGCGCGCCTCCGAGCAGCGACGCGAGCGACCACTCGAGGCGTCCCCACTCGCCGTCGGCGCGCCCGCGTCGGCCGAGCTCGGCGAGCACAAAAAACAGGGCGCCCCCCGACCACGCGGCGTAGGTACCGAGCTGGAGCACGAGCTGCGCCAAGGGCTCCGGCGACTCTCACCGGCCCTCGCGCGCCTGTCAACGTGGCGGTTGGCGCCCGGGCGCGCGACGTCGTACACCCCGGTTCGGATGCAGATGAAGCGCGTGTGGGCGATGGTCGCCGTGCTCGCCGCGGCGGGCGCGGGCATCGGCGTGCTCGTGCTGCCGCGGGCCGCGAAGGCCCCCGAGGTCAAGGCCGCGCCGCCCGTCGTGATGCTCGCGGGGGAGCGGGTCGACGTGATGGGCGACAAGGTCGTCGATCGCGCGCTCGAGATCGTGCGCAAGTACGCCGCGGGGCACGTCACGCTCGAGCTGCCGTCCGGCGAGCGACGCGAGGTGTCGCGCGCGACCCTCGGAGCAGAAATCAATAAAGCTTACCTATCACAGCTGATCCTCGCGGCGCGTGATCCCACGAGCCCGATGCGCCGCGCGCACGCCGCCCGCGCGCCAGGCGCGCCGCTCACGCTGCCCATCGCGGTCGGGCTCGACGCGCCGCGCGCGCTCTCGGCGCTGCTCGCGCTCAAGGAAGAGCTCGATCGGGCGCCGAGCGACGCGCGGCTCGATCTCGCGTCGCGCAAGCTGGTCGTCGAGACGCCGGGCTACCGGATGGACGTGTACGCGACGCTCGCGCTGCTCGACGAGGCGCTGTTCAAGGGACACGCCCAGGTCCAGACAGCCGGCGAGGTGATCGCGCCCAGCGTACACTCGAAGGATCTCGGCGACGTCACGTTCGACGAGGTGCTCGGGTGGTTCGAGACCCGCTACACCGCCGACAAGAAGCACGAGGCGCGCACGTACAACCTGCGCATCGCCGCGTCGAAGCTCGACGGGCACATCCTCGTGCCGGGCGCGACGTTCGATTTCAACAAGCTCGTGGGGCCGCGCAACGAGGCCGCGGGCTACAAGGTCGCGCCGGTGATCGCCCAGGGCGAGCTCGTCGACGGCAACGGCGGCGGCACCTGCCAGATCACCGGCACGCTGCACGGCGCCGTCTTCTTCGCGGGGCTCGAGGTGCTGAACCGCACGCCGCACACGCGCCCGAGCGGCTACATCAAGATGGGCCTCGACGCCGCCGTCGCGTACCCGACCATCAACTTCAGGTTCAAGAACAACCTCCCCTATCCGGTCGTGCTGCACGAGACGGTCAAGGACGGCGTCGTCCGCGCCGAGGTGCTCGGTCCCAAACGAAAGCGCGCCGTCACCTTCATCCGCAAGATCGACGAGGTCATCCCCTACCAGGAGCAGGAGAAGCAGGATCCCAAGCTCCCCGAGGGCGTGAAGGTGCTCGCGCAGCGGGGCATCCCCGGCTTCAAGCTCCATCGCTATCGCATCGTGCGCGAGGGGATCTTCGGCGTGCGGGAGCAGTGGGCCGACACCTACCCGCCGACGGCGCAGATCATCCGGGTCGGCACCGGTCAGGACAAGGAAGCGCACGTGCCCGCGGACGACGCGCACCTCGAGTACACCGCCGACGAATTGCTGACCATGACGCAGGGGATGTCCTCCGGCGCCGGCAGCGACCGAGATCTCACCGAGTCGCGCGAGCCCGGGCGCACCGGGAGCCCCGGCTGGATCGAGAAGCTCGGGATGCCAGTGTGGGACGCGAAGAAGCGAGACGATGACAAGCGCGACGGCGACAAGCGCGACGGCGACAAGCGCGTCGAGCGCGACGACGAGCCGAAGAAGAAGAAGAAGCCGAAGAAGAAGTGAGCGCCGCCCGAGGGCGATGCCAACTCATCTCGCGCCACGCGCGGCTACTTGGGGAGCTGCATGCCCGGCGGGAGCTGCACACCCTTCGGCAGCTGGACACCTGTTGGCATCTTGAACCCCGAGGGGACGGGCACGGTCTGACCGCCGCTGCCCACCGGGAGCGCGCTCGGCATCATGCTGGCGTAGGCCGACGGGATGGTCAGCGAGTACGCGGGGCGCGGGCCGCCGACCCCCCCTCCTGGGGCCGCGGTCGACGCGCCCGGCTCGGGCGTCGCGACCCCAGCGCCGGGCGCGGTCGGCGTGGGCGCGCCGGGCGTGGTGGGCTGGGCGCCGACGGTGGTCGGGGGAGGTGGAGGCGAGTCGTCTCCCTTCTTGCACGCGCTGACGAAGAGCGGCGACGAGGCGGCGGTCACGACCAGGAGCAGGGCGGCTTTTCGCATCGGGGCGTCACCGTATCACGAGCCCGAGGCTCCTCGCGCGCGCCGGCGCTTGCCGGCAACGGTCGTTCGGGTATGGGACGAGGGATGAAGTCGGCGCGCGTCCTCGCCCTCGCTCTCGCTCCCTCCCTCGCGCTCGTCGCGTGCGCGTCGTCGTCCGACTCGGGCGCTCCCCCTCCAGCCGCGGGCAGCGCCGGGGCCGCCGGTGCCTCGGGGACGGCGGGCATGGCAGGGTCGGGCGCCGTCCTCGAGGGAGACTATGATCCTGCGCCCGTCGGCGGCGCGCGTCCGGCCAAGGTGTATGTGCCCGGCAGCTACCTCGCGGGCACCCCCACGCCGCTGCTCGTGCTGCTGCATGGCTACGGCGCGAGCGGCATCGCAGAAGAGATCTACCTCGGGCTGCGGCCGATCGCCGACGAGAAGGGCTTCTTGCTGGTGCACCCGGACGGCACGATCGACGCGAGCAAGCGGCGGTTCTGGAACGCGACCGACGCGTGCTGCGACTTCGGGAATAGCCAGGTCGACGACGTCGGCTACCTGAGCGGGCTCGTCGACGAGATCGCGGCGCGCTTCACCGTCGATCCGTCGCGGGTGATGCTGCTCGGTCACTCGAACGGCGGCTACATGTCGCACCGGCTGGCCTGCGACAGGAGCGCGAAGTTCTCCGCGATCGCGAGCCTCGCCGGCATGACCTGGGCGGACGACGCCAGGTGCGGCTCGCCGGGGCCCATCGCGGTGCTGCAGATCCACGGCACCGCCGATGACACCGTGCCGTTCGATGGCGAGACGTTCCAGGGAACCGCGCAGCCCTCCGCGGCGGCGACCGTCGCGAAGTGGGCGGCGTTTGGCGGGTGCGCCGTCGGACCCACCGAGGCGCCCGCGCTCGATCTCGACCGCGATCTCGTCGGCGCCGAGACGACCGTGACGGCGTGGAGCGGCTGCAAGCCGGGCGCCGCGGCCGAGCTCTGGGCCATCCAGAAGGGCAGCCACGTGCCCGCGCTGTCGCGCGCCGGCATGACTCGCATCGTCGAGTTCCTCCTGGCGCACAAGAAGCCCTGATGCTCTCCGAGCTCGTCGCCGCGAAGCTCTCCGAGCTGCCCGCGCAGCCCGGCTGTTACCTGTTCAAGGATCGCGAGGGCGCGGTCGTCTACATCGGCAAGGCGAAGAGCCTCCGCTCGCGCGTGCGAAGCTATTTCCAAGAGGGCTCGAGCGATCAGCGCTACTTCGTGCCGCTCTTGCGGCGCGTGCTCGGCGACCTCGAGACCATCGTCGTCGGCTCCGAGAGGGAGGCCGCGATCCTCGAGAACGCGCTCATCAAGGAGCACCAGCCGCGCTTCAACGTGAAGCTCCGCGACGGCAAGGAGTTCTTGTCGCTGCGGCTCGACACCTCGGCCGCCTTTCCGCGGCTCGAGGTGGTCCGACGCACGACTCCGAACGATCCCGCGCGCACGTTCGGGCCGTACCCGTCCGCGTCGAGCGCGCGCCGCGCGCTCCACCTCGTCAACAAGCACTTCCAGCTGCGGACCTGCTCTGACGCCGAGCTGGCCTCCCGCAGACGACCTTGCCTGCAGTACCAGATCAAGCGCTGCCCCGCGCCGTGCGTGCTCGACGTCGATCGCGACGAGTACAAGGCGCAGGTGCGCGCCGTTTCGCTGTTTCTGGACGGGCGCCACGACGAGCTGTCGGGCGAGCTCGAGCGCCGGATGAAGGACGCGTCGCAGACGCTGAATTTCGAGCTCGCGCGCGTCTACCGCGACCAGCTCGCCGCGGTCGCCGCGGTGCGAGAGACGCAGCGTCTGGTCGGAGATCCGGGCGTCGATCAGGACGTGGTCGGCCTGTACCGCGAGGGTGAGCTGGTCGAGCTCGCGATGATGTACGTGCGCGGCGGCCGCGTCACCGACACCGCGAGCTTCTCGTGGAAGAAGGTCGAGCTCGAGGACGACGAGGTCGTCGCGGCGCTCTTGCGCGACTACTACGCGGATGGCGGCGCGGGGTCGCGGGGCGCCTTGCCCGACGAGGTGCTCGTGCCGGTGCTGCCCGAGGGGGTCGACGGCGTCGCCGAGTGGCTGAGCGAGCGCCGCGGTCGACGCGTCGTCGTCGCGTGCCCGCAGCGCGGACGCAAGGCGCACCTCGTGGCGCTCGCGACCGAGAACGCCGCGCACGCGTTCCGCGAGAAGCGACGGGAGCGCGACGACGTCGAGGCGCGCCTGCGCGAGCTGCAAGAGAAGCTCCGCCTCCCGACGCTGCCGCGCCGGATCGAGTGCGTCGACATCTCGCACCTCGGCGGTGAGGACACCGTCGGCGCGGTGGTCGCGCTGCGGGACGGTCGCCCCGACAAGCGGCGCTACAAGGTGTTTCACGTCGCGACGGTCGCCGGTGGCGACGACTACGGGGCGATGCGCGAGGTGCTCTCGCGGCGCTTCGCGCGCGGCGCGGGGGGCGACGGCGTCGACGAGAAGTGGGAGCTGCCCGATCTCTTCGTCGTCGACGGCGGGCGAGGTCAGCTCGGCGTGGCGCTGGCGGCGGCGCGCGATCTCGGGCTGCACGAGCTGGCGATCGTCGGCCTCGCGAAGGAGCGCGAGACGGCGCTCGGCGAGACGATGGTCGATCGCGTGTACCTGCCCGGCCAGAAGAACGGCGTCCCGCTGCGCCGCGAGAGCGCGGCCCTGTTCTTCCTGGCGCGCGCGCGCGACGAGGCGCACAGGTTCTCCAACGCGTCCCGAGAGCGCCTCGGCAAGCGCCGCCGCCTGCGCTCGGGGCTCGACGGCGTGAAGGGGCTCGGGCCCGCGGCGCGCCGCGCGCTGCTCACCACGTTCGGGAGCGCGACCAAGGTGTTGGAAGCGACCGACGAGGCGCTGCTCGCCGTGTCGGGCGTGACCAGGCGCCACGTCGCCGCGCTGCGCGCCCCGCGCTGAGCACCCGCGCCGCGTGAAACTTGGCCCGGACAAATGCCCGTCGGTAAGCGCGGGGCATGGAGTCCGACGATCGAGAGCTTCCGTTGCCTCGCAAGCTGGGGCGCACGACCCTGCTGCGCCTCCTGGCCCGCGGCGGCATGGGCGAGGTGTACCTCGCGGCGGTCGGCGCGATCGACGGCGCCGAGCGGCCGTGCGTCGTCAAGGTGATCCGGCGCGAGCACGCGCAGGATCCCTCGTTCTTCGCGCGGTTCCTCGACGAGGCGCGCGTGCAGGCGCAGCTCGGTCACCCCGGCGTCGCGCAGATCCTCGAGGCGTCGATGGAGGGCGACGCGCCGTACGTCGTCGTCGAGTACGTCGAGGGGCGCAGCCTGTCCGACCTGCGTGCGCGCGCCATCCAGTCTGGCGCGAAGATCGGCTGGGCCGACGCGGTCGCCATCGGCGTCGGCGTCGCCGAGGGGCTGACGGCGGTCCACGAGCGCAGGGACGCGCGCGGGCAGCCGCTCGCGATCGCGCACCGAGACCTGTCACCGCAGAACGTGATGGTCAGCTTCGACGGCGACACGAAGCTCATCGACTTCGGCACCGCGCGCGGCGCGAACCGCAAGAGCCGCACCGTCGCGGGCGTCGTCTACGCGAAGCCAGGCTACGTCGCGCCCGAGGTCGCGAACGCGACGCCCGGCGGACCCGAGGTCGACGTCTACGCGCTCGGCGTCATGCTCTGGGAGCTCTGCTCGGGTCGACGATTCTTGCAGGGAGACGCGCAGGAACACATGGCCGCCGTCGGGCAGAACCAGCGGCCGCTGTCTCCGATCGCCGCCGGCGTGGGCGCGCCCGCCGAGCTCGACGAGGTGCTCGCGGCGATGACCCGCCACGACAAATCCGCGCGCGCGACGGCGCGCCACGCGACCGCGGCGCTGGTGCGGCTGATGACGTCCGCGCCCGCGCTTCCGACGGGCGAGCGCGGGGTCCGCGCGCGCGCGGCGCAGCTCCTCGCCTCGCTGTACCCGGGGGAGCCCGCCCGCTCTCGCGCCGAATTTCAGCGCCTGCTCTTCGACGCGAAGAAGCAGCGCGCCGCAGAGGAGCGCGCGACGACGGTCCTCGCCGCCCCCGCGCCCGCGCCCGCTCCGCGCGCGACCGAGCTCGAGGGCGCGCTGCCCGGCACGCGCTACCGCCTCGGAAAGCGGCTCGGCGCCGGCGCGAGCGCCGAGGTCTGGGACGCCACGCACGTCGACCTGGACCGCAGGGTGGCGCTGAAGGTGCTCACCGTCTCGGCGCTCGCGAGGAGCCCCGAGGTCGATCGGTTCCGCAAGGAGGCCGCGCTGCTGGCCGAGCTCTCGCACCCCGCGCTGCCGCGGCTCTACGAGTATGGCACCGCGAGCGACGGTCGGCCGTACGCGGCGATGGAGCTCGTCGAGGGTGAGACGCTGGAGGCGTGGCTCAGGCACGAGCCCGAGCCGTCGAACGAGCTCTTGATGCGCGTGGTGCGCGGCGTCGCTTCGGCCCTGGAGGTGCTCCACGACGCCGGGTACGTGCACCGCGACGTGAAGCCCGCGAACGTGCTGCTCGCGCTCGACGGTCGCGTGCTGCTGCTCGATCTCGGGCTCGCGGAGCGGGTCGACGCGAGCGTGCGGCCGACCGGCAACACGCCCGGCGTCACGCTGTACGGCACCCCCGAATACATGCCGCCCGAGCAGGCGGACGGCAGGAGGCTCGACGGGCGCGCGGATGTCTACGCGCTCGCGAGCGTCGCCTACGAGGTGCTGACCGGTCGCGCGCCGTTCGCCGAGCACGCCGGGATGGCGCAGCTCGAGCAGAAGCGCGTCCGCCTGCCGGAGGGGATGCGGTCGCGCGCGCCGTCTCGGCAGATCGGCCGAGAGCTCGAGGCGGCGGTCCTGCGCGCGCTGTCGCCGAAGGCGGACGATCGACCGGCTTCTGCCGCCGAGTTCGTCGCGTCGCTCGACGACGCGCAGGCCGCGCCGCTGCGCGCGAAGGCTCGTCGCCGCCGCCTCGGGGCGCTGGTCGTCGGCGCGTCGCTCGCGTCCGCGCTCGCGCTGCTCGGCGTTGGCCTCGTGCGCACCCAGCCTCGCGCGAAGGCGCTCTACGAGACCGCGCGCGCGAAGGTGGTCGGGCCGCGCGCGGCGCCGGTCGACCTCGCGGCGACGAGCCCCGAGGTCGCGCCTCCCACCCCTCCCGAGGTCGCGCCGCCGGCGCCGGAGCCTGTCGCGGCGGCTCAGCCCGAGCCCCCGCCCGTCGAGGACGAGCCGCGCGCGGCGGCGCCGAGCACCGATCCGAACAGCCCGCGCATGAAGGCTCTCTCGGCGGTCGGCAAGGGGCGCTGGCGGCAGGCGCTGAAGCACGCTCAGGCGTGGGTCAAGGCGGAGCCGACGACCGAGGCGCGCTTCACGCTCGCGAAGGCGCAGGCGCACTCTGGCCGCGCGACCGACGCGCGGGCGACGCTCGAGGCCGTGCTCGAGGACGAGCCCTCGATGGACGAGGCGCGCGAGCTCTTGCACGATCTCGAGTCGAAGGCCGCCTACCGCGCGAAGGCCGCGAAGCGCGCCACCGCGAAGACCAAGTCAAAGAAACACAAGTGAAGGCGCCCAGGTGGGTAGGCTAGGGCGCCTCGGCGAGCAACGTCGCGACGAGCGCCGTCCAGCCCGTCTGGTGCGCCGCGCCCAGCCCCGCGCCCGTCTCCGCGTGAAAATACTCGTAGAAGAGCACGTGATCACGAAAGTGCGCGTCTCCCTGCGCCTTGGGGTGCTCTCCGAGCGCGGGGCGTCGGCCGCCCCCGTCACGAAGGAACAGCGTGGAGAGCCGGCGTGACAGCTCGTCGGCCACCTCGCCGAGGTGCATCAGCCTCCCCGAGCCGGTCGGGCACTCGACGCGGAAGCTGTGACCATAGAAGTCATACAGCTTGCGCAGCGACTCGAGCAGCAGAAAGTTCACCGGGAACCACACCGGCCCGCGCCAGTTCGAGTTGCCGCCGAACAAGAAGCTGCGGCTCTCGGCGGGCTCGTAGTCGACCCGGTGCGGCTGCCCCCTCACGCGGAACACATACGGCTGCTCGAGGTGAAAGCGCGACAGCGCGCGGACGCCGTGCTGGGACAGGAATTCTGTCTCGTCGAGCATCCGCGCGAGCACGCGGCGGAGCTGCTCCTCGTTGACCAGCGACAGCAGCATCTCCTCGCCCTCGCCCGGCAAGTGAAGGTGCGCGACCGACTGCGCGAGCTCGGGCCGGTTCTTCAAGAACCACTCCATCCGGCGGACGAACCCGGGGAACCGCGCGAGCATGCCGCGATCGAGCACGCGCACCGCGTAGAGCGGGATGAGCCCCACCATGCTCCTCACCCGCAGGGGGATGCGCTCTCCGTCGAGGTTGAGCACGTCGTAGAAGAACCCGTCCTCCGCGTCCCACAGGCCGACCCCGTCGCCCGCGCGGCGGCTGGCGGCGTGGGCGATGTACAGGAAGTGCTCGAAGAATTTGTTGGCGACGTCCTCGTACGCTCGGTTCTCCTTGGCGAGCTCGAGCGCGATCGCCAGCAAATCGAGGCAGTACATGCCCATCCACGAGGTCGCGTCGGCCTGCTCGATCCGCCCGCCCGTCGGCAGCGCGCTCGAGCGGTCGAAGACGCCGATGTTGTCGAGGCCCATGAAGCCTCCCTCGAACACGTTGTGCCCCTGGGCGTCCTTGCGGTTCACCCACCAGGTGAAGTTGAGCATCAGCTTGTGAAACACCGACTCGAGGAAGACGCGGTCGCCCTTGCCCCTCTGCTTGGCTTCCATCTCGTACAGCCGGAGCGCAGCCCACGCCTGCACGGGCGGGTTGACGTCGGAGAACGACCACTCATAGGCCGGGATCTGCCCGTTGGGGTGCATGTACCACTCGCGCAGGAACATGGCGATCTGCGCCTTGGCGAGCTCGGGATCGACCAGCGACAGCGGCACCGCGTGAAACGCCGTGTCCCACGCCGCGTACCACGGGTACTCCCACTTGTCTGGCATCGAGATCACCTCCGAGTTGTAGAGGTGCCCCCAGCTGCTGTTGCGTCCGGTGAGGCGCGCCGCCGGCGGGACGGGCTGGCCGGGGTCGCCGCGCAGCCAGCGGTTGATGTCGAGGTGGTAGAATTGTTTGGTCCACAGGATGCCCGCGAGCGCCTGACGCGAGACGTGCTTCTCGTCGTCGGTGAGCTCCTTGCGGAGGACGGCGGCGTAGAACTCGTCGGCCTCTCGCTTGCGGAGGCGCTGCAAGTCATCGAACCGCTCGAACGGCGCCGCGTGCGGCGCGCTCGACATGCGCGCGCGGAGGCGGCGCGTCTCGCCGGGCGCGAGCGTCACCGCGTGCACCGCCCCGGCCTTGCTGCCCTCGGCGCGCGACACCGCGCCTGCCTGACCGTGGACGATGTACCTGTGAAACGCGTCCTTCGTGTGGGGGCCGGGGCTCTTCGCGCCCCAGAGGCGCTCCTCGTTCGACTCGTTCTCCGTGAAGATGAGCTCGTCGGGCGCGTCGAAATACACGTGCATCGCGCCCAGGTGATAGTGATCCATCGAGAGGCTCGCGGCCCCGTCGGCGACGAAGCGCGGGTGCAGCTCGGGCTCGCCCCAGCTCCACGTGTTGCGCACGAAGAACGTCGGCAACACTGTCAGCTTCGCCGGGTCCGGGCCGCGGTTGGTGACCCGGATCTCGATGAGCAGATCGTCGACGTCGGCCTTCGCGTAGACGAGGTCGACGTCGAAGTATCGATCGTCGTCGAAGATCCCCGTGTCGATGAGGTCGATCTCCGAGGCGTCGCGCCCCGCCTCGCGGTTGGCCCGACGGAGGTGCTCGTACGGAAACTGGCGCTGTGGATATTTGTAGAGGCCGTGCGCGTACGAGTGGGTCGGCGTCGCGTCGAGGTAGAAGTAGCACTCCTTGACGTCCTCTCCGTGGTTGCCCTCTGGTCCTGACAATCCAAACAGGCGCTCCTTCAGGATCGGATCCTCGCCGTTCCACAGCGCGACGGAGAAGCAGACGAGGCCGCGGTTGTCACAGAGGCCGAGCAGCCCGTCCTCGCCCCAGCGGTAGGCGCGCAGGTGGGCGTGGTCGAACGGGAGGTATCCCCACGCGTCGCCGCCTGGGCTGTAGTCCTCGCGGACCGTGCCCCACTGGCGCTCGGAGAGGTAGGTCCCCCACCTCCGCCACTTCTTCTGCTGCGCGTCCGCCTCCTCGAGCCTCTGGTGTTCTGCGGTGGTCACGCGCGCGACGGTACGGGACGTCGCGACCTCGGGGAAGCCCGTGCTACACGGCGGGTCGCGATGACGGTGCTCCGAGCCTACGGCGATCGACAGGGCGACGGGATGGTGCAGCTCTCGTTCACGCTCGAGCTGTCGCCGTCCGCGCGCGCGAGGGAGGCCGCGAAGCGCTTCGCCGAGCTGCACGGGCTCGTCGAGCCGCTCGTCGCGACGATGGAAGAGGCCGCGCCCGGCGGCTCGTATTTCGTCGTGTACG
>CAUJFL010000233.1 GCA_963169165.1 Myxococcota bacterium | reverse complement strand
CGCGCGCGCGCTGCTCGAGCAACGCGTCGCCGAGAAGGGTCGCGCCGAGCTCGATCTGAAGAAGGCCGAGGACGAGTCCTGGGCGCGCGCCGAGTCTCCCAAGCCCGCGCACAAGCCCAAGAAGAAGGGCAAGCGACGGTGAGGCGCGCGCTCGTCGCCGCGCTCTCGCTCTGGCTCGCCGCGTGCGGCGCGGTGCGCACGCACCCGGCGTCGCTCGCCGACGCGCGCGCCGCGTCCGAGACGCCGTCCGCCAAGGAGGCGAGCGCGCTCGCGCCCCAGTCGTTCGCCGAGGCCGAGCGCCTCCGCAAGGCCGCCGAGGACGCGGACGCGAAGGGTGACACGGCGGCCGCGCAGTTCCTCGGAGAAGAGGCGATCGCCGCGTACGCGCGGGCGTTCGTCCACGCGCGCCGCGTCCGCGCCGAGCGCGCGCTCGAGGCCGCGCAGGCCGCGCAGAAGCAGGCCGAAGAAGAGCTCGGCAAGCTCGAGGGCGAAGGCGAGCGCGTGGCCACCGACACCGCCGCGCTCGAGCTGCGCGCGAAGGCCCTCCGCGACGCGGCCGCGCCGACCGCGGTCGAGCCCGCCGATCCCGCGCGCGAGCACGCACGGCGAGCGTCGGCGCGCGCGCTGCTCGCCGACGCGAACATGCTCTGCGCCGCCGCGCGCCTGGTCGGGGCGACCGACGCCACGCTGAAGGAGCCGATCGCGGCCATCAGGGCGGTCGGGCTCGAGCTCGACAAATCTCCCGTGCCGGTCGACCGCGCGCTGTCGGGTCGCGCCGCGTGCCTCGCGGCGCTCACGGGCGCCCGGCGCGCCGCAGGCCCCGCGACCGACGCGGGTCAGACGCTGCTCGAGGAGCTCGGGCGCGAGGGCTCGATGTCGCCCGTGCGCGACGATCGCGGCGTCGTCGTGTCGCTGGGCGCGGCGTTCGACGGCGGCGGGGTCACCAAGCCCACCAGGGAGAGGCTCGAGCTGCTCTCGAAGGTGGCGAAGGCGCACCCGTCGATGCCGGTGCTGGTCGTCCTGCACGAGGGGACGCGCGCCGACGACAAGACCCTCGAGCGCCGCGAGGCGGCGGTGCGCGCGGCGCTCGGCGACGTCCAGATCGCGCTCGTCCGCGCTGGTACCGCGCGCCCCGTGGCCGATCCGCGCCAGGGCCGGTCGGCCAACGATCGCGTCGAGATCGTGTTCGTCGAGGGCAAGCCCGCGACGTGAGGCGCGCGCTCACGGCGGGCGCGGCGCTGGTCGGAGCGATCGCCGCGATCTTCGCCACGGCGCGCGTCGCCGAGCGCCACGCGGGCGCGCCGCTGCGGTGCGCCGACGGCCTGGTCGCCATCGGTCCGCGGTGCTGCGGTGAAGGGCAGACGCTGTCTGGCGATCGTTGCGTCGGCGCGCCCTCGCGCTGCCCCACGACCCACACGAGCTCGCCCGAAGGTTGCCTCGCCGCGCGTCGGCGCGTCGACGTCGCGGGCGGCGAGGTGCAGCTCGGCCCCAGCGACTGGGAGGCGCAGGGCGTGGTCGCGCCGCGCGTCGTGCGCGCGGGGCCGCTGTCGGTCGACGTGTTCGAGCTCGACGTCGCGACCCACGCGGCCTGCGTCGACGCGGGCGCGTGCGCGGGGCCCGTCGAGCGCGCGGATCCGGGGCGCGCCGCGGCGCTCGGCCTCGACGAGGCGCGCGCGCTCTGCGCGTTCACCGGCGCTCGCCTCCCCACCGACGACGAGTGGACGTGGCTCGCGATGGGCGCGAGCGGGCGACGTTACCCCTGGGGCGACACTGGCCTGGTGTGCAGCCGCGCGGCCTTCGGGCTCGTCGACGGACCCTGCGCTCGGGGCGCCCGCGGCCCCGATCTCGTGGGCGCGCGGCCGCTCGGCGCGAGCCCCGAGGGCCTCCACGATCTCGCCGGCAACGTCGCCGAGTGGGTGACGGTCGGCGAGGGCGCCCGCGCGAGGGGCGGCGCGTTCAGCGCGACCGCGGCGTCGGAGCTGCGCGGCTGGCGCCCCGAGTCACCCCCGGACCCCCGCGCCGTCGGCGCCCGCTGCGTGGTGACCCGCTAGCGGAGACCCCCCGTCCGTGCGTCTCGCGCCGTCCGCGGGAGAAGCGCTCGGGCGCGCCCGTGCCGTGTGGCGGGTGTTCGCGACCCCGTCCCCACCGTCGTATGGGTCGACGATGAGCTATTCGCCCGGCGCGCGCGGCCCTCACCCCGTCGGTGTCCGCACGACGACGATCTCTTACGACGCGCGCTCGCTCGACGTCGAGGTGTGGTTCCCCGCGGACGACGCGCACCGCGGGCAAGAGCTCGTGACCCCCGACGAGTTCCACATGATCCCCGGGATGCCCTCGTGGCGACAGCGCGCGGTGCGCGACGCCCGCCCGCGCGACATGGACGCGCCGCTCGTCGTGTTCTCGCACGGGTACAGCTCGCACCGCCGCCAGAGCACCGAGCTCGCGACGCACCTCGCGAGCCACGGCTACGTCGTCGCGGCGCCCGACCACGCGGGCAACACGGTCGTCGAGGTCTATCTGTCGACGATGGGGAAGCCGACGGACGAGGCGCGGCGGATCGCGGT
The DNA here is from genome assembly GCA_963169165.1 of Myxococcota bacterium. Lineage (GTDB taxonomy): Bacteria > Myxococcota_A > Polyangia > Polyangiales > Polyangiaceae > JADLFU01. The sequence goes on along the minus strand of CAUJFL010000233.1, from coordinate 45,928 downwards.
CGAGGGGGTGATCGAGAGCGCCGCGCACCGACCCCGCGACGTCGCGGCGGTCCTCGATGCGGCGCGGTCGCTCGGCGCGCGTGGCGAGCGAGCGGCCGTCGTCGGTCACAGCTTCGGAGGCTGGACCGCGCTGTCCGCCCCCGCGCATCACGCGGGCGTCGGGGCGATCGTCGCGCTCGCGCCGGCGGGCGGTCCGACGCCGACCTACCCGGACGACAACCCGCTCGAGTCGCGCCTGTCCCTCGCGTGGGGGCGCGAGGTGCCGACCTTGATCATCGCGGCCGAGCTCGACTCGATCCTGCCGCTCGATGGAGTCCGCGCGCTCGCCGCGCGGCTCCCCACGCGCGCCGACTTCGCCGTGCTCGAGCGCGCCGAGCACCTCCACTTTCTGGACCACGCAGGCGAGCTGCACGAGCTGTTCCGGCAGACCTCGCGCCCCGCGCTGTATGGCTTGCGCGAGCTCGTGATGCGTCCGTTCGAGGAGCTGGTCGGCGAGCGCGAGGCGCACCGGCTCACCGCGTCGCTGACCCTCGCGCACCTCGACGCGGTCGTGCGCGGAGACGAGGCCGCGCGCGCGTGGCGTGGAGGCGCGGGCTCGCTCTCCGCGCTCGGCCTCGCGGGGCGTTGGGAGTGACGCCTCGACGCCGTCTGCACGGTCGGCTTCCGTCGCTGTTCGGGGCGCTGCCCGGCGAGCTCGACGGGCTCGGCAACGATCCCGCGCACGTGTTCGCGCTCGCGCAGCGACCGTCTGCGTGGCGAGGCGGCGCCCCCGTCTTCCGCGACGCGCTCGCCGCGCGGCTCGCCGCGCGCTTCGACACGAGTTTGCCGAGAATCATCACCTCGAGCCGCGCGCGCGACGGCGCGACCAAGCTCTCGCTCGAGCTCGGCGACGGCGCCATCGTCGAGGCCGTACACATGCCGCGCGACGTCTCCACCCCCCGCGTGACCCTCTGTCTGTCGACCCAGGTCGGCTGCGCGATGGGTTGCACCTTCTGCGCGACCGCGACGATGGGCCTGCTGCGCAACCTCGACGCGGGCGAGATCGTCGGGCAGGCGCTCGTGATGCTCGACGCCCTCGGGCCAGCCGCGCACGGTCGCACGTCGATCGTGCTGATGGGGATGGGCGAGCCGCTCCACAACCCGCGCGAGGTCGCTCGCGCCCTCGAGGTGCTGGCCGAGCTGCGCGGGCTCGGGATCCCTCCGACGCGCATGACGCTGTCGACGAGCGGGCTCGCGCCGCAGCTCGCCACGATGGCGTCGTGGGCCGTGCGGCCGCTGCTCGCGGTGAGCCTCCACGCCACGACCGACGAGGGGCGGCGGCGCACGATGCCGATCGCAGCGCGGCACGAGCTCGACGAGCTCTTCGCAGCGCTCGCGCGGCACCCGCTGCGACGCGGAGAGCGGATCACCCTCGAGTACGTGCTCATGCGCGGCGAGAACGACGCGCCCGCCGACGCCGAGCGCCTGGCCCAGCTCGCGGCGCGCGTGCCGCACGTGGTCAACGTGATCCCGTTCAACCCATGGGGCGGCGCGCCGCACGCGCCGGTCGAGGACGAGGCCGCCCGCGAGTTCGTCGGCGCGCTGCGACGTCGCGGGTGCTTCGCGACGTTGCGAAGGACCAGGGGCCGTGACGTCGACGGCGCGTGCGGGCAGCTGGCGCGCCGCGCCTAGCGACGCCCACGCCGCGGAGCTGCCAACTCATCCCGCCCGCGGTCAGCCGCGCTTTTCCATCAGGAACCACGTGATGTCGTCCTGCACCTCGAACAGGACGGCGTCCCTGCGGTACAGGAAGCCATAGTCGACGAGCTCGAGATCGGGGTGGCGCTCCATCAGCTCGCCCGCGAAATCACGCTTGAACAGCTTGCCCGCGTGGCCGCGGTACGGGATCTCGACGGGCGTCGTGTTGTAATGCTCGGCGACCAGCACCCACCGACGGCCTGGACGCTCCGCGCGCTCGACGCGCCCCGTGAGCCACGTACGCGCCCGCGGCGACCGAGAGCCCCGCGTTCGCGCTACCCTCGGGGGCAGGGCCCAGCGGGATGAACGTGGACTTCGGGAGGACTTCGTCGCGAGTGCCGGACTCCTCGCGTCCTTCGGCCGCCCTGCGTGGAGCGGTGCCCGACGTGGCGCGGCCACGCCTGCGCGCGGTGTCAGCCCAGTTCGGGTCGAGCTCTGCTTCGGACTCCGACACTCGCTCCTCGACCTCCCGAAAGCCACGATGAATCGCCAGACCTTTCGCGCGCACGCGCTCGACGGCGCGCAGCTCTTCTTTCAGCCTGCGAGCGGCGTGCACGTGCGCGTGGCGACGCCCCGGACCGCCGCGCTCGTCCGACGCGCCCCGAGGGTCGTGATGTTCGGCATCACCAACGCGTGCAACCTAGCGTGCGACTTCTGCTCGCGCGACACCACCCGGCAGAGCGCGTGGAGGGTCGAGACCGCCGCTGCGGCGCTCACCGGCCTCCACGACGCCGGCACGCTCGAGGTCGCGTATGGAGGCGGCGAGCCGTTCGCGTTCCCAGGCTTCTCCGAGCTCGTCGCCGAGCTCGACGCGACGACCACGCTCGCGCAGCACGTGACCACCAACGGCGCCCTCCTCCGAGACGCCATGTGGGCCCGGTACGCGGGCCGCTTCGGCGCGGTGCGGCTGTCGATCTACGACGGCACGCCGTGGCGCCCCGCCGCCGATACTCTGCGCGGCCATGGGCAGCGCTGGGGCGCGAACGTCCTCGTGCGGCGCTCGGACCTCGACCGGCTGCCCGCGCTGCTCGCCGAGCTCGCCGCCGCCGGCTGCGACGACGTGTCGTGGCTCTCGTACGTGGGGCCTGACGCCAGGCTCCACCTCGACGCCGCCGACGATCGTCGCCTCTCCGAGGTGATCGCCGCGAGCCCGCTCCGTAGCCGCGCCTCGGTGTGCTTCGGCGATCGCCTGTCGGTCTCCCGGCTGTCCGGCGGCGATTGCGGCGCCGGGCGCGACTTTCTGTCGATCACTCCCGACCGCCGCGTACAGAGCTGCTCGTTCCAGGACGTCAGCCTCCCTGGCGCCACCGCGGACGAGATCCTCGAGGCGTGGCGATCGCAGCAGCCTGCGCTCCTCGGCCCGACGCCGCGCCGCGGCTGCGCCCGCGCCCTGCCGCTCGCCGCGCATCCGCCGCCTCCACCCATCTCGATCTGGCGATCGTTCTCGGGCAACAACAGCGGCGAGTGCTTCCTCGTCGCGCGCTTCCACGAGCTCGCCGACGCCGAGCGATACCTCGCAGAGCTGTTGCCAGGCTTTGTCCCGGGCGAGCCGCACTCACCGGAGTGGCGCGCGCTGTTCACCGAGCAACAGGTCGGCGCCGCGCCGAGCGAAGACGAGCATTGTGAGGCGCCGCGCGAGCTGGTCGCGATCGGCCGCACCGTCCTCGCGGTGCAGTACGACCCGGGCGATGCCCTGCGCCAGCTCCGCGCGCTCGCGTGGAAGCGCGGCGCAGCCGTCGTGCCCGGCGGCGTCCACGTCCATGAAGACGTGACGCTGCTCGCCGCGATCCGCTGCCGCAGCGACCTCGACCGCGACGACGTGCTCACCACCCCTGCGGCGCCAGGCGCTCGCCGCTACGCCCATGGTGACGTCGTGTTCGTGACCCTGCCCGTGCTCGGTCACGAGTCGCCGGTGCCCACGCTCGCCGCCGCGCGCGACGCGCTCCTCGGTCTCAGCGCCGGTCGACCGCTCGCCGTCGAGCTCTTCTTCGACGAGGTCCCCGAGGAGGCGCTGCTCGCCGCCAAGCGCCACCTGGGCCACGCCCCCGCGCGTCGCGCCCGTCTCGCCATCGTGTTCTGGGGTCCAGGTCGCCACGCGACGGCCGCGCGGATGCGGGCGCTCTGTGGGCCCGACCGCACCACCCTCTGCGACAGCTTGCTCCTCGTCGACCCCGCCCCCGACCGCAAGCGGCTCGCGGTGCTCGCGTATCGCCTCGGGGGGTCGGTCGCGGCCTGCGACGCCGAGGAGCTCGAGGTCGGCGCCTCGGTCTGGTTCGAGGCGCCCCCGCCGAAGAAGGGGCGCCGACCCGCGCCCCGCCTGGTCGACGTGCCCGACCTCGAAGCCAGGCTGCGCGCCACGCTCCAACACGCCTCCACGCTCACCGTGGTCGAGCCCGATCGCCCCTGGCGCCCCGGCGCCGACGTCACTGTCCGCACCACCGCGCCGGGGCCTGCGCTCGACGCGCTCGGCGCCGCAGTCGCCGCGATCGGCGCCCATCAGCATCCGTGGGTCAACGATCTCGACCCCATCGGTGCGGCCCTGCGCCGGCTGCGCGACGACGTCGTGGGTGGGTCAGCCCCTGGCCGCCGCTGAAGACGTGGAATCGAGCCTGGACGAAGCGCCGGTTCGGGCGACAACCGCATCGCCGAGCGTCGGCGCGCTGCGACGTCGCGGGTGCTTCGCGACGATGCGAAGGACCAGGGGACGTGACGTCGACGGCGCGTGCGGGCAGCTCGCGCGCCGCGCCTAGCGACGCCCACGCCGCGGAGCTGCCAACTCATCCCGCTCGCGGTCAGCCGCGCTTTTCCATCAGGAACCACGTGATGTCGTCCTGCACCTCGAACAGGACGGCGTCCCTGCGGTACAAGAAGCCATAGTCGACGAGCTCGAGATCGGGGTGGCGCTCCATCAGCTCACCCGCGAAATCACGCTTGAACAGCTTGCCCGCGTGGCCGCGGTACGGGATCTCGACGGGCGTCGTGTTGTAATACTCGGCGACCAGCACCCACCGACGAGACGCCGCGTACAACAAGTCATAGACCCTGGGCAGCGCCTCGGGCGCGAGGTGGATCTGGACGCCCTTCGTGAACACCAGATCGCGCTGCGCGTCGGCGTGAAAGTCGAGCAGCGACTGGTTGAAGGTCGTGAACCCGGCGCCGCGCAGGATGCCCGCCGCGGTCGGGTTGATCTCCACGCCGGCGAGCTCGGCGCCCGGCAGCAGCGCCCGGAGCGCGTGCAGGTTCAAGCCGCGGTTCGCGCCCAGCTCGAGCACCGAGCGGACGCCATGCGCGCGCGACAGCACGCGGGAGAAGAACACGAGGTTCGACGCGTGGTGCTCGGCCCCCTGGTTGCGGGCGGTGTACTCGTCGCCGAAATCACCCGCCCAGAAGCTCTCTTGCTCGGTCTCGTAGCTGCCGTTCGTCATGCGCGTCCCGCCTCTCCGAAGGGCGGCGCAAGTATCACCCGGTCACCAGCCCGTCAACGCGAGCGGGTCGCGGCGAGCCGGGCGAGCGCAGCTCGCGCTCGTGGACCCGGTGCGTGCTCTTGGTCAGTGACCAGGGCGCGACCCCGCGTTGGGCCTTGAGCCCACCGCGCGTGCTCCTATATGGGGAGCACCGATGTTTCGGCAGCTCGGTCCCGACCGCCCCGACCGCTTGAACCGTCACCTCGCGGGCTACCTGGCGCTCGTCGGCGGCTACGTCAACTCGGCGGGCTTCGTGCTCATCGGGACCTTCACCTCGCACGCGACCGGGAACGTCGGCCGCTTCGCCAACGATCTGGCAACGGCCCAGCTCCACGCCGCGCTCGCGGCGCTCGCGATGCTCGTCGCGTTCTTCGGGGGCGCGTTCGCGGCGAGCATGTTGCTCGAGAGCAACTTCGTGGGGGGCACGCCCAAGGCGTACGCCGCCGCGCTCGCGGGCGAGGCGGCTCTGCTCCTGCTGTTCACGATCGAGTCGGCGCTCGTCGACGCCGAGCATCCGCGGTGGAAGGATACGGAGGCCGCGGTCCTGTGCATGGCGATGGGCATGCAGAACAGCCTGGTCACCCGCCTGTCAGGCGCGGTCGTTCGCACCACGCACCTGACAGGCGTGCTGACCGATCTCGGGATCGAGGGAGCGCGGTGGTTCCGGTGGTGGCGGAGCAGGCTCTCCGATCGCCTGCACACGAAGCTCTCGCTCGGTCAGAACCCCGCCGAGCGCCCCTCCGCGCCGAAGGTCGCGCTGCTGGCGACGATCGCCGGGGCGTTCTTCGCCGGCGCGCTCCTCGGCAGCCTCGCGGGGGTCACGCTGCGTCACCTTTCCATGGTCCCGCCGACGCTCACGCTCTTCGCGGGCGCCCTCTACGCGCTCCTCTCCAGCGAGGCGCCGAGCATCCCGCCGGGCCCCGCCTCGCGACGCTGACCCGAGGGCGTTCGGTCAGCCCGCGCGCACGAGCGCGACCGCGCGCTCCACGCCGAGCAGCGACGACGGCAAGGGCGGCGGCGAGGTCGCGGCGAGCGCGCTCTCGACCGCGCGGTCGAGCGACGCGCGGTCGGTCGCGACCGTGAGCCCCTCGCGGCCGTCGGTCAGCGCGAAGCCGCGCGCGCGCCCGAGCTGCGCGCTGATGACCTGGCATCCGGCCGCGAGCGCCTCGAGCAGCAGCATCGTCCGCACGCCGAGCACCACCTCGGCCCGGGCGAGCGCCGCGAGCTTGTCGCCGCCCTCGACGATCACGGTGACTCCGGCGCGACGCGCGAGCAGCGGGGCGAGCCGCGCCTCGGTGTCTCGCGGGTGCGGGCGCAAGATCGCCTCGACGCGTGTGTTGACCTTGATGCTCCACGCCGAGAGCGCGTCCAGGGCAGGCGCGAGGCAGTCGAGATCGGTGAAGCCATGCTCACGGCGCTGCTGGTCATCGCCGCCGGGCCACGGCTCGGACGCGAGCAAGACCCGCCGCGCGTCGCCCCTCCCCGCCCGCGCGGTCCCGCGCAAGCGCGCCGCCGCGTCGAGCGCGGGTGACCCGATCACCCGGACACGGCCGGGCGTCGCTCCCTCGGCGAGCAGCAGCTCGGCCGCGCGCTCGTCGATGACCGCGACGACGTCCGGCTCGACCTCGACGCGCGCGCCGCCGGAGGGCGCGAACCTCGCGCCGAGGTTCACCCAGTGATCGACGAACGCGATCGAGCGCACGCCACGCGCGCGGGCCCACTCCCAGTATCTCGCGTCGAGGGCGGCGCGCTCGCTGGTCCCGGTCACGAGCGCGTCGGGCCCCAGCGCCTCGAGCGCGTCGCGCACGTCGTCGAGCTCGGCGCCCTGCGCGAAGAGCGTCGCCTCCTCGCCGAGCGCGTCGGCCCATGGCGCGAGCGCGGCCTGGCTCCCCGCCTGCCGCGCGACGAACGCGAGCTTCGACATGGCTCAGCGCGCGAGCGCCGAGGCGACCTTGTCGATCGCGCGGATGACGTCGTCCAGATCGGCCTCGTCGAGCGGCTCGCGCACGAGCGACGACACCAGCATCTCCGAGGTGTGCAGCCGCTCGACCACCGGACACTCGCCCCGCGCGTAGCGAGGCCAGCCGGCGGGGGCGAGGTCGAACGGAAAGTTGCCTCGGCCGAGCGCGCGGCGGCGCTGATAGAGCTCGTTCCAGTAGAGGGGCTTCACGTAGCCCTCGGAGAACACGGTCTGCTCGGGGATCTCGGGCGTCGGCAGCTCGGCGTTGACGGCCTCGACGAACGCCCGCCTCGGCGCGCCGAACACCTGCTCGTCGAACAGGACGGGGTACACATAGTAAGCGTGCGTCGAGCCGTCGGGTACGTGGGGCGCGCGCAAGAACGGAAATTGCGCCAGTCTTTGCGCAAAATGAGCCGCCAGCTGCTGGCGTCGGGTGACGTAACCCTCGACGCGCGCGAGCTGCGCGAGGCCGATCGCCGCCTGCAGCTCGGTCAGGCGAAGGTTGTGGCCGAGCACGTTGACGCCGTCGGTGACGCCGATCGTCTCGGCGACGTTCTCGCCGTGGTTGCGGATGAGCGCGCAGCGCTTCGCGAGATCCTCGTCGTCGGTGACGATGACCCCGCCCTCGCCGGTGTGGACGTGCTTGTGATAGTTGAGGCTGAACCCGCCGAGATCGACGAGGCCGCCCACGCAGCGGCCGCGGTACGTGGCGAGCGGCGACTGCGCGCCGTCCTCGATGACGCGCAGCCCGTGCTTCTTCGCGACCGCGGCGATGCCCTCCATGTCGGCGGGCAGCCCGAAGATGTGCGCGACCATGATGGCGCGCGTCCGCGGCGTGATCAGCGCCTCGAGCTTGGAAGGATCGAGGTTGAACGTGCGCGGATCGACGTCGCCGAACACGGGGATCGCCCCCCAGAGCAGGATCGTCGTGGCCGTCGCCGACATCGAGTACGGCGTGCAGAGCACCTCGTCGCCCGGTCCGAGCCCCGTCGCGCCGAGCGCGGCGTAGAGGCCGCTCGTCCACGAGTTGACCGAGACGGCGAAGCGATAGCCGAAGCGCTCGGCCCACGCCTTCTCGAAGGCCTGCACGCGCTCGCCGCCCCAGAAATACGGGCCGGGACCGCCGAGGAAGGTCGACAGATCGTCGCTGTCGATCACGTCGTGCGCGGCCTGCTTCTCGGCGTCCCCCATCGTGCGGCGCCTGGGGAACGGGTTGTCGCGGACCTTCTGGCCGCCGTCTCGAGCGAGGGTCGTCATCGTGAGGTTCTCTCTGCTTGTCGAGCTGCGTGGGCGCGTCGCGCGTCGTCGACCACGCCGAGCGCGGCCAGCGCGTCGTCGATCGTCGCGGTCGCGCGGGCGTCGGGAGAGCGCGCGAGCGCGAGCGCCTCGGTCGCGGCGGCGACGAACGCGGCGCCCGGATCGAGCGCGACGTCGGACGTCAGGCCGAGCGAGGTGTACCCGGCGAACGTCGCGTCGGGCGCGGCGCGCCACACCCTCGCGCGCCCGTCGGCGAGCCGCAGCCTGCCTCGCGCGAACAGCAGATCGATCTCGAACACCGAGTAGCGAAGGTGATCGGTCGCGACGAGGTCGACGCGCGCGTCGCCGACGTAGAGCGTGGCGTCGAGCGTCGGATCGTCGCCGCGGTCGTCGTCGACGCGCGCGCCCGTCGAGACGTGCTCGATCTCGCCGCAGGCGGCGCGCACGAGATCGATCGCGTGCGAGCCGTTGTTGTTGAGCCCCTTGCCGTACACGACCACGCCGCGCGCGAGCGGGCCCAGCTCACCCTCGCGCGCCGCGCGCAACAGCGGGGCGAGGCCGGGATCGTAGCGTCGCCAGAAGTTGACCAGCGCGCGGGTTCGCCCGGTCGCGAGCGCGCGCGCGATGGCCTCGCCCTCTTCGCGCGTCTCGGCGAGCGGCTTCTCGCACCACAGCGCGGGCACGCCGGCCGCGACGATCGCGCGCACCGGCGACAGGCGCGCCGAGGTCGAGGTCGCGAGCGAGACGACGTCGAACGGGCGAGACGCGAGCATCGCGTCGAGGTCGGTGAACGCGGCGTCCGCGCCCCACGCGCGCCGCGCGGCCTCGGCGCGCGCGCCGTCGCTGTCACACACCGCGACGAGCCGCGCGCCAGGCACGGACGCGAACGCGCGCGCGTGCGTGCGCACCGGTCCGTCGCGCCCCTCGTCGAAGCGGCTGCCGATCGCGCCGCACCCGACGAGCGCTACCTGGGAAACTGACGCTCGATCCATGGCCACAGCGCCCACGTGGTCCGCAGCGCCTCGTACTCGCGGCGCAGCACGCTCATCCGCACGACGTCGTGGTAGGCGCCGTTGCGGTAGACCTCTTCGCGGAGGCGGCCCTCCTCGACGAAGCCGCTCTTCTGGTACGAGCGGTGCGCGCCCTCGTTGTCGGCGTTCACGCCGAGCCAGACGCGGTTCATGTGGAGCAGCTCGAACGCGTACGCTGTCATCAGCTGGCACGCCTCGGTGCCGAGGCCCTTGTTCCACGCGCGGCGGTCGCCGATCAGGATACGGAACTCGCAGCTGTGCGCGACCGTGTTGAGCGAGTGGAGGCCCGTCACGCCGACGAACCCGTCGCCGTCGCGATCGTGGATGCCGAGCTCGACGTCGGCGCGCGAGCCCACCTTGGCGTCGAAGTCGCGCGCGGCCTCGTCGCGCGTGAGCGGCCACGTGCCTCGAGAGAGGTGCCGCACGACCTCGCGATCGCTGGTCCAGGCGGCGCAGCTCTCGGCGTAGGCCGCGCGCTCGAGCACGCGCAACGTCAGCCGCTCGCCCTCGAGGAACGGCGCCGCGGTCACGCCGTCCTCGCGGTGGCCTTGGCGGCGTAGTCGGCGTTGCGGGCTCGATGAGAGAACGCGTCGGCGAGGCGAGGGTCGGCGTCGCAAGCGGCGAGCACGTCGTCGAGGCCGAACGTCGGCGCGCGCGGCAAGAGCGCGCGGTACAGAGCGTCGGCGGCCGCGAGGTCCTCGGGATAGTCGACGGTGAAGTGGAGGTGCGCGCGCGACGACTCGAGCTGGTGCTCGCCGACGCGCAGCGACGAGGCGCGCGAGCGGACGAAATCGAAGGGAAATTCGCGCAGGAACGGGTCGGTCACCTCGGCGTCCATGCGCTCGAGCAGCGCGCTCGTGTAGATCTCCACGTCGAACCCGCCGGGGTAGGTGCGCGTGCCCGGCAGCGCGTTCGACAAGAAATCGAGCCGCTCGCTCGCCGCGCGCCGGAGCATCGCGTCGACGACCGCGGGATCGACGAACGGGCAGTCGCCCCACACCCGCGCGACCAGCTCGCTCGGCGCCGCCCGCGACGCCGTCACCAGCCTCCCGATGATGTCGTCGACAGGCGCGCGCGTCGTGGTGAGTCCGAGCGAGCGCGCGTGCTCGGCGAGCGGATCGTCGCCGGGCGCGTCGCTGGTCGACACGACGACCGCGCTCACCCCGACGGCCGACCCGACGCGCTCGACGATCCAGTCGAGCATCGGGCGGCCTGCGAGCTCGGCGAGCACCTTGCGAGGGAGGCGCGACGAGCCCAGCCGTGCTTGCACCACCGCGGTCGCCGTCATCGCCGCGAGGTAAGCGCAGCCCCCAGGTGCGTCAAGGCGAGGCGCGCCCCCCCGACCTCCGTGCGCTCGACCGTCGACGAGGCGAAAGGAGATCGGGCGAGGCTCATCGATCGATCACACCGCCTGCGCGATCGCCTTCTTCCACGAGGGGCGGGCGCTCAGGCGACCCCACCAGGCGGCGACGTTGGGGCGGTCGGTGACGCCGCTGGCGATGCCGAGATCGGCCAGGTACTGCAGGTACGGGGCGTAGCAGATGTCGGCGAGCGAGAACGAGCCCGCGAGGTACTCCTTGCCCGCGAGCGCCTTCTCGAGGGTATCGAGCGCCGTCACCAGGCCGGCGAGCCCCGCCGCCGTCACCGCGGGATCGGGCTCCTTGCCCTTGGGAGTGTAAAAAATGTTGAGGATGGCTTTCAGCGCGTGAGGCGAGAAATACGAGCTCTCGACGCTCATCCACTGCTCCATCATCGCGCGCGCCTTCGGGTCGGACGGCGTCAGGCTCGCGCCGGGCAGCGCGGCGTCGAGGTAGCGGATGATCGCGCGGGACTCGTAGAGCGCGAACCCGTCGTGGTCGATCGAGGGGACGAGGCCGAAGGGCTGTCGCGCCAGGTGCTCGGGGGCCTTGTGCTCGCCCTTCTTCATGTCGACGTGGACGAAGTGATAGTCGGCGCCCTTCTCGTGGAGCGCGCAGAGCACCTTGCGGCTGCAGGTGCTGACGGGGGAGGCATAGACCTTGAGCATGCGGAGTCCTTGTCTTGGGTTCGAGTGAGCCGAGCGGGAGGTGAGCTCCCTGGGGCGCGGAAGCTAACCTCGTTCGCGACGATGTCCACCCTGGGGCCTGGTCCGGGCTTGACTCGGGTGCGGTCGCCCTCGACCCTTCTGCCCGTGGAGCCCGCTCCTCCCACCCTCGCCCGCGTCCGGCGGGCCGTCCACGCGCTGCGAGACCACGAGCGCGCCCAGCGCATGCTGCCGTACTTCGGGGTGTCGCGAGGGGGCTACGGCGAGGGGGACGTCTTCCTCGGACTCGGGGTCCCCGCGGTCCGTCGACTGGCCGCCACGTACCGCGAGGCGCCCCCGTGGGTGCGGCTCGAGCTGCTCGCTTCGCCCGTGCACGAGGAGCGGCTGCTGGCGCTCCTGTTGATGATGCGAGCCTACCGCGACGGAGACCACGACCAGAGGACCGTCGTGTTTCGTGAGCTGTTGGCAAACCGCCGGCGCGTCAACAACTGGGATCTCGTGGACACGGCCGCGCCGCCCATCGTGGGCGCCTACCTGCTCGAGGAGGGTGGCCTCCGCGCGCGCCCCCGGCTGCTGGAGACGCTGTCATCGTCGCGGACGCTGTGGGACCGACGGATCGCGCTGCTGAGCACGCTCCCGATGATCCGCGCCGGGTGGTTCGACTGGACGCTGAGGCTGGCGGAGAGGCTCCTCGAGGATCGTGAGGAGCTGATCCACAAGGCCGCTGGCTGGATGCTGCGAGAGGTGGGCAAGCGCGACCGCGAGGCGATGGAAGGCTTCTTGCGGGATCACTGTCACACGATGCCCCGGACGATGCTGCGCTACGCCGTCGAGCGCCTGCCGCCCGCGCGGCGCGCGGCGTTCATGGCGGGGCGACCGCCGGGTCCGTGAAGCCCGGCTGCGCTCGCCGCGATCGTCACGGCGGCGCTTCCGGCGTAAGCTTCGCGCCCCGTGCGCCGCTTTCGCCCGTTCTTCTTCCTCCTGCCCGCCGCCGTCGTCGCGGCCTGCTCGCCCGACTCATCCAGCTCGACGCCCGCGTCGACGGGCCCCGCGGGCGCGGGCGGCGCGGGCGGCACACCGCTTCCATGCGACGTCGCCGAGGCGCTGACGCGCTGTCACGACTGCCACTCGTCGCCCACCCAGTTCGGCGCGCCGATGTCGCTGATGACCTACGAGGACCTCGTGCGCGACACGCCGTCGACGCCCGGCGTCTCGGCGCTGGTCCGCGCGCTCGAGCGGATGAAGAGCACCGACAAGCCGATGCCCCCCGTGCCGCGCGAGCGCGCCTCGTTCAAGGAGTACGGCCCCCTCGACGCGTGGCTCGAGCGCGGGTTCCCACCGGGTGATCCCGCCCAGAAGTGCGCCCCCGTCGCGACGCCAGACGGCGGCGTCGTCGCGCCGGCGTGCGAGCCCGACACCAAGCTGCGCGCCGAGGCGCCCTACTCGCTGCAGGAGGGCACCTCGGACATCTACGTCTGCTACGGCGTCGACGTCCCGGCGCCCGCCGACAGGCGCCAGATCACCGCGATCATCCCGCGCGTGGACGACAAGTCGGTCGTGCATCACATCGTCGTGTTCGAGGCCGACAAGACCGAGAGCCCTAAACCCCACAAATGCAAAGATATCTTTCCTATCGACTGGAAGGCCGTCTACGCGTGGGCGCCGGGCGGTCCGCCGTTCGTGCTGCCCGAGGAGGCGGGGTTCCCCATGGCGGAGGGCAAGCCGACCCACCTCGTCGTGCAGGTACACTACAGCAACCTGAAGCACGAGGCGGGCCACGTCGACGCGACCGGCGTCGATCTCTGCACCACCGAGACCCCGCGCAAGTACGACGCTGACATCCTGTGGGTCGGGGGCTTCGAGTTCGCGGTCCCGCCGCACCAGACCTCCACCGTCGAGTGTACGTTCGACTGGGGACAGAACTGGACCAAGTACCTGCCGCTGCAGGTCGTGCAGTCGTGGCCGCACATGCACCAGCTGGGTCGAAAGCTGACGACCGATCTGGTGCGGGCCGACGGCACCAGGAGCCCGCTGGGGCACGCGGACCCGTTCTCGTTCTTCGACCAGGCGGCGTACCCGGTCGACGCGACAGTGTCGAACGGTGACAAGTTCGTCACGCGCTGCACCTGGGAGAACCCCACCGATCAAACAGTGGTGTGGGGCGAGGAGACGAGCCAGGAGATGTGCTTCAACCTGCTCACATACTACCCGCGCATCCCGCTGCCGCAGTTCAGCGGGCCGGCGGCGTCGTACCTGTCCGACTGCAAGATGCAGAAGCCATGATCGTCGAGCTCTCCGTCGTCGCCAGGCTGATGATGATGCCCCCCGCGCCGGTGCCGCCGGTGATGCAGGTCGATCTGCGGCCCGCGTTCGCCGACCACCCGATGGTGCAGAAGGTGAGCCGCGACGGGCGCTTCGACGAGGGCACGCTGGCGTTCTTGACCCGCGCGTCGGAGCCGCTCGCGGCGCGGCTCGCGGTCGCGGCGCCGCAGGCCCTCACCGACGTGACGCAGGCGGGTGACGCGTTCGCGAGGGCGGCGTTCGGCGGCCTGGCGCTCGCGGCGGTGACCGACAAGACCGACGCGCGCGCCGATCTGCTGTCGATAGGGGCGTACCTCTCGGCGTCGCGGACGGGCGCCCCGACGTCGCACGCGCGCGCGCTCGCCGAGGCCGCGCGACGCCGCGCGCCCACCAGCTTCGTGACCGCCATGCTCGCCGCGCTCCTCGCCCCGCAGACGCGCGGGCAGTCGAGCCCGTGCGACACGGCCCGCGTGTTGACCGCGCCCATCCGCGATCCGAAGCTCACGACCGACGTCAGCGACGCCGCGCTGTTCGCGCTGACCGACGTCGCCTTTCAAGCCGAAGACCTCTGCCGCGCCGAGACAGCACGATGACGACCGCCCTCGAGGCCGCGACCGCGGCGCTCCCCGAAGAACACCGCGACGCGCTCCTCGGCGCCGTCCCCACGCTCATCGCGGCGGTCGCCGGCGCCGATCGCGAGTTCGACGACGCCGAGATGCTGGCGGTCGTCGACGCGCTCATCGCGAGCGAGGTCGAGCTCGGCGGCGCGTTTCGTCGCTCGCCCGCGGCCGAGGCCGCGTTCGATTCGCTGTCGAAGCGCGCCCGCGAGGGCGACCGACTCGAGCTCGCGAGCGCCCTCGCCCGCATCCGCCCGGCGCTCGCGCTGCTGCCCGACGAGCCGGCGCTGGTGTTCCGCACGTTCGTGAAGAAGATGGCCGTGCGCATCGCGTCGGCGTCGGGCAGCTTCTTCGGCTTCGGCGATCCGATAAGCGAGGAGGAGCGCGCCGTGCTCCATCGCCTGGTGATCGCCCTCGATCTGTCGCTCGACGACGGCGAGCGCGCGGCGTTCGGCATGCAACCCGCCTCCGACGAGGACTGATCCGGCGCGACCTGCCGCTCCTGGCGCCCTGGGCTTCCCCTCGCCGGGGGGCGCTGCTACGAGCCCGCGCCCCCGTGTCTTTCGTGTCGTCCGCCCCTCGATGAGCCAAGGACTCGTCCGTCGTCTCCGACGCGCCGCAGGACCGCTCGTCGCCGCCGTCTCGCTCGCCACCTCGGCGATCGTCAGCGCGCAGCCGGTTCCGCCGGGGTTTCGGGACATGGACGGCGCCGCGACGTCGGCGGGCTCGGCCGCGGCCTCCGCTTCGGCGGCCCCCTCGTCGTCGAGCGCGCCCGCGTCGTCGTCGCGTCCGTCGAGGACCGCGACCGGTCCGCTGGTCGCCGTCGCGCCCACCGAGGCCGAGCAGGCCAAGGGCCTCCCGATCGTGAAGATCGAGGTCGCCGGCAACCGCCGTGTCTCGAAGGAGGACGTCGTCGCCTACCTGCACGAGCGCGTCGGCCAGCCCTTCGATCCCAGCGCCCTGGCGCGGGACGCGCGCGAGCTGTGGGACTCGGGCTTCTTCGACGGCCTCGAGGTCGACCTCGAGCGCGAGGGCGGCGGCGTCAGCCTCCGCTTCATCGTGCAGGAGCGCGCGAGCGTGCGCGCCGTCACGTTCGTCGGCAACTCCGAGGTCGAGTCCGACAAGCTGCAGGAGGCCATCGAGGTCAAGAGCGGCAACATCCTGTCGTTCCCCGCCATCCGCCGCGCCCTCCAGAAGATCCGCGACATGTACGCGGAGAAGGGCTACTTCCTCGCCGAGGCGACCCACGAGGTGCTGCCCGGGCGCGACAACGAGGTCACGGTCCGGTTCACCATCAAGGAGCACGAGCAGGTCTCCGTCCGCCGCGTCACGTTCATCGGCAACGATCACGTCTCCGAGGACGAGCTGCGCGAGGTGATGCTCACCGGCCAGACCAGCTTCTTCTCGTTCGGCTCGGGCGGGCCGTTCCGCCAGGACGCCTTCGATCGCGACGTCTACGTGATCTCGTCGCTCTACTACGATCGAGGCTTCCTCACGGTGCAGATCAACGCGCCGCGCGTGATGCTGACGCCCGACCGCAACGGCATCGAGCTCGCGATCACCATCAACGAGGGCCCCCGCTACAAGATCCGCAGCTTCCGGATCTTCGAGCGCGATCCCGACGGCAAGGAGATCGAGCCGCTCGGCGGTCGCAGGCACCTGCGCGAGATGGTGCGGGCCAAGCCAGGCGACTACTTCAACCGCGCCGAGCTCGCGAAGGATCTCCAGGACGTCCGCACGATGTACCGCGACGCGGGCTACGCCAACGTCGAGGGCGAGCCGCTCACCGAGGTCGACGCCGAGCACCACGAGGTCGACGTCGTGGTCCCGCTCGAGCGCCGCAACCTGGTCAAGTTCGGCCGCATCGAGATCCGCGGCAACTCCAAGACGCGCGACAAGGTCATCCGCCGCGAGATGGAGATCGCCGAGGGTGATCTGTTCAGCGAGACCAAGCTCGAGCGCAGCAAGCGACGCATCATGGCGCTCGGCTACTTCGAGCGCGCCGACCTCGGCACGGCTCAGCTCACCGACGTCCCCGAGCGCCCGAAGCCCGACGAATACGGCACGATGGATGTCCACGTCGAGGTCGCCGAGCGCCCGACCGGCACCTTCCAGATCGGCGCCGGCTTCTCGAGCATCGAGAACTTCATCGCGACCGCCCAGGTGCAGCAGGCCAACCTGTTCGGCACCGGCCAGTCGCTGAGCATCCAGGGGCAGATCTCGGGGCTCCGACAGCTCGTCAACATCCGATGGTTCGAGCCTTACTTTCTCGACAGCAACTTCTCCGCCTCGGTCGATCTCTACGATCAGCTCCGCATCTACAACGACTTCAGCCAGAGCTCGCTCGGCGGCAGCCTGAGCTTCGGCTACACGCTGGTGTCGCCGTCGACGCGCGCGTTCCTCGCGTACAACCTCGAGCGGATCTCGGTGTCGACCGAGACGACCAGCACGTTCTTCGGCACCGCGAGCGCGACCAGCGTGTTCCAGCGCCTGCCGCTCGCGAACCTCTTCAACGATGGCTACACGTCCAGCATCCGCCCGTCGATCTCGTACGACACGCGCGACAACCGCCTGTTTCCCACGAGCGGCGTCTACATCTCGGCGTCGAGCGAGCTCGCGACCCAGACGCTGCAGTCCGACAACGAGTTCTTGCGGCACCGCCTCACGGGGCGCTTCTACTATCCGCTCGGAGGGGGCGTCGTCATCAAGGCCAACAGCGAGACGGGCCTGGTCACCAGCCCGCGGGCCGACGGCGTGCCCATCTTCGCGAGGTTCTTCCTGGGCGGCATCTTCGACGTCCGCGGCTACCGCCTCCGCACCATCGGCCCCCGCCTGCCGCTCAACAACACCCTCGATCCCAACAGCCGCCCGGTGTTCAACGGGGCCAACATCGGCGGCAACCTGATGTACTACCAGAACATCGAGTTCGAGTTCCCGATCGTCGACAAGGTGGGCATCCGCGGCGTCTTCTTCACCGATCTCGGCAACGCGTGGAACCTCGAGCAGCTCTACTGCGACGCGGCCGGCGGCGGGGTCATCAACGGCGTCGGGCCCACCCGCGCCGGCGGCATCTACCCGGTCAACCAGGCGTGCTTCAAGTTCCCCGACAGCCTCGCGCTGCTGCGGACCTCGTACGGCTTCGGCCTGCGCTGGTTCTCGCCCCTCGGTCCGCTCCGCTTCGAGTGGGGCTTCCCGTTCAAGCCGCTGCCGTACGAGGAGAGCTACACGTTCGAGTTCACCATCGGCAACTTCTTCTGAGCGCCGGCGCTCAGAAGGGACACGCGAACGCGCCAGGCTGGCACGTGCCGTTCGTGTCGTGGGTGCAGGAGTAGAACGTCTTCGCGCAGTCGCCGCCAGGGCACGTGCACGGCGCGCCGCAGCCCTTGCCCTGACACGCGCACGCCGCCTTGGCGTCGAGGCACTGCTGCTGCGAAGGGTAAAGTTTGTTGCAATCCGGGCCCACGCACGAGCAGCCACCGAGCCCCACGCACTGGGAGCCGTTCCACGCAAACCCGAAGAAGGCGTCACAGAGTCCATCTCCCTCTGCCTTCATCGCGTCACAGCTCGCCACGTCACAGACGGGGCTGCCGGGTGAGCACTGACCGGCGCCGTTGCACATACCCTTCGTCGGCGCGCAGCCGGGCGCGTCACAGTCTTCGAGGCATGGGGTGCCGCACGACGCGCCGAAGCAGGGGTTCTTCTGCGCGGTACACACAGGGAACGCCGGGCCGCACTCGCCGGTCGGGCCGCAGTACTCGACGACCGGCGGGCAGGGTCCGCCCGGCACGCAGTTGGAGCAGGTGTCGCCGCACGGCTTGCCCGCGCAGGGCGACTGCGAGACGCACGAGGCGTGGACCTTCATGCAGTGCTCGTGGGTCTTGTAGAGCGAGCCGCAGTCGGCGCCGACGCAGCCGCACCCCGTGAGCTTCTCGCAGGTCGCGCCGTTCCAGGCAAACCCGAGAAAGCCGAAGCACGTCCCCTCACCCGCGGCATCCTGGGGCGCGCACGACGCCGGCTTGCAGCCTCCATCCGACGAAGGGACGCACGCGCCGCCGACGCACTCGACCGACGGGCAGCTGAACGAGCCGTCGGGACACTGTTGACAGCCGCCAGGCTGCGGGCAATCGGCGGTGGTCTTGCACTGTGGGCCGACCTGGCAAGTCGGCTGGGACGTCGTGCAGACGCCCGACGCGCACTTCGCGACAGGGCACGCCTTCGAGCCGTCGGGGCAGGTCGTGCAGGGTCCCACAGGGCACTGAAAATCTGACGTGCATTGACTGGGCGAGCCGCTGGCGCCGGCCTTCCCCGAGCCAGCGGAGCCAGCCGTGCCCGTGCCCGCGGTGCCCGAACCCGCCGTGCCCGCGGTGCCCGAACCCGCCGTGCCCGCGGTGCCCGAGCCCGCTGTGCCCGCGGTGCCCGAGCCCGCGGTGCCCGAGCCCGCCGCGCCGGAGCCCGAGCCTCCCACACCTCCCGCGCCCGCCGCGGGCAAGTCATCGACGGTCGCGCCTCCGCAGGCGGCGAGCGGGGCGAGCGAGAGCAGCAAGGCGGGGAGCGTACGGTAGAGTGTCATGGTGCGAAGCGTACCAGCAAGGTCGGCGCCACGCAGGTTCTCCGCCGTCACCTGCTGTGTGGCGGGGTGGCACATGGCACACCGGCGACCGGCGGGATCAGGGGCGGTCGGCGTGACACGGCCGTCAGAGCCAGGCGGGCACCCGACGCCTGAGACCTCGACGATGCGCGCTTGGCATGCGCGATGCTCACCGCACCCGCCATGCGCGCTCCCGCTGCCTTCGCGCTGTCCGTCACGCTGGTCGCATGTGGCACGCCGGGGGACCGGGTGGCCTGGTTCTCGGAGGGCTGCCCGAAGGGAGAGATCTGCTCGTCGAAGACTCCTTATGGACTCTACCTGTCCGGCTCCGCGTTCGACAGGTGGGATGGTCCGGTAGCCCCGACGGTGGTGGGCGGGGCTCAGACGATCTCCGCCCAGTATTCGGGAGGATTCACCGCCGCGCTGGAAGACGAGGCGATCCTCGCGCTCGGGCCGGTGCTCCCGCCGACCCTCCAGCTGCGGGGCGTGAGCGCGGGCTCGACTCGGCTTCGGCTCCGCGATCCCGGCAGCGGTGAGCTGCTCGACCGCTTCACGCTCGACGCCCGCGAGGTCACGGCGATCGAGCTCGTTCCTTGGTCGGCCTACTCCACCCCGACGTGCGAGGACGGCCCGCAGGACGTCGTCATGCTGGCGGGGTCCAGCACGATCCGGCTCGGCGCCAGGGTGTGGGGCGGCGACGAGCGGCTCGCCGACGAGAGCCTCCAGGTCTCGCAAGTCAACGGCACCGTGCTCAAGAAGGCAGAATGGGATTTGTTCGTGTTCGAGCCGGCGACCCAGGGGACGTACGAGCTCGCGGCCACCTCGGGCGGACGCGCTTTCTCGTCGAAGTTCGACGTCGTGCCCGGGGTCGACGAGGTGCGGCGAACCTGCACGAACTCCCACTCGTACGGGACGTCGGTGTGCTTCGAGGGCACCAACGCCGGCAGGCGGGTCGAGGGCGCCGTCTGGGCGTTCGAGGTCTCGCAAGGCTTCGCGCTCGGTCTCCAACTCGTCGATCGCTGCGCCTGGGTGCGCACGACCACCGGCTCCGGCGGGACGGCGACGCTGACCGTCACCGCGGCGAACCTCACCACGTCGTTCGCGGTCGAGGTGGCGACGCCCGGGCCCGACGATCCCGGCGCGTCCGAGCCGCTGCAGGCGCGGCGGGCCGCCGCAGGCACCCCGGGCGAACGCGCGTCGCGCCTCGACGCGCGGTGACGCGCGGTGACGCGCCGTCACTCGACGCGCTTGACGATCCAGTAGCCGCGCGGCGTCTCGATCGGCTCGCTCACCGAGCCCGGCGGCAGCAAGAACACCTCGTACTCGACCGACGGCTCGAGCACCCCGCGCGCGAAGCGGCCGGCGTCCTCGACGCTGCCGGGATCTCCCGTCTTCACCGCTGCCTTGAACGACTTTCGAGCCGGCTCGACCGCCGCCTTGGCCGCGTCGAGGGCCTCTTGCTTCGAACGAGCGCTGAGCGGCGCGAACTGCGCGCCCCGATACTGGAACAGCAGCACTCCGAGCCGCACGCTCTTCGGAGCGTTGCTCGGGAGCGGCTTCGCGAGCGGCGCGAGCGTCGGCTCGGACAGCGACGAGTCTGGCAGCGCGAGCGACAGGGCTGGCGGCGCGAACGACGGCGTCGGCAGCGCGAACGACGCCGCGGGGAGGGGTGGCGGCGCGGGCCTCGAGCTCGACCCGGTGCGCCACACCAGCAACAGGACGATCACGACGAGCAGCACCCCGATCGCGACCGTCGACGAGCGCTGCACCCACCTCTCCTTGCTCAGCCGCGGTACGCGCGCTCGACGGCGTCGGCGTCGGCGCCGACGATCCACGTGGTCGCGCCGCCGCGCGCGACGCCGGTCAGCGGGATGGCGTTGGTCCCGGCCGCCTGCCGCGCGCGGTCGTAGAGATCGGGGTGTCGGTCGACGTCGACCTCCTCGAACGGCACCCCGCGCTCGCGCAGCGCCGCGTGCAGCTGGTGGCACGGCCCGCACCACGTCGCGCCGAACACAGTGACGGCCGACGTCGAGCTCGACGGCGTGGCGCGCGCGATCCGCGACACCGCGGCGGGCAGCGCGAGCAGCGCGAGGGCAGCCGTGCGGCGCTTCATCGCGGCCGAGACTAGCATCGCGCGCGCGTCTCACGCTAGGATGAGGCGATGCGCGCGCTCGTCGCCCTCGGCCTGTTGCTCGGCTCGTCGCTCGTCCCCGCGTCGACCAGGTGCGCCGACAAGTGCGATCACGACGCGGCCGCCTGCGTCGACGCCTGCGAGGCCAGCCACCCCAAGGACCCGCCCGCGCGCGTGGGGTGCAAGGTCAAGTGTGGCGAGCGCCGCGAGGCCTGCTCCGGCTCCTGCAAGTAGCTCAGTCGAGCGTGACCAGCGTCGCGCGCTCGGGCCCCGCCACCGGCCGCGGCGCAGGCCCCGAACGCGAGGTGAACACCCCCTCGTAGCGCTCCGTGCCGATGCGCTTCATCACGAGGATCCGCTGCGCGTAGAGGTAGCCAGGGCGCCACAGCTGCGGGCGCAGCGCCTCGGGCGGCGCGATCTCCTTCTCGAAGTAGTCGAGCCTCGACGGCCACAGCCTCGGCGGCGCGACCACCTTGCTCCGCACGAGAAAGTCGACGTCGGCCTGCGCGTACGCCGCGGCGGTGGCCCAGTAGAGGGTCATCACCGTCGCCGCGCCGGTGTCGATCCGCAGCCCGAGCAGCGTCGCGCCGTGCGAGTACACCACGTCGAGACGACGCTGGATGCGCGCTTCGACCGCCTCGCGCAGCCGCGCGGCCTCGGCGTCGTCGCCGCGCGCGACCGCCGCGTTGTGCGCCGCGCGCTCGGCCTCGGCCCCGGCGGGCGCCTCGTCGGGTGGGTCACCCGCGAGCCCCAGGTGGTGTCGCCACTCCCAGGTCGCCCAGGGGTCGGCTCGCTCAGCTATCGTGCGCACGAGATCCGCCCCCGCCACCGTGGCCCACTCGAGCGCCGACGGCTGCCGCTCGTCGTAGGAGAGCGCGACGAGGCGCCCCGCAGGGCCGGGCGACACGCGCCAGTGAGGACCGACCACCTGCACGTCGAACCGCGCCGCGAGCGTCCGCAGCTCGTCGGCGCGGGCGTGGCGCGCGTCGACCAGCAGCCGCGTGAACGTCGACGGCTCCGGCATCGACGTCACCGCGTACGGCCGGTTCATCGCGTAGGACAGCGGCCACGACGGCGTCATCGAGCGGTGCAGGTGGACCGTGGCGTCCTGCGGGAGATCGCGCGTCGCCCATTTTGCAAACTGATGACGATCGCGGTCGACGCCGATGTAGCGCCCCCCGTCGTCGAACCGTCCGCCCGTCAGGCGCGACTGGTAGGCCATCGGCACGCCGACGCGCAGCAGCAGCAGCGCGGCCACGAGCGGCGGACCCGCGGCGAGGGCGAGCCCGGCCCGCGGCGCGTCCAGGCTGGACGCCGCGTCGCCCACGCCCGCGGTGAAGGCGCCCCAGCCGAGCGCCGCGCACACGGAGAACATGTGGGGCCAGTAGACGTGTACGTCGGCCCCCTGACGAAACCCGAAGTACTGCGTCGCCGCCGCCACGAGCCACCACACCGGCAACAGCTCGAGGAAGCTGCGGGCGCTCCGGAGCGGCGACAGCGCCGCGCTCGCCGCGATCCCGAGCAGCGCCGGCGCGGGCAACATCCACGAGACCCACATCATCCGGCGCGGCCCGAACACCTGCGCGAGCGGCGCGCTCGCCCCGTGGCTGCGCAGCTCGGCGCTCGCGGCGAGATCTCCGAGGCGCCCCGCCTTCGCGAACAACCCGAGGTACATGAGCAGCGTCGACACGGCCGCCGCGGTGACCCAGCCGAACCAGCGCGCGTGCTGCCGATGGTCGATCCTCGTCGACCAGCGCTCGGGGAGGACGTACGCGCGGACGAAGGCGCTCGCGCCGACGCCGCCCACGAGCACCATCCCGATCCAGTCCGATTGACATGCCAGCAGCGCGCCGAGCGCGGACGGCGCGATGTAGCGCGCCCGGTGCGTCTGAAAGAACCTCGTCGTCGCCCACGAGAACAGCGCGCCCGACCAGAGCAGCGGCACCTCGAGGTTCAGGTAGCTCGCGTACGCCAGGTTGATCGGCACCGTGACCCACACCACCGTCGCGACCGCGCCCGCGACCGGCCCCCACAGCGCGCGGGTGAACGCGAACAGCAGCCACGGTGTCAGGGCCGAGAGCGCGGCGGCGGGGAGCCGGGTGGCGGCCCAGCCGTGCCCCGCGACCAGGAAGCCGACCGCGCCCGCGAAGAACGTCCCGTACGGATGGTGCGTGTAGAACTGCGCGGGGGTGGGCGTCGAGACGCTCGGCTCGAGCACCGCCGCGAGCACGCGGTGTCGCACCATGTTCTCGCCCGCCATCGCGGCGGCGGCGCCGTTGCCGAGGTGCCCGCCCGGCAAGACACCCCACAGCTCCCAGAACGCCGCGAGGCCGTAGAACACCGCCGCCGCCGCGGCGACGCGCGAACACAGCCGGTCGACGCGAGGATCATTCATCGGCGGCGCTCGCCGCGCGGCGTCCCGCATGGGTCACCGAATACCATGGGCGCCGACCAAGTGAACGGGCGCGCAGCGGTCGCGCGGCACAGGCGCCGTGTGAACGAAGGATCACGCGAGCACGCGCGTAGGTTGCTGCTAGCGTGGGCTGGCACGTGGCATCGCCGTTGCTAACCTCGCTCACCCAAGGAGCGCGCCCCATGCGTCGGACCCTCGCAGCCCTCGTCCCCCTCGCCGCCGTCGCCGTGGCGCTCCCCGCCCGCGCAGACGGGAAGTGCCCACCCGGCGCGTGGTTCTGCGCCGACGTGTCGGTGGGTCCGCCCGCGGGTGAGGGCGGCGACGGTCCCAAGAAGGTCGACGAGTCATCCGAGCCGAAGAAGCGCGCGGTCGAGCCCGCGCCCGAGCCGAAGAAGCGCGCGGTGGTCAAGAAGATCGACGGCTCGAGGAGCGGCGCCGTCGAGGTGCCTCCGTCGAGCGGCGGCACGACCATCATCATCAACACCACGCCGCAGCCCCAGCCGACACCTCACCGGCTGCCGCCGCCGCCCCCGCGCGCGACGCCCGCGCCCATCCGAGTGGTCCCGCCGCCGCCGCCGCCCCGCCGCGTCCACCGCAGCGAGTGGGGCTTCAACCTCCGCCTCGACGGGGCGATGATGGGCCAGAAGCGCAGCGCGATGCGCGGAGATCGCGGCGCGGATCCAGACGCGAGCATGGGCGGGATCGGCTTCGGCCTCCGCGCGCGGCCCGTGCGCCACTTCGCGCTCGAGCTCGATCTCGATTTCATCGGCGGCCGCGATTACCAGGGTTACCGCCGAAAAGAGGTCCCGTTCTCGGTCAACGCGCTCGTCTTCGTCAACCCCAGGTCCAAGGTGCAGTTCTATTTCGTCGGCGGGCTCGGGTGGTCGAGCGCCGAGGTCGAGACGCAGCCGGGTGGCCCCGCCGAGAACTGGAGCTACTTCGGTCTTCAGGGCGGCATGGGCCTCGAGTGGCGCGTGTCGCGCGCGGTGGGACTCGGGTTCGACGTGCTCGGGTTCATCCGCGGGCGCACCGACGACGCCGCGCGGGCGCAGCCCGAGTTCGTCGATCCCGCGACCGGGCGCGCGACCAACACGTCCGGCGGCGGGCTCGCGCGGCTCGGCGCGACGTTCTACTGGTGACGCCCGCGCACCGCCGCGATCGCCTCGTTGAGCGATCCGTCGGTGTGCAGGCACGGCAGGCAGTCGCTGCGCTTCAAGAATCCGCAGCCCCGCGTCGACGTCAGCTCGAACAGATACGGGAGCGCGCGCGCGTCGCCCTCTTCTTTCGCTCGGACGAACAGCGCCTTTCGGATCTTGCACTGGTCGGCCGACGGCTTGCGCGCCGCCCGCAGCTCGAGCGTCACCTTCAGCGCCTTCGACGCGCGCTGGTGAAAATCGGGCGCCGCCGCGGCCGCCTGCGCGCGCTTCTGAAGCTTGGGAGGGAGCTTCGGCGTCGTCGACAGCTCGTAGAGCACGTCGGCGCCGAGCTCGCCGAGCTTCTCGAGGGCGGGCACGGTCGCCGCGCCCTCGTCGGCGCGCACGGCGGCGATCAGCCCCTCGGTCACGGATTTCTCGGTCGAGGCGGCGGGATCGAGCGTGAGCAGGTCGGCGTACGCGGCGATCGCCTCCGGGCCGTGCTTCGCGTCGACGTGCGCCTTCGCGAGCGCGCGCGCGACGCGCGCGTCGCTGGGGTACTTCGCGCGCAAGGTCTCCAGCGGCGCGACGCCGCCGAACACCGCCGCGGAGAGCTCGTCCTCTGTCGCGGCGCTCGAGACGGGGGCGACGGCGGACGCGACGGGCTCGGTCGCGCTGCCGACGGGGGCCGGTCCCGTGGCCGTCTTGCGACCGAGCGCGACGCCCACGATCAGCGCGAGCAGCAGCACCGCGCCGGCCCCCGCGGCCGCGAGCAGCGCGACGGGCGGGGTCTTCTTCGGGGAGGAGAGCGCCGTGCTCGCGACCGTGGGGCTCGACACGTTCGCGAGGCTCGCGCGCGACGGCGGACGGTAGGCCATCGACGACGGCGGCGGCGTGAACCCGGCGATCGCGTCGAGCTCCTCGAGCGCGGCCCGCGCGTCGACGAAGCGGTCCTCCGGGAGCTTGGCGAGCAGCCGCGCGGTGAACGCCTCGAGCTGCGGAGGCACCACGACGCTCGGCGCCTTCTCGAGCATGGGCGGCACCTGCTTCGACACGACCAGCCCGAGGAGGGCGACCGGGCTCGCCGCGTCGAACGGCAGCTCGCCGGTCAGCATCTCGTAGAGCATCGCCCCCAGCGAGTAGAGATCGGCGCGCGCGTCGACGTCCTGGCCGAGCGCCTGCTCGGGGGCCATGTACTCGGGGGTGCCGTACACGAGCCCGGCCTGCGTGAGCGGCCCGGTGCCGCCCGCGCGCTTCGCCAGCTCGCCCATCTGCACCTTCGCGATGCCGAAATCGAGCACCTTGACGAAGTCCTGATCGCCGTCGCGCTCGACCAGCATCACG
The DNA here is from genome assembly GCA_963169165.1 of Myxococcota bacterium. Taxonomy (GTDB): domain Bacteria; phylum Myxococcota_A; class Polyangia; order Polyangiales; family Polyangiaceae; genus JADLFU01. Next base: position 19,929 of record CAUJFL010000233.1, on the reverse strand, counting down.
TTCTCGGGCTTGAGGTCGCGGTGCACGATGCCGAGCCCGTGCGCGCGGACGAGCGCCGCGAGCATCTGCCGCGCGATGTGCGCCGCGCGCGCCGGATCGAGCGGCCCGAGATCGACGAGCGCGCGCAGCGATCGGCCCTCGACGTACTCGAGCACGAGGAAGAACGAGCCGTCCGGCAGCTTGCCGAAATCGGTCGCGGTCGCGACGTTGGGGTGCTCGATGTTGCCCGCCGCGCGCGCCTCCCGCTCGAAGCGGGCGACGACCTCGGGCATCCGGGTCATCTCGGGGTGCAGCACCTTGATGGCGACGCGCTTCGCCAGCAGGAGATGCTCGCCGCGGTAGACCGCGCCCATCCCGCCGGAGCCCATCAGCTCGACGACGCGGTACCGCCCCTCGCTGATGACCTGATCGATCAGGGCATCGGCTGAGGTCTCGGGCGCGTCGCTCATCGGGCGGACGAGCTTATGCGCCATGGCGCCCGCGGTGTCACGCGATCCGGTCGCGCGCGCGTGGTAACTGAAGGGCGTGAGCGCGGCGACCTCGAGGCCCACACGGGCGCAAATTCGCGAGCGGCTCGCCGCCGCCCCTCCGAGGTCGTCGCCGTTCGCGCTGGGGCGCCCGTCGGCCGTGCTCGCCGCGCTGTTCGAGCGCGACGGCGAGGCGCGCGTGTGGCTGGTCCGCAAGAGCGAGCACCTGCGCTCGCACGGCGGCCAGGTCGCGCTGCCAGGAGGCAAGCCGGAGCCCGCCGACGCCACCCTGCTCGACACCGCGCTCCGCGAGGCGCACGAGGAGATCGGCCTCGCTCCCGGCGGCGTCGAGCCCCTCGGCGCGCTCGATCCCTACACGACCATCACCGGCTACCTCGTGACGCCTTACGTCGCGTGGGTCGCGGAGGGGTTCTCGCCGGTGCCCGATCCGGGCGAGGTCGCGCGGGTCTTCGACGCGCCGCTCGCGCTGTTCGCGACGCCGCCCGAGCCGCGGCAGGTGAAGATGATGTCGCTCCGCGCCGCCATGCCCAGCCACGTGGTCGACGGTGAGATCGTCTGGGGGGCCACCCTGGCCATCCTGTCGCAGCTCGCGAAGAAGATCGGCTGATCCGTTCGCTCGTTGACACGCCCCTTTCAAGGCCGGTACCGTCGCCGCGTTCGATGCGACGATCTCCGACGTCTTCTCCGCGGCTGTTTGCGCTCCTCGCAGGTGTCGTGGCGCTGGCGCCCGCGGCCGCGTCGGCCACCGAGCCCAAGAAGGCCACCGAGCCGCGCATCATGAGCGAGCCGGGCGAGATCACCAACGTGGTCGACGCGTTCGACGACGACAACGGCAACCCCTGGGATCTGCACTTCACGATCGGCTACCAGCAGTCGTGGCAGAGCGCCAAGATCCGCCGCGAGAGCTTCATCGATCAGCCTGGCCTCTCGTCGGGACGCTTCGTCTCGCCGACGATGAACGTCGCGTCCTACAAGGAGGTGACGTCGCGCCTCAACCTGCGCGCGGACCTCGGCCTCTACAAGGACATCGGCCTGTACCTGCGGCTGCCGTTCATCCTGTCCAACACGCGCGAGCTCACCGATCTCGACGGCAGCGAGAAGGCCCAGAAGACGGCCCTCGCGGGCTCTCAGGGCGAGCAGCTGTTCAGCATCCCGTTCAAGTCGCCCAACCGCAGCGGCATCGAGTACCTCGCGCTCGGCCTCGACTTCGGCATCTTCAACCAGGCGCGCGACGCGACGAAGCCGACGTGGATCTTCGGCTTCGAGGGGCGGTTCAGCGTGAGCGAGCCGATGCACGCGTGCGGACCGGGCGGCACGGGCCTCAACCAGAAGAACGTGCAGGTCCAGTGCGCCGACCCGAGCGACATCAACCGCGACGGCGTCGCGGCGGGCAACACGCCGAAGCTCAACCAGGACGAGCAGGGCCGCTCCCTCGAGGGCTCGTTCAGCGGCCAGCGCTCGCCGGGCGTCAGCCGCGGCACCACCGCCATCGAGATCCACTCGATCATGTCGCGCCGCGTGAAGTACGTCGAGCCCTACGGCGGCTTCCGCGCGCTGATCGAGTTCGCGAAGTCGAACAGCGACTACGGCCAGGTGAAGGGCGTCGACGGCATCCTCACCGCGGGCCCCCCGCTGCAGGGCTGGATGATCGCCGGCATCCAGTTCATCCCGTGGGAGCTGCGCGAGCAGTTTCAGCGCCTCACGTTCGATCTCCGCTTCACGGGGGCGTATCGCTCCGAGGGCCGCGACTACACGCCGCTGTTCGACGCGATCGGCTCCTCTGACGCGCCCACCGTCCGCCGCCCCAACTTCGCGTCGTTCCAGGGCACCGGCGGCAACTCGCTGGTCAACCCCAACAGCCAGAAGATCTACGTCAGCGGCCTCACCGACGCGGCGGCGCACGGCAGCTTCTCGCTCTCCGGCAGCGCGATGTTCCAGGCCGCCGAGTACGTCAAGTTCCAGGTCGGCGTCGGCTACACCAAGGTGCAGGGGCACTTCATCACCGGCGATCAGCCCTGCAACCCGAACTTCACCGACGACTCTTCCAAGTCCGGTCCTTGCCAGCAGATCACCAACGGCACGCGCTCCGGCGCCGTCACCGGCATCCCCAACCCGCTCTACCGCCCGCCGCTCGACATCGTCGGCCGTCGGTTCAAGATCGACGACTCGAACCAGTGGGATGCTTGGATCAACGCCGTCGTGATGTTCTTACGATCGCGATCTTCGCCGCGTGCGCGACGTCGTCGGGGGGCGCGCGCGCGGAGGATAGCGCGTTCTTGTGGCCCACCGGCACGCCCGCGGGTGACGGCCCGACCGGTGGAGAGCTGCGGGCGATCTCGCCCAAGGACGGCCCGCTGCGCGAGCGCGCGCGGGAGATGGACGCCGTCCTCGCGGAGGCGGCGCAAGACCTCGGGCTCACGATCGATCTCGACGCGCGCCCCGACATCCCGGCGGGCGTGCGCGACTCGGACATCGTCGCGCTCGCCGAGAAGAAGGGCGCGTGGATCCTGTCGCCGCGCCTCGAGCGGGACGGCAACGAGCTGCTCTTGCGCATCGTCGCGGCGAGGCCGGGCTCGAGGACGCTGCTCGTGCGATCCGAGCGCGTTCGGCAAGAGAACGTGCAGGTGCGGCTCGTCGTCATGCTCCGCGATCTCGTGACCACCGCGCCGACCTCCACGCCCGAGGAGCCGAAGGCGCGCCCCGCGCGCGCGCTCACCGATCCGGCGCGCTCCGACGGCCGCGGCGTGCTCGCGCTCAGCTCGGCGGCGTACGGCGGGTTCCTCGGCTTCGCGATCAAGCGGACGAGCCGCAGCGACGACGATCGCCTGCTCTACCCGCTGATGGCCGTCGGCACCGGGCTCGGCCTCGGCGCGTCGCTGATCGCCGCCGACGAGTGGGACGTGTCGCACGGTGAGGCGCTCTTGCTCAACGCCGCGATGACCTGGCCGACCGCGTCCGCGATGCTGATCTCGGACGGCCACCACGCGCGACCTCGCGCGAACCGCTACGCGTTCGGGATCGCGGCGGGCGTCGGCGGGGTCGGCCTCGCGACGCTCGCGGTGTCGCAGGCGCACGTCTCGCAGGGCGGCGCGCTGATCGCGCACTCTGGCGGCGCGCTCGGCACCTACGTCGGCGCGATGAGCGAGTACCTCGTGCGCGGCGATCTCGATCCGACCCCGAACCTCGGCCTCGGGTACGGGGCCGGCGCCGGCGTGCTCCTCGGCGGCGTGCTCGCGACGCAGCTCGATCCCGATCCCACGCGCGTCGTGCTGGTCGACGTCGGCGCCGGGCTCGGAGCGCTCGGCGGCGCCGCGCTCGGGAGCCCGCTCTTGCGCAGGGACGCGACCCCGACCGACAAGCGCGGGTTCATCGCGGCGACGCTCGTCGGCAGCGTCGGCGGCGCGACGCTCGCGCTCCTCGCGACGCGGCACCGCGCGCCCAAGCTGGGCCGCGTGCCGCTGCCGGTGCCGTCACTGCTCGGCTTCTCGCCGTCGCCGAGCGGTCCCGCGCCGATCGTGGGTGTGACGACGGGCGGCGCGTTCTGAGCGAAGAGATGACCGACACCAAGACCATCGTGATCACGGCCGAAGACGCGGCGTCGCGCGTCGACAAGATCGTCGCGCGCGCGACGGGCCTCGGGCGAGCGGCCGTCAAGCGCCTGATCGACGAGGGCCGCGTGCGCGTCGGACGACGCAAGGCCGACAAGGGAGAGACGCTGCCCGTCGGCGCCGAGCTGATCGTCACGCTCGGTGAGCGCATGGACGAGGCGGCGCTGCCCGACGACTCGCCGCTCGAGCTGCTCCTCGAGCGCGACGACGTCGTCGTGGTCGACAAGCCCCCGCGCCGCCCCACCGCGCCGCTCCGCCCCGGCGAGCTCGGCACCGTCGCGAACGCGCTCGTGCGGCGGTTCCCCGAGGTGGCGGGGCACGGTCATGGCCCACGCGAGCCGGGCCTCGTGCACCGCCTCGACAACGACACCTCGGGCGTGCTGATCGCCGCCCGCACCCGCGCGGCGTGGGACGAGCTGGTCGCGGCGATGAAGGAGGGACGGCTGCACAAGCGCTACCTCGCGCTGGTCGAGGACGACGAGATGCCCGACTCGGGCACGGTCGACGTCCCGCTCGCGCCCCACCCCAAAGATCAGCGCCGCGTGCTCGCGTGCCTGCACCCGCGAGACGTCGCGCGCGAGCGACCCCGCGCCGCGAGGACCGACTACCGCGTGCTGACGCGTGGAGAGGGCGTCGCGCTCGTGGAGGTCGTCGCCGCGCGCGCGCTGCGCCACCAGGTGCGCGCGCACCTCGCCGTGCTCCGCTGCCCGATCCTCGCCGATGTGCTCTACGGCGCGCAGCCTCGCGCCGATCTCGACAGGCACGCGCTGCACGCGTCGCGCGTCGCGTACGACGGCGGTCCCGCGGTCGCGGCGTTCGACGTCCGCTCCCCGTTGCCGCCCGATCTGCGCGCGGTCGCGGCGAGCTGTGGGGTGCCGGACGCGGCCGAAGAGTGACATGATGCGCGCCATGCGCACCTGCCTCGCCTCCTCGTGCTTGCTCCTGTCCGCGCTCGTGGCCGTGGGCTGCGGCTCGTCTTCGAGCGAGCCGACCCCCGCTCCGTCGGGCAGCGGCGGCGCGGCGGGCGCGGGTGGCGCGGCGGGCGCGGGTGGTGGCACGACGCGCGCGCTCTCGGCGACGACCTGCAAGTACGACACGACGCCCCGGATGGAATACACGGACGTGTTCGCGCCGAAGACCGACGCCGAGCTGGCCAAGCAGGCGCTCGGCGCCGCGCCGCAGCCGAAGCGCGTGCGGCTCGGCCTCGGCGGCGACGTCACGCCGGGCTCGACCGCGCGCGTCGACGCGAGCCGCACCATCGCGATCGCGTGGGAGACCGATCTCGAGACGACCGCGACGACGGTCGAGCTCGGACCGTCGCCGGATCCCACGACCTGGACGACGCGCGTCGACGGGTTCTCGTACGTCGTCCCCGAGGGCAAGGCGGCGATCGGCGGGAGCGACCTCCGCATGCACGAGGCGCACGTCTGCGGGCTCGACCCGAAGACGACCTATTATTATCGCGTCGGCGGCGGCCCCCCCGGCAAGGAGGTGTGGAGCGACGTCACGCCGTTTCACACGCTGGGCGCGTCGGCCGACGACAAGACCGTCGTCGCGGTCACGGGCGACTCGCGCGGCGAGAACGCCAACGCCTGGCAGATCCTGCAGGGCCGCCTCGCGAAGCGCGGCGACATCGACGTGCAGCTGTTCTCCGGAGACATGATCGATCTCGCGACCGATCAGGGCGCCTACGCCAAGTGGCTCGACAGCGCCTCGCGCGACGTCGACGGCAAGCCCGCGACCCTCGGCCGGGTGCTGTCGCTGCTCGCGATGGGCAACCACGAGGCCTACTCGTCGCCGTTCTTCGCGTCGGTGGTGCAGCCGCAAGACCCGGCGGCGCAGGGGAAGTTCAGCGAGCTGTTCTTCTCCCTCGAGATCGGGCCCGCCCACGTGATCGTGCTCGACGATTTCGCCATCGGCAGCCCGACGGCGATGGCGGGCTACAAGGAGAAGGCGCTCGCGTGGCTGAAGGCCGATCTCGACGCGGCCGTGAAGGATCGCGCCGCGCACCCGTGGATCATCGCCGTCCACCACCACGGCGAGTGGACCTCGTCCAGCCACGCCGACGACAAGGCCGTGCTCGAGGTGCGCAAGGCGCTGGTGCCGCTGTGGGACGAGGCCGGCGTCGATCTGGTGCTCGACGGGCACGATCACAACTACGAGCGCTCGAAGCCGCTGAAGCTCGGCGGCGACGGCAAGCCGGTGATCGGCGCCGGCACCACGTACGTCGTGTGCGCGGGCTCGGGCGCCGACGGCTACGGCACCGGCAAATCTGACTGGACCGCGCAGACGTTCGACTACTCGAAGGGGCCGGCCATCGGCGTCTACGCGGTGCTCACGCTCGAGAAGGCGAAGCTCTCGCTCGAGACCCACGCGCTCACGCCGGCGGGCGATGACCCCGTCGTCGATCAGCTCACGCTGACCAAGTGATAACGGAGGGGTCGCGAATCGCCCCGGGAATGGGTCGGCGCCCTTGCGGCGATCGATCTCGTCGCTGCCGAGCCACGGCGGGGCCGCGCCGCGCTCGTGAAACACCGCGAGCCCGACGACGCCGACGTTGCGATCGTCGCCTTTCCTCGCGGCGTACGAGCCTCGGACCGAGCCGAAGCGAAACGCGGCGACCTCGGACTCGCTGCGGCGGAAGCCCTCGATCTCGACCGAGCCGTGGGGCGCGACGAGGTAGCCGCGCTTGTCAGGGCTGCCCGGCCTGCCGTCGATCACGTCGAGCCCGTCGACGGTGACGACCGCCTCGAAGCGCACCGACGAGTGGTTGCGCAGCGTGATCACGTAGCGCTCTCCCGCCTCGCCGACCGCGAACACCCGCCCGCCCGACGAGTAGCCCGGCAGCGCGCGGCCCCGGTCGTCGCGCAGCGAGATCGTGATCGCGCCGTCGGCCACGGTGAGCGCCGCGGTGTCGAAGGAGCGGTACCCCTCGGACGCGGCCATGGCCCGGGAGCCCTCGCGATCGTTGTAGAAGAGCGTCCCCACCGAAGTGGGGCGATCGTCGCCGCGGAAGAACGAGGTCGTGCGGATCTGCGACTGTCGGGTCTCTCCCCAGTGCGTCGCGAGGCCGGGACGCTCGCTCGGCGCGGCCTTCGGCGCCTCCTCGCCGCGGGAGCGAGACGCCAGCCCGACGGGGGCGGGAGCGCCGCCGGTCGCCCCGTCGGAGGCGCTGGAAGGGCGGGCGTCGGCGGGGCGCGCGGGCGCCGCCTGGGACGCGGGCGCCTCGGCCTGGGACGCGGGCGGAGCGTAGGCGGGGCCGCCGCCGGGCCTCGCGCCGCCGCACGCCACGGAGAGCGCGGCGCAGGCGGACAGCAAGAGCAGCAGGAACGGGCGGTGGGTCGTGGTCTTTCGCTTCATCGTCTTGGCCTCTCGGGGCAGAAACGCGCGCTCGCGGCGGGCCTTACACTCGCGCCCTCGCGGCGCGACGTGCTACGAGCCTGGGCCTCGATGGGCACAGTCTTGCCGCTCTTGCTGCTCGGGTTCGTGCTCGGGATGCGTCACGCGACCGATCCGGACCACGTCGTCGCCGTGAGCACGATCGTCAGCCGAGAGCGCACGTTCCGAGGCGCCGCGCTGATCGGCGCGCTGTGGGGCCTCGGCCACACGGTGACCATCACGCTGGTCGGCGGCGCGATCGTGGCGTTCGGCCTGGTGATCCCCAAGCGCGTGGAGCTGTCGATGGAGCTCGGCGTCGCGGTGATGCTGATCGCCCTCGGCGCGATGGGCGTCGCGGGCACGCTGCAGAAATTCCACGAGATCGCGCACGGCGACCACTCGCACGCCGAGCGCACGCTCGTCACGCGGCTCGGGCGGGCCGGCGTCGCCCGCGCGCTCTTCGTCGGCGTCGTGCACGGGATGGCCGGCTCGGCGGCGGTCGCGCTCCTCGTGCTGACGACGGTGCGCGAGCCGACGTTCGCGATGCTCTACCTCGCGCTGTTCGGGCTCGGGACGGTCGCGGGGATGATGACGCTGACGACGCTTCTCGCCGCGCCGTTCGCGCTCGCGGCGCGGCGAGGCGGCGAGTTGACCACGTGGCTGTCGCGCGCGACCGGCGTCGCGAGCGTCGCGCTCGGCGCGTACCTCGTCTACGAGATCGGCGTCGTCGAGCGCCTGTTCACGCGCTGAGCGCGGGTTTCGTGCGCGCGTCGATCCCGCGTGTGGTACGACCCGCGCATGCACGAAGCCCTGCCCCGGCGGGACGCGGTGCTGTCCTACTTCGCGAAGATCGGCCGCGCGGTGTCGGCGCGCGACGCCGCCTCCAAGCTCAGGGTCAGCGAGGCCGCGACGCCCGGCCTCTTGCGGATGCTCGAGAGCCTCGCGCACGAGGGCGCGCTCGTCGCCCACGACGGAGGCCGCTTCTCGCTCGGGGCCGAAGGCGCGCCGCCGCCATCGGTCAAACCGTCGACCGAGCGCGCAGGTCGGCTGTCGCTCGATCCGCGCGGCTTCGGCTTCGTCCGCACGCCGGGCGAGCGCGAGGACGTCTACGTGCCCGAGCACGCGATCCGCGGCGCGATGCACGGAGATCAGGTCGTCGTCCGCGTGATCCGCCGCTCGGCGAGGGGGATCGAGGGCGAGATCGTCCGCGTCGAGGCGCGCGCGCGCACGCGGATCGCCGGCACCCTGCGGCGCCGCGGCGCGAGCGCGTGGCTCGAGCCCGACGACGCGCGCGTCCGTGGCCCGGTGGTGCTGACTGGAGAGGTCTCCGGGCGCGACGGCAGCGCGGCGGTCGGCGAGATCACCCGCTTCCCGCTCCTCCCCGACGAGAACCCCGAGGCGCGGCTGATCGTAGCGCTGGGCGAGCCGGGCGATCCCGAGGTCGAGATCCAGAAGGTGCTGGTGCGCGAGGCCGTCGACGAGCCGCACGGCGAGGCCGCCGAGCGCGAGGCCCGCGCGTTCGGCGGCGAGGTGCGCCCCGACGAGCTCGAAGGCCGCCTCGATCTCACGGGCGTGCCGCTGCCGACGATCGATCCCGAGGACGCGCGCGATCACGACGACGCGGTGTGGGTCGAGCGCGCGATCGACGGCACGTACACCGCGACCATCGCCATCGCCGACGTCAGCCACTACGTGCGGCCCGGCACCGCGCTCGATCAGGCCGCGTTCGACCGGGGCTGCTCGATCTACCTGCCCGATCGGGCGATCCCGATGCTGCCGGCGGCGCTGTCGTCCAACCTGTGCTCGCTCCTGCCCGAGCAGCTACGCTTGGCGCTCGCGATCATCGTCACGCTCGACGCGGGCGCGAACGTGACCGGCTACCGCGTGGCGCCCGCGTTCATCCGCTCGGTCGCGAAGCTGACCTACGGCGGCGTCGCGAAGGCGCTCGGGTTCTCCCAGCGGGCCAAGGGCAAGGTGCCGCCCGAGCTCGTCGACGGCCTTCGCGTCGCCGATCAGCTCGCGCAGATCCTCCGCTCCAAGCGGCTGCGGCGCGGCGCCCTCGATCTCGAGCTGCCCGAGCCCAAGGTGACGCTCGATCCCGAGACCCACGCGCCCATCTCGATCGAGCGCCGCGCCGAGGATCCAGGCGTGCGCCGCGCCTACCAGCTCGTCGAGGAGCTGATGCTGCTCGCCAACGAGGTCGCCGCGAGGTTCCTGGTCGAGCGCGACGTTCCGGGCATCTATCGGGTCCACCCGCCGCCCGACGAGGAGAAGCTGTCCCGCTTCGCCGCGCTCGCCGACCAGCTCGGCTTCCCGTTCGACGAGGCCGACGGTCAAGACGCCCGCAAGCTCTCGGCGTTCTTGCGCAAGCTCGAGCGCCACCCGCGGGCGTCGGTGCTGTCGATGCTGCTCTTGCGCGCGCTGAAGCAGGCCTCGTACGATCCGCGCAACATCGGGCATTTCGGCCTCGCGTCGGCGGCGTACCTGCATTTCACCTCGCCGATCCGGCGGTACCCCGACACGGTCGTCCACAGGATCATCAAGGGCGTGCTCGACAGGGCGCCGATCGATCGGAGCGACGAGGGCAAGGCGCGCCTCGATGACGCGGCCAAGACCGCCAGCATGCGCGAGCGACGGGCGATGGACGTCGAGCGCGAGATCGTCGATCTCTGCCGCGCGCTCTACATGCGCCGTCACCTCGGCGAGTCCTTCGAGGGCACGGTGACGGCGGTCGTCGCGAGCGGCGTGTTCGTCGCGCTCGACGCGCCGTTCGTCGACGTGCTCGTCAAGGCCGAGCAGCTCGGCCGCGATCGCTACGAGCTGGACGAGGTGGGCATGCGCTTCGTCGCGCCGCGCTCCGGCGACGCCGTCGCGCTCGGCGATCGCCTCCAGGTCACGATCGAGGACGTCAACGTCCCGCGGCGCCAGATCACGGCCTGGCGCGTGCCGGCCGCCGCGACCGATCACACGCCGCTGAAGCAGGGCTTGTTTCACAAGCGAGAGGCGGACGCGCCGCCGAAGCGCCGGGCGCCGGGCACCTCGTCGCGCGAGCAGGAGCGCGCCCTCTCCCCCCGCGAGAAGAAGCAGCGCGCCGCGAGGAAGAAGACCGAGGCCCGCCAGAAGAAGCGGCGCTGACCGCCCTTCGCCGCGCGGCGGCCGCGCGCTTGACCGCTGTGGAAGGTGCGACCATAAGCGCGCGGCTTTTGTCCACCCTTCCAGGGCACCTTCCCGGCGTCCCACTGTAGCGAACCCACCGTGAAACTGCGCGCCGTCAAGGGGATGCACGACATCCTGCCCGACGAGATCGGGCGCTGGCACCGCCTCGAGGCGGCGTTCAGGGCCATGGCGTCGCGGCACGGCTACGAAGAGGTCCGCACGCCGGTGTGCGAGCCGACGCCGCTGTTCGTGCGCTCGATCGGCGAGGCGACCGACGTCGTCGAGAAGGAGATGTACTCGTTCCGTCGGCACGACGACGAGCTGACGCTGCGCCCCGAGGGCACCGCGGGGGCGGCGCGCGCCTACCTCGAGCACACCGTGCACGCGCGGCAGGCCGTCACGCGCTGGAGCTACCTCGGCCCGATGTTTCGCGGAGAGCGCCCCGCCCGCGGACGGCAGCGCCAGTTTCACCAGGCGGGCTGCGAGATCTACGGCGATCCGGGCCCTGTGTGCGACGCCGAGATGATCGACATGCTCGTCGGCTTCCTGGGCGAGCTGGGCGTCGGCGAGATCGAGGTGCTGGTCAACTCGCTCGGCTCGGGCGACACCCGCGCGCGGTACCGCGACGCGCTCGTGACGCACCTCTCGCCGCGCCGCGCCGACCTCTCCGAAGAGTCGCAGCGCCGCCTCGACAAGAACCCCCTTCGCATCCTCGACTCCAAGAGCCCGCGCGATCAAGAGCTGTGCGCCGACGCGCCGACGGTGCTCGACGTCCTCGACGGCGACGATCGCGCGCACTTCGACGCGCTGAGGCGGCACCTCGACGCGCTCGGCACGCCGTACCGCGTCGATCCCCGGCTCGTCCGCGGCCTCGACTACTACACGCGCACGCTGTTCGAGCTGCGCGGCTCGGGCGGAGAGCTCGGCGCGCAGAACGCGCTCGGCGGCGGCGGGCGCTACGACGGCATGATCGCCGAGCTCGGCGGGCCCGCGACCCCCGCGATCGGCTTCGCGCTCGGGCTCGAGCGCCTCTTGCTGGCGATGCGCCCCGAGCTCCCTCGCGCCGCGCCGCTCGTGGTGCTCGTGCCGCTCGGCGACGCGGGCGCGACCGCGTGCCTCGTGCTGGCCAAGGAGCTGCGCGCGCTCTCGATCCCCGCGATCGTCGACGGGCGAGGCGGCAAGCTGAAGGCGATGATGGCGCGCGCCGAGCAGCGCGGCGCGACCGTCGCGGTGCTCATCGGCGACGCCGAGCTCGAGCGCGGCGCGGTCGCGGTCAAGACGATGGCGACGCACGCGCAGGAGGAGCTGCCCCGCGCGAGCGTCGCGCGTGTGCTGGCCGACCGGCTCGCGTCTCTGGGGTGGGAGAGTTGAGCCTCCCGTGCGCCCGGCGCGCCCTCGCCATCGTCGGCGTCGGCGTCACCTTGAGCGCGACCGCGTCGGCGCAATTCGGCCCCCCGCCGATGCAGCAGCCCCAGCAGAAGCCCAAGAAGGATCCCAACGCCCCCGAGACGCACGCGGCGAGCGGCGCGGCCGACGACGCGATCCCGAAGACCACCACCAGCGAGCCGCGCCTCCCCGAGGACCCGCTCGCGCTGCCGCCCTCGCTGAGGAAGCGCATCGGCTCGACCAGCGACCACCCGGGTGACCGCCCCGCGGGCGCCGACTCCACGCGCCGCTACACTTTCTATCCTCCCAACTACTTCGAGGAGAAGAGCGGACAGTATCGGTTTCGCACCATCTTCCCTGTCTGGGCCGAGCGCACCCAGCCAAACGACACGGCGTCGAGCTTCGGCCTCTTGTACTATCGCCGTCGCAGCCCGCACAACGACGCGGACGTGCTGTTCCCGTTCGTGTGGCGCTGGCGCGAGGAGCAGGACCGCACGACGATCGTGGGCCCCGTCGGCTGGCACGACGGCCCCGGCGCGAGCGATCACTTCTTCGCGCCGTTCTACTTCTACGGCAAGCGGAGCGACGGCTTCTACCTGACGATCCCGCCGCTGCTCACCCACCTGAAGACTGACAAGAACGGCGGCAGGAGCATCGTGGGCCCCGGCTTCTGCTTCTGGCGGGGCGGTCAGACGTGCAACCCGGAGACGGCCGACTCGATCAAATATGGCGTGTTTCCGCTGTATTTCGCCGGCAAGGACGAGCGCTCCCGCTTCGAGATCGCCCCGCCGCTCCTGCACTATTACTCCTATGAAGAGCTGGACCAGAGCTGGCTCAACATCTGGGGGCCTTACATCCGCAAGCACACGCCGACGCACGAGTCGCAGCACGTCGCGCCGCTGTTCTTTCATGTGTGGGGCCCCGACGAGGATCACCTCACGATCCCGCCGCTGTTGTTTCACTATGGACACAAGGGCCCGACCGAGAAGCTGCTGGTCACGCCGCTGTTCATCGATCGCACCGGCCCCGAGGGCGAGAAGACCTTCGTCACGTGGGGTTACGCGCGGCACCGCGGCCGCACCCAGCTCGACATGATCACGCCGTTCTACTGGCGGCGCGAGGATCCCGACGAGAAGAGCGAGACGAAGCTGCTGTTTCCGTTCTTGTACAGCCACCAGAGCCCGCGCGAGTCGACGCAGCTCTTCTTCCCGTTCTATGGTCACCAGAAGAAGTATGGGTTGTCACAGACGTGGTGGATCACGCCGTTCTTCGAGCACGAGCGGAGCATCACCGGCTGGAGCACCAACCTGTACCCGTTCGTGTTCGTCGGGCGCGACAGGCTCCACTCGCACACCGTGGTCGCGCCGTTCTTCTTCGATTTCGTCACGCCCGACTCGCGCGCGACCGTCGGCTTCCCGATCTACTGGCGCTTTCAAGAGGGTAACACCACGAGCCAGCTGGTGCTCAACACCTACTATCGGGAGCGGAGGCTCAAGAACGGCCTCGACTGGGAGTTTCACTTCTTCCCGTTCTTCACGTACGGCCAGACCCCCAACGGCCACTGGTGGAACGTGCTCTACGGGCTCGCCGGCTTCACCCGGAGCGGCGCGGCGACCAAGATGCGGGTGTTCTGGGTGCCCATCTCGCTCAGCGAGGACGTACGCTGACGCCGCCCGGGCGGGGCGCGCGCCGCCGCTCGTGCTGCGCGACCACCAGCGCGGCGTAGTCGAGCTCGGGCTCGCCCGGGGGCGCGATGGGCGGCAGCCTGCCGAGGAGCGTGGGCAGCAGGCGCGCCATGTCGTCGAGCGCGTCGCGCGCGAGCGGATCGGCGCCCTCTCGCATCGCGCCGACCGCGCCGTCGAGCGCGCCCCTCAGGTGACCCCGGCGGCGAAGATCGACGTAGCTGCGCGCGAGCGCCTCGCCGTCGAAGCGGTGGGCGAGGACCAGCTCCGAGGCCACGCGCCCGACCGCGGCCGGCGACAGGAGGCCGTCGTCGGCGATGACCAGCGCGGGCTGCAGGTAGTTGAAGAACGGCACGACGCGCGCGCCGTACCTGGCGAACCGGCTCGGCGGCGTCTGGCGATCGAGGTGGATGAAGATGTGCCGCACGAGCGGGCGCTTGTCGATCACGCGCGCCGACGCGAGCGCGCGCTCGACGTGATCGTCGTACGAGCCCGCGAGGCGCATCAGGCGCGAGAGCTGCGCCTCCGTGACCAGGCCCGCCGAGACGTCGGCGTACAGCGAGTAGACGAGCGCGTCGGCCTCCGCGTCGTCGCCCAGCAGCACCTCGGGGAGGCGCGCGCCGGCGCCGCTCATCGACGCGCGCGACGCGAGCAGCGCGGGGAGCTTGTACCCCAGCTGATCACGCACCGCGCGCAGCCGAAGCCGCAGCAGGTTCGACAGGTTGGGCTTCAGCGTGAGCGAGTGGAACCGCGCGCCGTCGAGCGTGAGCTTCTTCACGATGCGACCGCGCATCTGCCGCGGGCTCCCCGACAGGATGTGGATCTCGCCGCCGGCGTCGCCGAGCTCGCGCAGCAGCGACGCCGCGCCCGGGACGGTGCGCTTCTCCTCCGGCTTCTCGAGCGCGGTGCGCACCAGATCGCGGAAGGTGTCGAACTCGGTGCGCAAGTAAGTTTTGTCGAGATCCCATCGTGCGACGAACCGTGGGGGGTCCGCCGTGGCGTCGCTCAACGCCCCGCCCTCTCGATCATGGCGCGGACGCGGAGGATCTCGCCCGACAGCGACGGATCGTCGGCGCGCGCGTCGATCGCCTCGGCCTGCGCGAGGTGCTCGGACGCCTCGGCGACGCGCCCGCGCCCGAGCGCCACCTCGGACAGCGACACGAGCACGCGCCCTCGCTCGACGCCGACGGGATCGAGATCGAGCGCCTCGCGCAGCACGCCGTCCGCGTCGGTGAAGTTTCCGCCGCGGGCGAGCACCTCGCCGAGCTTGCGGCTGAAGATGACCATCGCGCCGGTAGGATCGTCGAGCTCGCCTCGGAACACCTCGCGGCGCGCGACCTCGAGGCCTCGACGCAGCGCGAGCACCGTCCCGTCCGCGTCGCCACGCGCGGCGGCGCGCTTGGCGATCTGCTCGAACAGCACGAGCGCCTGGAAGGTGTCGTGCGCCCCGAGCGCGTGCAGCGCGCGCACCTCGGCCGGGAGATCGAGCTCGTCCGACAGCTCGAGCGCGCGCTCGTGCAGCTCGCGTCGGACGGCGGCGGGCGTGCCCGCGGCCACGATCTCGCGCAGGAGCGGGTGGGCGATCGAGAGGCCGCGCCGCTTCTCGGAGACGAACCCGCCGCGCAAGAGGACGATCGCCGCCGGATCGACCTGCACGTCGGGCGCGATGCGCCGGGCGCGATCGCGCGGCACCTCGTCTCCGAGCACCCCGAGCGCCTGCAGCAGCCGCCGCGCGTCCGGCTCGAGGCGCTCGATGCGCAGCGACAGGAGATCGGCGAGGCGAGGCGGCGGGTCGGAGCCGCCCTCGCGCGTGAAGCGGATGAGGTGCTCGACGTACAGGGGCGCGACGCCGCGCGCGTCGTCCTTCGGGCGAGGGGCGATCGAGGCGTTGGAGCGGCCGCGGATGAGGTCGCGCGCCGCCGCGGGAGAGATCCCCGAGATCACGCGCGCCGCCGCGCTCGAGCTCCAGCCGACGTCGATCCCGATGAGGTGCGTCGCGACGACGAGCACCGGCGCGAGCAACGGCTCGCCCATCACGTCGGCGAACGCGTTGCGGCTCGCGCCGTCGACGCGGTGAAGATCGTCGATCGACAGGATGGTGCGCCGCCCGCCGCTCGCCGCGTGAGACAGCGCCCAGCGGAGCGCGGTCGCGGCGAGGTAGCGGCGATCGTCCGGCGTCAGCCCGTCGCTCGCCGCTGGTCGACGACCGAGCACCTCGGAGAGGCCGCGCGCCGCCTCGGCCGACGCCGACGGCCAGTTGCGCTCGCTGCCGCCGCCCTCGGGCAGCTCGGCGAGCCCGATGATCGCGCGCGCGAGCGCGTGGTAGCCGATCTCGGCCCAGTGCGGATCGGGGCCCGTCTCGACCACGCGCGCGCCGCGCTCGTGCTGCCTCGACAGGAACTCGGAGAGGAGGCGGCTCTTGCCCGCGCCGTCGTCCCCGACGATCCGCGCGGCGACCAGCGCGCCCTCGACCTCGCCGAGCCTGTCGTCGAGCCAGCCGAGATCCTCGTCGCGTCCGGTCAACGGCAGCGGGAACTTGGGCCAGCTGGAGACGCGGGCAGGCGCCTTGCGACCCTCGGGGCGGAGCGAGGTCGGGCCCTCGCTCGCGGACGAGAGGCGCGCGCCGCACTCGCCGCAGAACTTCGGTGAGCCCGTGTTCGCGTGGCCGCACGCCGCGCACAGCGAGCCCGACGCGGGGCGTGGCTGCACCTCGAGCTCGCGGCGCGCGTCGAGCAGCGCCGCCGCGAATTCGTCAGCGGTCTGGTAGCGCGCCGACGGGACCTTCTCGAGCGCCTTCAGGCAGATCTCGGCGACGCTGTCAGGAATGTTTCGTTCGGGCGCGAGGCGGCGTGGATCGGGCGGCGCGACCGTCAGGTGCATCAGCACGACCTGGGTCGGCGACTCGGCCTCGAACGGGAGCCGCCCGGTCAGCAACAAGAACAACACGACGCCGACGGCGTAGAGATCGGCGCGGGCGTCGAGCGTGTCGCCGCGCCCCTGCTCGGGGGCCATGTAGTCGGGCGTGCCGCAGACGATCCCGGGGCGCGTCACGCGCCGCGAGTCGACGGGCGTCTGCGCCTCGCCCTGGAGCTTGGCCAGGCCGAAGTCGACGACCTTGACGAAGTCGGCCCCGCCGCGCATCGGCTCGAGCACGATGTTCTCGGGCTTGAGATCGCGGTGGATGATGCCGAGCTCGTGCGCCTGCCCGAGCGCGAGCAGCACCTGGCGGATCACCTCGACGACGCGCCGGATCGGCAGCCAGCCGTCCTCGTGCATCACGCGCGACAGATCCTTGCCGCGCAGGTATTCCATCACGAGGTACGGCGCGCCGTCGTCGGTCTTGCCGAAGTCGAACACGCTGACGGAGTTGGGGTGGTTGAGGCGGCTCGCGGCCCGCGCCTCGGTGATGAACCGCGCGCTCGACGCCTCGTCGGAGAGCAGGTGCTGGTGGATGATCTTGATCGCGACGCTGCGGCCGAGCGCGCTCTGCTCGCCGCGGTAGACGCTGCCCATCCCGCCCGTGCCGATCAGCTCGACGATCACGTAGCCGCCCGGCAGCGTCTTGCCGATCAGCGGATCCGCCCCCGCGCCCTGCACGTCGCCGACGGGGAAGCCGCACTTCGCGCAGAAGCGGTCTGCCGCCGAGCATTCGGTCGAGCACCCTGGACACGCGATCACGAGGCGCGAGACGCTATCACAACCTTTGGCGGCGCCGCTCGACGCGTTCTCGGGGTAACGTGGGCGCGCACCGATGGCTCCGCGCATCCGCCTGGGACAGCTCCTCGTCGAGGCAGGCATCCTCTCGGAAGAGGAGCTGCTGGTCGTCTTGCAGCGCCAGAAGCGAGACGGCCGTAGGCTCGGCACGCTGCTGGTCGAGGCGGGCCTCGTCAACGAGACTCAGCTCACGCAGATCCTGTTGCAGCAGCTGAGCGCGCCGTGGGTGTCGCTGTACCACATCGATTTCTCCCGGCAGCTGCTCAACCTGGTCCCGCGCGCGATCGTCGAGCAGTTCTGCCTCGTGCCGATCTACGTGCGGCACGTCCGCAAGCAGGGCGAGACGCTGTACGTGGCGATGGACGACCCCAGCAACGAGGAGGCGCTCAAGGCCGTCGGCGAGGCCGCGGGCCTGCCGGTGCGCGCGATGATCGCGCCGCCGAGCGACATCCGAAACGCCATCCGCGTCTACTATGGCGGAGGGCGCGCGACCTTGCCGAGCGTGCCGCCCGACGCGCTCCGCAACGAGGCCCGCGGGGCGAGCGGGAGCGAGCCCGTGATCTTGCCCGCCGCGCCCGCCGAAGAGCTCCCCGTGCTCGAGGAGCTGGACATCGCGCCCGATCCGACGCCCCAGCCTCCGCCCGCGGCGCCCGTCGACCAGCCGCCCGCGGCCGCGCGTCAGGCGATCCCTTCGGTGCCTCCGGCGCGAGGCGAGCTCCACAGCGTGCCGGTGACGTTCGACGACGAGGGGCCCGAGGTGGCCGTGCGCGAGGTGCCGGTCGCCACCAAGCTCGACGCAGAAGAGAAGGCCAAGCGCATGGCGCGGATGATGGCGCTCACGTTCCTCGACGGGACCACCATGTCGCTGCCACGTCGCAAATCGAAGGTCGCGCCGACAGACGAGCCGCCCGAGAGCGGCGACGCGCCCGGCGAGC
The DNA here is from genome assembly GCA_963169165.1 of Myxococcota bacterium. Taxonomy (GTDB): domain Bacteria; phylum Myxococcota_A; class Polyangia; order Polyangiales; family Polyangiaceae; genus JADLFU01. Next base: position 1,582 of record CAUJFL010000233.1, on the reverse strand, counting down.
TGCTGACGGCGCGAGACATCGTCGCGGCGCTGCGGGCCTCCTCGCGCGGCGCCGACGCGAGCGAGATCCTCGGCGACAACGCGCGCTGGGAGAAGATGGTCGCGACGCTGCTGTCGCTGCTCCTCAGAAAGCACCTGATCGCTGACTGGGAATTCATCGAAGAGCTCAACAAGATCTGAGAGAGCGACCCACTAGACCCATGTCCTCGATCGTCGAGCTGTTGGCGAAGAAACGTGACGGCGGCGAGCACACCGCAGAAGAGATCGCGCGGTTGATCGGCGCGTTCTCTGCGGGTGAGCTCGCCGACTACCAGATGTCGGCGTGGCTGATGGCGGTGTTCCAGCGCGGGATGACCGACGCCGAGACCGACGCGCTGACCCAGGCGATGCTCCAGAGCGGCGAGGTGCTCGATCTGTCCCGCGTCCCCGGCGTGAAGGTCGACAAGCACTCGACCGGGGGCGTCGGCGACAAGATCTCCATCTGCCTCGCGCCGCTGGTCGCCGCCTGCGGCGTGCCCGTGCCGATGGTCTCGGGGCGCGGCCTCGGGCACACCGGCGGCACGCTCGACAAGCTCGAGGCCATCCCGGGGTTCGACGTGAACCTCGACGCGCGCTCGTTCGCGCACACGGTGGCGACGGTCGGCGCGTCGATGATCGGCCAGACGAAGGAGCTCGCGCCGGCCGACAAGCGCATCTACGCGTTGCGCGACGTCACGGCGACGGTCGAGTGCGTGCCGCTCATCGTCGCGAGCATCCTCTCGAAGAAGCTGGCCGAGGGGATCGACGCCCTCGTGCTCGACGTGAAGGTGGGCGCGGGCGCGTTCATGAAGACGGAGGCGCAGGCGCGCGTGCTCGCCGAGGCGCTGGCGCGGGTCGGCGCGCGCGGCGGCAAGCGCGTGGTCGCCCTGCTGACGGACATGAGCGCGCCGATCGGCAGGACCGTCGGCAACGCGCTCGAGACGCGCGAGGCGCTCGAGGTGCTGCACGGCAAGGGCCCCGACGACACGCTCGCGCTGACGCTCGCCCTCGGCGCCGAGATGCTCGTGCTCGGCAAGAAGGCGAAGAACCTCGCGGACGCCGAGGGCAAGCTCCAGAAGGCGATCTCGAGCGGCAGGGGCCTCTCGACCATGAAGAAGCTCGTCGCCGCGCACCACGGCGATCCCCGCGTCGTCGACGACCCGGACCGCCTGCCCCGCGCCAAGGTGCAGGTCGAGGTCACCTCCGAGCGCGCCGGCTGGGTGACGAGCATCGATCCGCTCGAGCTGGGCCTCGCCGCGGTCGAGCTCGGCGCGGGCCGCACGCGCGCCGATCAGGCGGTCAAGCCCGACGTCGGCGTCGAGCTGACCGTCACCCGCGGCGCGCGCGTGAAGAAAGGCTTGTTGCTCGCCACCGTGCACGCCGACGACCGCGCGAAGGCGAAGGCGATGGCGGCCCGGGTGAAGCGCGCGTTCACGATCGCCGACGCGAGCTTCCCGCCGCCTCCGCTCGTGCTCGGGCGCGTCGAGGCGTGAGCTGCGCGCACCAGCGCCCCGCGCGAGGGCGAAGGGGCGCGCGGCCCGCGCCCGCACCCCTCGGAGCTTCGT
>CAUJFL010000232.1 GCA_963169165.1 Myxococcota bacterium | reverse complement strand
GCCGTGCTCCGCTGCCTCGAACGCGACCCCGCGCAGCGAACCCCCGACGTCGCCGCGCTCGTCGGCGAGCTCGCGGACGCGACGGATTATCCGTGGCTGCGCGCGTCCGCCGTACGCGTCACCGCGGTGCTCGAGCGCCGGAGCCTGCGCTCGGACTCCGCGACCGGATCGTTCTCCGGCTCCAGTCGCGGCGCGATGACGCCCCTCGCGCCATCATCGGGCAAGATGCCCGCGGCCGGTGGGCCACGCGCCTCCACGCCGTCGATGTCGGCGAGCATCGTCATCGGGTCGGGGACCAGCGAAGAAGAGGGACGTCGCAGGTCTCACATCGTGTTCATCGCCATGGGGGCGGTCGCGGCGCTCGGGGCGGCCGGGGTGCTGTTGGTCACACGAGATCGTGCGGTGTCGGCGTCCGCGCCCGTCGCGGCGACGAGCGCCGAGCCCGCGCGGACCGCGCCCGCCTCGACGGCCGCTGCCGCCAGCGCCGCCCCGCGGCCTGTCGAGAGCACCACCGCCCACGGCTCGAGCAGCGCGACGGTTCCGCCCGCGAGCGCTGCGGCGCCTCCCCCTGAACCTCGCCCCAAGTCTCCAAGACCTACTCACACCGCCAGCCCCGTCCCCCCAGCCCCGACGTCGCCCACGAAAAAGGCCAACCCGCTCGGCGACAGGTTGTGACCCTGCGGGTACCGTTCTGATACGGTCGCCCGTTGATGGCCAGGATCCGATGGTTTCGCCTCACAGGATTCGCGCTCGTCGTCGCGACCGTCGCGGTGGCACAGCCGTCTCCCGAGGACCGCGCGGCGGCCGAGTCGCTGTTTCGCGCAGGGCGACGCCTGATGGACGAAGGCAAGATCGCAGAGGGGTGCCGCAAGCTCGAGGAGAGCCAGCGGCTCGATCCCGCGCCGGGCACTCAGCTGAACCTCGCGGTTTGCCACGAGCGCGAAGGAAAGATCGCGACCGCGTGGGCCGAGTTTCAGTCGGCGCTCGCCCAGGCGAAGAAGGACGCCCGCGCCGACCGTGAGGAGCTCGCGCGGGACCGGATCGCGGCCATCGAACCGAATCTACCAAAACTGACTCTCATCGTCCCCCCGGTGTCGCGGCAGGCGGGCCTCGTCGTCACGCGCAATGGCAGCCCACTGCAGTCGGGAGCCTGGGGCACGGCGCTCGCGGTCGACCCTGGCGAGGTCGTGATCGAGGCCGAGGCCAAGGGCTTCAAGAAATGGCGGAGCGTGGTCCGGGTCGAGCCGAAGGGCGCGATCGAGGTGGCGGTCCCGGCGCTCGAGAAGCTCCCGGACGAACCTCCCAAGCCCGCGCTGACCGCCGAGCCCTCCGCTGCGCCGGTGGCCCCTCCACCGCCTCGCAAGCGCGACCTCGGGCCGCGGTCGACCGCGGGGCTCGCGCTGGCGGGCGCCGGCGTCGTCTCTCTCGGCGTGGGCGCATATTTCGGCGCGCGCGCTCTCTCCAAGCGTTCGGACAGCGACGAACAGTGCCCGACCGTCGACGGCCGTGAGCGGTGCTCGTCGCGCGGGGTCGAGCTGAACGACAGCGCGGCCCGCGCCGCGCGCGCGGCGGACGCGACGATCGGGCTGGGACTGCTGGCGATAGGCGCCGGCGCCTACCTGTTCTTCACCGATCCGGCGCGCGAGGGGAGGCGGACGACGCCCACGCTCGCCATCGGCGCCGACACGCGGGGCGCGCGCGCGTCGCTCGGGGGGACCTTCTGATGCACGGGCGATGGACGGCGCTCACCTGTGCTTGCCTCGCGACCGGTTGCGAGTTGGTCGCAGGGATCGATCAGCGTACGGTGGACCCTGTCGTCACCGGCGCCGCGGGAACGGCTGGGTCGGTCGGAGCGGGGACGGGCGGCGCGTCGGCAGGAACCAGCGGCAGCGGGGGCACCAGCGGCGCGGCTGCCGGGAGCGGGGGCAGCCCTGTCGCCGGGATGGGCGGCGGGACAGCGGGGACCGGCGGCGCGACGGCAGGGACCGGCGGCGCCGCCGCAGGAGCGGGTGGCACGTCGAGCGGCGGGGCCAGCGGCCAGGCCGGAGCGGGGGGTGCGGGCACATGCCTGCCGAGCGGGGCTCCTCGCTTGCGCGTCGGGAACATGATCCCCGACACCAAGCGCTATGATTTCTGCATCAGACCGCTCGATCCCCCTGGCCAGAAGGCGACGCCGCTGCTGTCGAAGGCCGAGTGCCCAGACGGGCTCGGGTACAAGGATGTGACCGCGTTGTTCCACGCCGAGGTCGGCGCATACGAGATCAAGCTGGTCGAAGGATCGGCGCCGAGCTGCGACGATCCGGGGCTGGCGACGCTGTCCCCAGCCATCGTTCAGGACGGCAAGTTCACCGCCGTGTACGCGCTCGGCGACGGTGTCGCTGCGCCGACGCTGGTGCGATACCAGGAGAGCCGCCCGACCGCGGCCGTGGGGGCGACGGTGCGGCTCCTCCACGCCGCCCCGAAGATCGGCGCGGTGGATTTCGGCCTCGCCACCAGCCCGAAGCTCCCCTCCCAGGTGACCCTCCCGCTGTTCGCGGGCGTCGCGTTCGCGGGCGTGGCCGCGGCGGGCGTGGTGGGCTCGGCGTCGGTCGACTCGAACGGCTACTCCGAGTACATGATCGGCGGAGGGTCGCTCGCGCACGCGCTCGCCCCCGCGGGGACCGCCGACGCGCTCCTCGCGACCGACGTGAAGCTCGACGGCGGCAGGGCGTCGACGGTGTTCCTCGTCGGGACGCCCGACAAGCCCGGGTTCCCGCTGCAGCTGCACACGTGCAACGAGGCCGCGGCGCCGGTGGGCTCGCTCGCGCGCTGCACGAACGGCGTGCCGCTCGACGTCGCCGTCGAGACCTACAACACCCAGCTCACGGGCGCGTTCGCGGCGCAGCCGGGCTCGCTCCGCAGGGCGGCCATCCTCGAGCAGGTGGCGAGCTCGACCTCCGACGTCCTCTGCCTCACGGAGGTCTGGGACGAGGCGGACAAGGTGGCGATCGCCGCGGCGGCGCAGGCCATCTACCCGAGCTCCTTCTGGGTGAAGACCGATCTCTCCACGCCCATCGACGACCCGAAGGACGAGAAGGGCAACGTGCCCGCGCCGCCCTCGACCGCGCCTTGCGCGGCGTCCGTGGCGAAGCTCGACGCGGCGCTCGACTGCGTGCGCGACAACTGCGTCGAGCCGCTCGCGTCGGAGAGCGGCGCGCCAGCCGACGGCGTCGGGAAATGCATGAGCTCGAAGTGCCTCGGCCCCCTCGCCGCGCTCACGCTCGGCGGCGCCGACGAGCGCGCGTGCTGGGCGTGCGTGTTCCAGCAGTTGAACGGCTACGAGACGATCGGCGCGACCCGCGCGGCGTGCAAGACCGACCCGAAGGCGCGCCTCACGTTCCGCGGGCAGACGGCGACGATGGTGCTCTCGAAGTATCCGATCGTCGGCGCGTCGGGCTGGACGCTGCCGGCCACCGACTACCGCGTGAACGTGCTCTCGGCGCCCGTCACGCTGCCGAGCGGCGTCGACGTCGACACGTACTGCACGGTGCTGACGACGCCCGCGACCGGCTGCACCACGCGGCCGTACACCGGCCAGTACGGCGCCGGCGAGACCGACTGCGTCAAGGCGTGGCAGGCGGAGCTGCGCCTCCAGACCCAGAAGCTCGTCGCCCTCGTGCAGGGCCGCTCGGGGAAGCTCCACCGCCCCGCGTTCGTGCTCGGCGAGATGTACTCCGGTCCCGGCTACAACGACGGCACGAAGGACGTCATCAAGGCGCTCTACCCGGACATCTACGCGCTCCTCTTGCCGGCCTTCGCGCCCGCGGCGGTGCCGGGCGCGGAGCCCCAGTGCACGCTCTGCGGCGACAACCCGTGGCTCACGCCGCCCGGCGGCACGCCGACGATCGCGAGCACCGAGACGAGCGGCATCTTCCTCGAGGACATCCCCATCACGCAGGTCAAGTCGACCACGACCACGAAGACCGACGCCGTGGTCACCTACGACCCAGGCGGCGGCGTCGCGCCGTACCTCGTACCGGCGTCGACCCACTACGGCGTGAAGGCCGTCGTCCGCGTCGACCCCTGACCTCGACGCGATCGCGTCAGCCGATCACGCCGAACTTCTTGCCGGTCTTCTCGATCGCCGAGAGCGCGCGGTCGAGGTGCTCGCGCGTGTGCGTCGCCATGTAGCTCGTGCGGAGCATCGCCTGCTTCGGCGGGACGCCGGGCGAGATGAACGGGTTCGTGTAGACGCCGTGCTCCTCGAGCAGCTCGCGCCACATCATGATCGTGCGCAGATCCTGGCGGATGTAGATGGGGATGATGCTCGTCGCGGAGTGGCCGACGTCGAAGCCCATGCGCTTCAGCTCGGCGCGCATGTAGTCGGCGTTCTCGTTGACCTTCTGGATGCGCCACGGCTTTTCTTGCATCACGTCGAGCGCGGCCATTGCCGCCGCGACGCACGGGGGCGCGGCGCTCGCGGCGAACATGAACGAGACGGCGAAGTGCTTGATGTACTCGAGCACCTCCTTCTCGCCGACGAGCCAGCCGCCGATCGACGCGAGCGACTTCGAGAACGTG
>CAUJFL010000231.1 GCA_963169165.1 Myxococcota bacterium | reverse complement strand
ACCTTACGGCGCTCGCGCCGCGCGACGAGCTGATCGTGGCGACGCTGGCGACGCTGCTCTCCCGGCACGCCGCCTCGCTCGAGCCCTCGGAGCTGGAGGCGACCGCGCTGCTCTCGGACGGCGGCGCGCTCGGAGACGCGTGGGAGCGAGCCGACCGCAGCGAGGTGCGCCGCGCGGTCGAGTCGATCGTCGTCGACGCGCCCTCGCTGCTCACGCGGCTCGACGGGCTGGACGTCGACACGCTCCGCCTGTCGGCGATGTTGGGGCGAGACGCGGTGACGACGCTCGTCGCCGCGCTCGAGCGGCCGCACGGAGAGCTGATTGCGCGGATGGCGCTCCGGGTCTTGCCGAGCGTGCTCGAGTCGCCTCGACGGGGCGGCGCGCGCGCGGCGGAGCACGGCGGCGTCGAGGGGCTCGGGACGCGCGGCGAGCTGGGCGCGCTGCTGGCGAGCGAGCTCGCGTGGGACGACGACGAGCTCGCGCGGCGCGTCCTCTTCGACGAGGCGCTCTACCTCGATCGCGAGGCGGTCGCGCCGCCCGCTCCGCGCCGCCACGTGGTGCTGGTCGACGGGACGGCGGCGATGCGCGGGGACCGCGCCGTGTTCGCGAGGGCGCTCGCGCTCGCGCTCGCGAAGCGGCTGCACCTCGACGGCGACGTCGTCTCGATCCGATTCTTCGACGCGCGACTGTACGAGCCGATCGCGGTGGGGACAGCGCTGCCGATCGCGGAGCTGATCTCGTTCCGCGCGGAGCGCGGGCGAAACGTCGCGCGCGTGCTGGAGGCGCTGGCCTCCGAGCTCGAGCGTCGCGCGCAGCGTGGCTCGGTCGTCGTCCACCTCGTCACGCACGGCGCGACGGTCGCGCCGCGCGCCCTCGTGGAGAGGTTGACGCGCGTGGCCCGGCTGCACGTGACGCGCGTCGGCGGCTCCGTCGACGACGCGCCCGCCTGGCTCGCGCTCGCGACGTCGTGTTCGACCGTCCCGCTGTCGGACGCGGGCGACACCGAGCGCGGCGCCGCGCGCGCCGCGGCGCTGATCGGGGAGGCGTCACGCTCGCCGTCCTCGTGGAGCTCGTGATGCTGGGACACGAGCTGCTCCCGCGCGGCGGCGGCGCGACTCCCGTCGGCGAGCTCGTGTCGCGCGGGACGCGGCGCGTCGGGAGCTCCGACCCCGCCGAGCGCGCCCGCGGCATCTCCGAGCTGCTCGACGCGCGCGCTCGACCCAACGCCCGAGAGCACGATCACGAGCTCGCGACGCGCGCGCTCGCGACCGCGTTCGCCGCGGCGGGCCTGCCACGGGCCGCGCACGCTTGCGCGGTGCACGTCGCGGACGAGCGCGCGGTGGCCGCGCTCGCGTCACGAGTCCCGCCCCGTGACAGGGCGCGCGCGGCGCTGGCGGGCGTGGGCGCGGGCGGGCGTCCTCGCTTCGGCGACGCAGCCGAGGCGTGGCTCGACGACGGCAAGCTGGTGGGCGCGGCGCGAGCCCTCGAGCGCGCCGAGGAGTGGGACCGCGCGCGAGCGCTGTGGTCACGCCTCGCGGCGCAGCTCGGGGCCGGTCCCCGGCGGTACGAGGCCTCGCTCGCGTGGCTGAACGTCGTACGAGCGTCTCTTCGCCTCGGCGACGGCGTCGAGCAGCGGCGGGCGGCCGACCTCGTCGTCGAGTACGCGGAAGAGGCCGCGGACGCCTCCCTGCGCGCAGACGAGCGAGAGCGCGCGTTCGACGCGCTCGAGGTGCTCGTGTCGCTCGGCCGCTGGACCAGGCGCTTCGAGCACGCGCTGCTCGGATACGTCGGCCGCGCGCGCATCCTGAGGACGGACCGCCTGATCACCTCGTCGACGGCGACGCTCGTCGAGGCCATCGCGCACGCTCGTCAGGTGGGAGAGAACTCGGCCGCCGCGGACCTCGCGCGCGAGCTCGCCGAGCTGGCCCGCGCCGACGGCGACGACGCGCTCCACCGTCGCGCGCGCCTCGAAGAGGCCGACTCGGCGCGGATGGCCGCGGGTGAGAGCGGCCGCCCGGACGCGCTCATCGAACCGACGCTGCTCGCGGCGGCGCGCGCCTACGCCGAGATCGGCCTCTACTCCAAGGTCGACGCCGTGTACCGCGAGCTCTCCCAGCGCGCCGCTACCGACGCTCGGCGCGCGTACTACGAGCGAGCTCGAGCCCGCTACGACGGGCTCCTCGACGAGCCGGTCCCGCGGAGGCGAGGCGACGAACGACGACCACAGCCGATCGATCTGTTCCACGTCGATCTCTCCGAGTGGGAGGCGGCCGGGAGCGCGGCCGAAGCCGCCGCGAACCTCCTGCTCGAGCCCGAGTGCGCCGAGCTCACCCGGCGCCGCGCGCTGACAGCCGAGCTCGCGGGGCTGCTCTGCGAGCCCGAGCTCGACAGGGCACCGGCCGCGGGCGTCGCGCTCGTCTCTCACCTCGCGCCGCTCGAGGTCTACGCGATGCTGTCGCCGCTCGAGCACCTGTCGCGCTCGACGCACCTCGACGTGCGGGCGGCGGTCGCGGCGACGCTCGGGCGCTTTCGCTTCAAGCGGGCGCTCTCGATCGCCCGCGCGCTGTCGCTCGAGCCTGCCCTCGCCCCTCACCTCGCCTCCTCGATCCCGCAGCTCTCGTTCGCGCACGGCATCGATCCGCTGCAGAGGCTGGCCCACGCGCCCGACGAGCGCATCGCGCGCGCCGCCCTCACCGCCCTCGCCGAGCTCTCGCACCGGGACGCCGGCGAGGTGCTCCTCGACTATCTCCTCGCGGGCAGCGACGCCGAGCGTCGGCTCGCGCGGGCCGTCCTCGACGAACACCCCTCGGCCTCGCTCCGCCAGGCCGCGAAGCGCGCCCTCGACTCGCCCGATCCCGCCCGCCGCGCCCTCGCCGTTCACTTTGCAAACCCGAGCTGAGGCTCAGGGCGGGATGCAAGTCATCCGATAGGCGTCCTGGGTGCCGCCACCCAGGAGCTCGACGCGCCCCGCCTCGTTCAGACGGATCGCGCCGCCGTACCGACCCTCTCCCACGCCCGGCGGGGCCTGACGAACGTCCGCGAGGATGCGCTGCGCCCAGATGGCCCGACCGGTCTGGTCCAGCATCGCGACGAGCGACGCGCTCGGTCTCCTTCGCCACCACCCAGCGTCGACGACCCTCGCCACCACCCAGCGTCGACGCCCTCCGCCACCCCCCTCGCGCGTCGACGACCTTCGCCAGCATCCAGCGTCGACGATGTTGACCAGCGGCCACGCCTCCAGCGGGATGCGATGGCGGTCGTTCGCCGCGCGCAGCCGTACTCATGTACGGCGAGCACGCGAACGCCGCCAGCGCGCCCGCTGGAGGATGTGGGCGCTGGTCAACCCTTTTGGGATTCGAGTTTGGAGAGGAGCCCCGGATCGAAGGTGCCCTGCTTC
>CAUJFL010000230.1 GCA_963169165.1 Myxococcota bacterium | reverse complement strand
GGCACGTGGCAGTGCACGGCGGGCTTCTGCGAGATCGCGGCCTGCACGTCGAGCTTCAAGGACTGCGACGGCACCCCGTCCAACGGCTGCGAGGTCAACGTCACCGGCGACGTCAGCACCTGCGGCTCGTGCGGCAACCTCTGCAACGCGACGAGCGGCGCGCCGTCCTGCGCGGCGGGTCAGTGCGGCATCTCCTGCTCCCAGGGCTTCGGCGACTGCGACGGCAACCCGTCCAACGGGTGCGAGCAGCGCACGTCGGACAACATCAGCAACTGCGGCATCTGCGGCAAGACCTGCAGTCAGAACGGCGGCGCGGCCTCGTGCAGCGGAGGCGTCTGCAAGATCCTCTGCGAGACCGGCAAGGGTGATTGCGACGGCAACGTCGACAACGGCTGCGAGACGAACACGCAGACCAACAAATTGCACTGCTCCGCGTGCGGCAACGCGTGCGACACGACCAACGCCAACGTCGCGTGCAGCGCGGGCGCCTGCGTGATCACCTCGTGCAAGCAGGGCTTCGCCGACTGCAACAATGATCCGTCCGACGGCTGCGAGGTCAACACCGCCAGCAGCACCTCCAACTGCGGCGCGTGCGGCAACACCTGCAGCAACGCGCAGGGCGTCGGCAGCTGCAACAACGGCGTCTGCGGCATCACCTGCTCGCTCGGCTTCGGCGACTGCGACGGCAACCCGCAGAACGGCTGCGAGACCAACCTCAACACCAACGCCGGCAACTGCGGCACCTGCGGCAAGGTCTGCAGCTCGACCAACGGCACGGCGTCGTGCAGCGCTGGCAGCTGCCAGATCGGGTGCGCGATCGGCTGGGCCAACTGCGACGGCAACGTCGACAACGGCTGCGAGACCGACAAGACGAGCGATCCAAACAACTGCAACGGGTGCGGGAACGTCTGCAACAGCACCAACGGCACCGCCGCCTGCCAGGCCAGCGCCTGCAAGATCACCGCTTGCAACTCGGGCTTCGGCAACTGCGACAACAACGCCTCCAACGGCTGCGAGACCACCACCAGCAACAACGCGCAGAACTGCGGCACCTGCGGCAACGTCTGCACGGTGGCCAACGGCGGCGCGCTCTGCAGCGGCGGTCAGTGCGGCGTGTCGAGCTGCAACGTGGGCACGGCCGACTGCGACGGCCTCGCCGGCAACGGGTGCGAGGTCAACACGACCAACGACGCGTCGCACTGCGGCGCCTGTACGGGCTCGGTCTGTCAGGCGGTCAACGGCGGCAACTCGTGCGTCGCCAGCACGTGCGTCCCGTCATGCTCCGCGGGCTTCGGCAACTGCGACGGCATCGGCATGAACGGCTGCGAGACGAACCTCACGAACACCGTGACCAGCTGCGGCGCCTGCGGCAACGTGTGCACGTTGACCAACGCGAGCAGCACCTCGTGCGCGGGCGGCGGCTGCCTGCCGGTCTGCCTCCCGGGCTGGGCCGACTGCGACGGGAACGGCGCGAACGGCTGCGAGAAGAACGTCACCGGCGATATCAACAACTGCGGCGGCTGCGGCAACGTCTGCAGCGCCCAGAACGGCACCCCGTCCTGCGTCAACGGCGTGTGCGGGGTCAGCGGCTGCTCCGCGCCGTTCCTCGACTGTGACGGCTCGTCCGCCAACGGCTGTGAGATCAACACCGGCAACGATCCCAACAACTGCGGCGGCTGCGGCGCCGTGTGCTCCAGCACCAACGGGACGCCGGGCTGCTCGAGCGGCAACTGCACGATCGCCTGCACCTCGGGCTGGGGCAACTGCACCGGCGCGCCCGGGTGCGAGACCAACGTCACGACCGATGTCAACAACTGCGGCTCGTGCGGTGCGCCCTGCAGCAACACCGCCAACGCGACCTCGATGAAGTGCGAGGGCGCCGGTTGCAAGGTGCAGTCGTGCGCGTCCGACTACTTCGACGTGGACGGCTCCGGCCCCAACGGGTGCGAGTGCAAGCAGGACTCCGTCCCCAACAGCTGCGGCGGCGCGCTCGCGCTCGCGACGCCCGGCACGCACTCGTACAACCTGACGGCGAGCGGGGCCGACGAAGACTGGTTCAAGATCGACTTTCCTCCGTCGGCGTCTTGCGGCTATCACCCGCGCATCACGCTCTCGGCCGGCTCGCTGCCGGTCAAGATGCAGGTCTACACCTCGTGCAGCGGCTCCACTCCCTCCGGCGGGCTGTCCTGCTCGAGCGCGGAGGGTGGCCTCTCGAGTAAATCGTCTGGCATCGACAGCTGGGAGTTCACCAACAGCGTGACGTGTGGCGATCAGCAGGGCATCGATCCCACGCCCGCGATCGGGGCTTACCAGCAGGCCGTGCCGACCACGGTGTATGTCCGGGTCTTCACCACCGGCGGCGATCCGACCAAGAGCTGCCTCGGCTACACCCTGACCCTCGCGAACCAGTTAGTCGGCGGCGCGGTCGGCTCACCCCGGCCGCGCCAGGTCAGGCTCGGCGGCGGCGGCGCGCGATCGAGACGATCAGCGCGGCAGCGGCGCCGAGCCAGGGAGCGTCACCGTGGCGCGGGGTCGCGCAGCTGCAAGCGCCCTCTTCGCTGGCCTCTGTCGTCTCCAGCATGATCGAGCGCCGACCCGCCGCCCCGCCGTTCGACGGGGCTGTCCCGGCGGCTCCCGCGCGACCGCCTGCCCTGGGAACCCCTGCGTGGCCTGCCGCTCCAGGAGGAGCCCCGCCGAGGGCGCCGCCGCCGCCCTTGCCGGGTGTGCCCGCGCTCCCCGCGATCGTCGCGCCTCCCGCCCCTGCGCTCTGTGTGCCTCCGCCCGCTCCGGCCGCGCCCGCCTCGGGGCAGGGTGCACACTCGCCGTACGCGCCCCACTGACACGAGGGGCTGCAGGTGCGGGTCCTCTGGCCGCCGCACGCGCACGAGGTCGAGTCGGTCGCGCCGGGCGCGCACGGCCCCTCGCCACCGCAGGCCCCCCAGGCGCCCCACTGGCAGGCAGCGTCGCACCCTCGGTGCTGGATTCCGCAGCTGCCGCAGCCCTGATCCTGCGTCTGCCCGGCAGAGCAAGCGCAAGCTGTCTCGCACTGGTCGCCAGGGAGCTTCCCCGACTGCTGGACCCACAGCGACGTCGGCTGGCTGCACCCGCCGGCGAAGGGATCGAGCGAGGTCGCGCCGCCCTCCCGAGGCTCGAAGTGCAGGTGCGGGCCGGTAGAGCTGCCCGAGCTCGCGGACTGGCCGAGCTTCTGGCCGCACTTGACCGTCGCCCCCTGCGCCACGACGATCGAGCCGTTCTTCATGTGGCCGTAGTAGGTGGCGCGCCCGTCGGCGTGCGTGAGCTTAACGTAGTTGCCGAAGCCGCCGCCGCAGGTGCTCCCGAGCCCGCCGTAGTCGGGGCAGCCCTGCACCACCGTGGTGGCGACGCCGTCCGCCGCCGCGACGACGTCGGTGCCGAACGGGAGCGGAAAATCGCTGCCCTTGTGCCCGTCGTAGCAGGCGCCGTCGCAGTCGAACGACTTACACGAGTCGTTGGTCTTGGACCCGTCGTGATCGACGCCGTACTTGACCCCGAGGGCAGGCGCGAACGGGCGGCGGTACTTGGTCGCGCCCGCGAGGGTCGGCGCGCCGAGCACGACCAGCACCGCTGCCACGAACGCTCGCCGCGCGCTCACCGCGAACCTCGCTCGTCGAGCGCGCGCCAGCGTCCGTCGTCGCCCCCGACCGCCGCGCCTCCGAACGACGAGATGTCCGTCGCGCCAGACAGGTCGAGCAGCGGAACGCCCGTTCCCTCGCGGACCACCGCCGTCCCGGCGGAGCCGTGGAGCAAGAGCCAGCCGTCCATCCATATCGGAGCGCGTCGCCCGTCGGGGACTGTCGTGACTCGCGGAACGATCGTTCTGTCCCCGCTCACGAACGCCGGGCCTGCCGGTCGGTAGGTGATCCACCCGAGGCGCGCGCCGTCGGACGAGTACGCCGGGGAGTGCTCCGGGCCCTCGGCGGAGGTCACCGCGCGCGGCGGGCCTCGGTCGAGGGTCGCCTCCCACACGTCGAGCTCGGGCAGCGCTCCCTTCGCGTAGGCCACGCGCAGGCCGTCCGGGGACACCGCGAGGCCTGGGACGACGTCGGAGTCGAGCCGCGTCGCGTGGCTCGGGGTCCAGCGCCACAGCGTCCTGTCGGCGGCGAGCACGAGCACCGAGTCGCCGCCGGGCACGAGGCGCGCGTCGAGCGCGAGCCCGTCGAGCGGCTGATCTTCGTCGTAGGTCGTCAGCGTCAGGCGGAGCGGCGGGAAGGCGAGCTCGTGCGCGTCGACGGGGGCTCGCGTCGCGCCGAGCGCGCGGGTCGCGTCGACATCGAGCAGCTCCCAACCTTTTCGCCGCGCGTGCTGGGCCGCCGCGCCGAGGCGAGGGTCGTCCGCGCCGAGCGCGGGCTGCGCCTCGGTGCGCTGCCCGGGCTCGCCCGTGCACGCGCAGACCACCGAGAGCGCCAGCAGGGACCGAGGGAGGTGACGCGACATCGCGCCATCTTATCAACGCAAGGTCAGCGCGCGCGCGCGACCGCCCGCGCCAGGCGTTCGAGCGCGCGCACGGTGTCGTCGAACCCGAGGCACGCGTCGGTGATGCTCTGTCCGCGCACGAGCGGGCGACCGGGTGTGATCTCCTGGCGGCCCTCGACGAGGTGGCTCTCGAGCATCACGCCGAACACCCGCGTCGAGCCGACCTCGAGCTGACGGGCGATCTCCTCCGCGACGAGCAGCTGCCGACGGTGATCCTTCTGGCTGTTGCCGTGGCTGCAGTCGATCATCACGGCCCCGCGCAGCCCCGCCGCCTCGAGGCGCTGCGTCGCGGCGGAGACGCTCGCCTCGTCGAAGTTGGGCCCGCCGCGCCCGCCACGCAGGATCACGTGGCACGAGTCGTTGCCGCGCGTTCGCACGATCGCCGAGAGCCCTTGCTTCGTGACCGACAGGAAGCAGTGCGGGTGGCGCGCGGCGCCGATCGCGTCGACCGCGAGCTGCACGTCACCGTCGGTGCCGTTCTTGAAGCCCACCGGCATCGACAGGCCGCTCGCGAGCTCCCGGTGCACCTGGCTCTCCGTCGTGCGCGCGCCGATCGCGCCCCACGCGACCAGATCGGCGATGAACTGCGGCGTGATCGTGTCGAGGAACTCGGTGCCCGACGGCACGCCCGCCTCGGCGAGGTGCGAGAGCAGGGCGCGCGCGGCCCGGAGCCCGTGGTTCACCCTGAAGGACTGGTCACGCTCGGGATCGTTGATGAGCCCCTTCCAGCCGACCGTGGTGCGCGGCTTCTCGAAGTACACTCGCATCACGATCAGCAGCTCGGACGCCAGCCGCGCCGCCTCTCTCCCGATGCGCTCGCCGTACTCGCGCGCGGCCTCGACGTCGTGGATCGAGCAAGGCCCGCAGACGACGAGCAACCTGCGATCGTCTCCGCGAAGGATCGCGTCCGCCTCGGCGCGCGCTCGTGACACCGTCGCCGCCGCCGCGTCGGTCAGCGGGAGATCCTCCAGCAGGATGGCCGGCGGCAGGAGCGGGCGGATCTCCGCGATCCGCAGATCATCTGTGCCGCTCATTCGGAGAACCTCAGCGACACGAGCGCCGTGACCTCGTCCTTCACGCGAAAGACGCCCATCGGTCCCTTCACGGGCCCGACGCCGAGCGCCTTCATGGACAGGGACAGCTCGCAGCGGACGTCGAGCGACCCGTCGCGCTCGGTGATCGCGGCCGTCGCGCGGACCGACTGGCGCCCGCGTGGCGCGACCACCGCGAGCTCGAGATCGCGCCCCTGACGCGTCGCCGTGACCCGCACCTCGCCCGCGAGCAGCTCTTCCCGGATGCGCCGATCGATCTCGAACCGATCCCCGACGGACAGCACCCCCTCGTCGACGCGGCCCTTCTTCAGCGCGCCCGTCACGCGCACGCTGCCCGCGCCGAACACCAGCGTCGCGTCGTCGAGCAGCTCGCCGGGCGTGGCGGACAGCTCCAGATCGTGAGCGAGCGGGGAGAGGAACCCCTCGGCGCGCGTCCAGAGTCGAATTTGTGAAGATTCTCGAACGAGCGTCCGCGCCATGGCGCGTTGCAGCATAACCGAATCGGGCGCTCCTCGGCGAGCGCGAGCCCGAATTTCCTCGGATCTGCGACGGGCAGGAGGGTCTCGCCGTCGGCGCCGCGGCTGATCGAGATCGCCTGGACGCCGGTGGGCGCGTCGTCTTCCTTGACGCGTTCGCCGCGCTTGACGAGCTCGTCCCGCGACGCGAGCGGGACCCGCCCCTGCTCGAGCACGAGGGTGCCGTCCGGCGTCACGTGGAGGCGTGGCGCCCTCACGGCCGCGTCGACGCTCGCGCCCGAGAGCACGCGGAGCGCGACCTGGGTGACGCCGGTGGCGATGCGGAAGCCGCCGGAGCCGCCGAGCGCGAGGGTGGGGCGGTCGCCGTCGAACACGATGGTGGGACACATGCTGGTCGGCGGGCGCGCGCCAGGCTGCAGTCGGCCGGGTGGGTCGACCAGACCGACCTTGCTCGCGTGCTTCTTTCGGAGAAAATCGCCGAGCTCGTCGTTGAGCAGGACGCCGGTGTCAGCGGCGACGATCCGCGCGCCGAACGGCCCGTTCACGGTCGTCGTCAGGGTCACGATCGAGCCCTCGCGATCGACGACGACGAGGTGGGAGGTGCCGTGCTCCTCGGCGACGAAGCTCGCGAGCTCGCGGGTCTTGTGCGGATCGATCGCGGCGCGGCGCGCGCGCATCCTCGCGGGGGCGGCGAGGGCCGCGACGTCGACCTTGGTGAACGCGGGATCGCCCATCGTTCGCAGCCGATCGCCGAACGAGCCGCGCATCGCCTCGGCGAGCGCGTGGATGGAGTCGACCGAGTCGAGGTCGGTGAAGACGGGATCACCAGGCGGGAACATCGTCGCGAGCTGCGCGAGCATCAGCCCCCCGCCGGACGGGGGCGGCATCGTCGCGAGCTCGCGGTCGCCGTGGCGGACGCGCACCGGCTCGCGCTCGAGCACGCGGTACGCGGCGAGGTCGGCCGTCGTCAGGTGCCCGCCCTCGCGCTGGGCGGCCTCGGCGAGCTTGCCGGCGAGCTCTCCCGTGTAGAAGGCGTCGCGTCCTCTCGCCGCGATCGCGCGCAGCGTCCTGCCGAGCTCGGGGTGGGTCGCCGTCGCGCCCGCGGCGAGCGGCGCGCTGCCGAGGAAGAACCGCGCGGCGAGCGCCGGCGACTGCCGCGCGCGGGTGGACATCTTGTCGAGCGCGCGCGCCATGTGAGGGCTGATCGGGAACCCACGCTCCGCGAGCTCGGCGGCGGGGGCGACCAGCTCGGGCAGGGGCAGCGAGCCGAGGCGCGCGTGCAGCTCGAGCAGCCCCGCGACCTCGCCCGGGACGCCGACGAGCGCGCCCCGGGGGGTCTTGTCCTCGAGCTCTTCGGCGATCGCTCCTTGCGGCGCTGTCTCACGAAAATCGAGCACGGTCAGCTTCTTCGTGCGCGCGTCCCACGCGAGCGCGACGCCCCCGCCGCCGATTCCGCTGGAGACGGGGACGGCGACGCCGAGCGTGAAGGCGGCGGCGACGGCCGCGTCGGCGGCGCGACCGCCACGCTTCAGCACGTCGAGCGCCACATGGCTCGCGGTCGCGTTCTCTGTCGCGACCGCCGAGCCGCGTTCGGACCCAGCGCGCGGAGCCGACGGCGGCCGCGCGGCGCAGGCGGCCAGCGCGATGAGTGACGTGACGGGGGCTCGCCGGGCGAGCGCGGAGGCGATGAGTCGAGGGGACTTGCGTGGGCTCAGCATGGCGCTCCGTTGACGAAATCCGTGAGCGCTGGGACGAGGCGCTGGACGACGGGTGAGGGATCTGGCGGGTTGAACAAGCGGAACGGGTCGAGGAGATCGCGCGGGCTCGCAGGTCGCCCGCCGCGACACTCGACGAGGAGCGCGAGGGCGCCGTGGCGATCGTGGAGGTGGTCGATCTCCATCCCAGGCGCGAACGCGCCCGGCACCCAGCGTGAGCTCTGATCGATCGAGTACCCGTCGTCGAACGCGCGCGCGAGGCGCCTCGCGGCGCGACGGTGGGCGGCTGCGTCGACGGGGGCGGCGAGGCGACCTCCGTAAGGATAGAGCACCTTGCGACCCGCGCTGTGCAGCGACAGCGCGCGAGAGAGCCGCGCGCCACCTCGTTCGAGCGTGTCCGTGAGCGCGCACACCGCGTCAACCTCGGGCTCCGAGCGGGCTCGTGTCCCGTGGCCCCAGCCGAGCGGACCTAGCAGCGGCCGCGCGCGCCGGGGCTCGAAGCTCGTCGGGAAGTTGCGGTTCAGATCGACGCCGCGCGCGTTGGTTCGCGCGAGCGCTCGGCGTCGTGCGCGCTGGTCCGCCTCGACGCGCGCGTACCCGTCGGGGTTCACGAGCGGAATGATCACGATGCGGCGTCGCGCGGCGCCTGGCTCGGCGAGCGCGCGCGAGAGGGCGAGCGCGACCGCGACGCCGATCCACTCGAGCGGGTGAAGGCCCGCGAGCACGAGCGTCACGTCGCGCGTCGGCGGGCCGACCGTGACCGCGAGGATCGGGCGGTGCTCTACCGAGGTGCCGATCGTCGACAGCGTCGCGCCGCGGTCGCGGAGCTCGCCGAGCGACCGCGCGAGCTCCGAGAGGCTGGGGTAGCGCGAGGCGTCGCCCAGCCCACCGGTCGGCGGCTCGCGCCAGCTCATCGAGACGACGCCGCGGGCGGCGCGGGCGGGGCAGCCGAAGGGGCCGCGGACGACGCTGAGGGCGCGGATGACGTGGACGCCGCGGAGGCCGACGGCGGGACCGCGGAGGCTGACGGTGCCGGGCGCGGGCGCCGTGCCGGAGGGGGAGGCGGCGGCGCGTCGG
This sequence comes from Myxococcota bacterium, assembly GCA_963169165.1. Classification (GTDB taxonomy): domain Bacteria; phylum Myxococcota_A; class Polyangia; order Polyangiales; family Polyangiaceae; genus JADLFU01. The sequence goes on along the minus strand of CAUJFL010000230.1, from coordinate 2,515 downwards.
GATCGAGGGGCGCGGGCATGTACGCGACGAACCGCGCGAGGTCCGCCTCGGCCGCGGCTCGCCGCGGATCGTTGAGCTCGGCGTAGCAGGCCACGCGCGCCGAGAGCAGGTTGTAGTCCCACGGAGGATACTTCTCGAACGGCGCGAGGGCCTCGAGGCACGCGCTGCCGCCGCGGATCTTGCGCGAGATCTCGAACGCGGCGGACGAGCGCTTGTCCTCGAAGAGCTCTCCCGCGAGGGGGCGCTTGACGATCTCGAACAGCGCGGGGGCGAGGCGGGGCTCGTCACGAGCCAGGCCGAGCACCACACCGAACAGGTGGTTGGCCGCCGGCGTCATCACCCAGGGGCTGGCGCGGAGCGCGTCGAACGCGTGGGCGAGGTGCGGGACCGCGTCATCGGGCCGATGCTTCGCGATCGCGTAGAGCGCGCGGGCGAGCGCGGCCTCGGCGGGGTTGGTGACCTCGTAGGCGCGGACGAGCTCGAGCCCGGCCTCGTCGCCCACCGCCGACAGCACCTCGCCGAGCGCGACCCGCTCGACCAGCGTCGTCGGCGGCTTGGGCTGCTTCCTCCAGGCCTCGACCGCGCCCGGCGCGTCCGCGCGGAGCCACGCGTCGAGCGCTCGGTGCCGGAGCACGACCTCGGGCCCCGCCCCCGCGGGGCGCGGAGCGGAGCCGTCGCGGGCGATCCCTTGCGAGACCAGCTCGTCGTCGATCGCCGCGAGATCGATCGGCCCCGCGTCCGGCGTCGGCCGGTCCTCGCCGCGCGCCGCCGCGGCCGCCGTCACGTCCTTGCCCTCCAGCGCGGCCACCCCGACCGTGCGCGCGAAGCCGAATTCCAGCGGATTCTGGTCGTCCGTGTTGAGCGGTTGGTCCTTGTATTCAGCGCGGAGATACCTCGCGAAGCTGGGGCGCGCGACGTAGTGCGCGAGGAACCCCGCCGTCGTGTCGGTGGCCCAGGCGACGCGAGCGGCCTCGCGGACGTTGGGATCGGCCAGGCACTTGTCGATCGCCGCGGTGGTGACCGCCCGCGGATGCTTCGACGCGACGAGGAGGAGATCGTTCGCCTCGAGCCGCCACGTCTCGATGTTGGGCAGCACGCTCCCGAGCGTCAGATAGAGGCTCCGCACCGTCTGGGCGTCGATCTCGTAGGCCTGGAACCACTGCAAAAACAGGCCGTCGTCCGCGAGGCTCGACGCGACCGCCTCGTAGTACTCCTTGGTGTAGAGGCTGCTGATGCCCGCTCGGTAAGGGTTCGACGGCTCGCTGACGATGAGATCGAAGCGGCGCGAGGCCGTGAGCAGGCCCTCGCGAGCGTCCTGGAGGTGCACCTTCACCTTCGGGTTGCGCAGCATGTCCTTGTTCACGATCGCCGCCTGTCGCGCGACGTCGAGGATCGCCGGCTCGATCTCGGCGACGTCCACGCGCTCCATGCCGGGGTAGACGCCGAGCCAGCCCGCCGACGAGCCGGTGCCGATGCCGATGACGTAGGCCGACTTCGGTGAGCCGTGCAGGCACGCGCCGACGAGCCCCGACATCACCTGCGTCGCGGCGTCGCTGCGGAGGCTCCCGTCGGTCTTGCCGTTGACGATGAACACGACGTCGTCGCCGCGCGCCATCGCCACGCTGCTCTCGACGCCCTCGCGCTCCCACAGCAGGCGCGCGCGGCTCTCCGACAGCCAGCTCATCGCGGCGACCGGCGTCGCGAGCCTCGAGACCGACACGCGCCCCGCGCCTATCGGCGTGTGCCGCCACGCGGCCGTCGGCCCGGTCGACGCGAGCGTGACGAACGTCAGCGCCGAGAGCAGCGCGGGCAGCAGCAGCAGCGCCGGGCGCCGCGCGCGGAGCGCCGCGAGGCCGCCCGCCGCGAGCCCGACGCCGACCAGCAGGATCCCCACCAGCCGCCACGCGCCCGGCGCGCCGAGCAGCGGCACGAGCCCGAAGCCGCCCGCGAGCGAGCCGATGATCGCGCCCACCGTGTTCCACGCGTAGGTGAGCCCCAGCTGTCTGCCGACCCCCTCGCGCCCGCGGCCGAGCAGCGCGATCAGCAGCGGAAACTGCACGCCCGACGCGAACGCCGCGGGGAACACCACGATCGTCGCGACCGCGAGCCACCCGACCGACAGGCCGGCGAACCCGAACGCGCCGAGCGTCCGCAGCGCCACCGCGAGGACCGCGATGCGATCGCCGAGCGCGAACGGGACGGCGACGAGCAGCGCCTCGAGCAGCGACGTCACCGCGAACGCCGTCAGCGTCGCGGGGCGGTTCTGCCCCAGCGTCGCGTACGCCAGGCCGCCGAGGCCGATCCCGGCGAGCGCCACCGCGAGGATGATCCCGAACGTGAAGACCGACCCTCCGAGCAGCGGCCCGAGCATCCGGTACCAGACGAGCTCCATCAGGAAGAACACGAACCCGACGATCAGCGCCGACGCGAGGACGAACGGGGCGGGCGCGGCCTCGGCGCGCGCGCTCGAGGTCTGGGTGGGCGCGGCCGGCGCGAGCTCGACGAACGCGCCGCT
>CAUJFL010000229.1 GCA_963169165.1 Myxococcota bacterium | reverse complement strand
CAACCTCGCCGAGATCTATGTCGCGCAGGGGACCCAGGCGCGGGCGCGAAAGGTCCTCGAACAGGTGCTGGCGCGCGAGCCGGAGCCCGTAGCCGCGCGCGCGCTCGCCGCTCAGCTCGATCAGGCGAGTCGTCCCGCGGCGGCTCCCGAGGCGCCCGCGCCTGCGAGCGCGTCGCCCGTCGCGGCGTCCGACGCGCCGCAGGCGCTCGACGAGGCGCCGCGGCCGCGGCCGATGCTCGACGAGGCGCCCCTCCCTCGGTCGTACGGCGTCGAGGAGATCGTGGCGCTCCCGATCGATCCGACCACCACGCTCGTCTACTGGGAGACCCGTCGGGCCGTGGTCGATACCGTGATCGAGCTGTCGATCGAGGCGCCGAGCGGGGAGCGTCTCACCCGGGTCCTGCCGCTCGCGTCGGCCGTCGGGCAGCACGTCGCGCGAGAGCTCCCCGCGGGCGCGACGGTCGCCGCGAAGCTCGGGGCTCGTCGAGACGTCACGGTCGCGCCGCGCGCGTCGACGAGCGTCACGGTCCCCCCCCTCGCGCCGTCGCCGAGGGTCGCGAGCGCGTTCTCTCGCCTCGACGCCGATCGGATCGTGCCGCTTCGCGCGCCGCCGTCGCCGAGGTTCGCGCTGGCCCTCGCGCTCGCGTCCGAGCCTCTCGTCGCGCCGCCGCTCCCCCGCGTCGGCGGCTCGAGCGAGGCGGCGGCTCCGTGGCCGCTCGGCTCGTCGGGCCTGTCGCCAGCCTGACCTGAACGCGCGTCTCGCGAAGAAAGTGTGAAAGTGTCGGCGTGAGCGGCCGATAGTGAGATCGTGCGCTCTGCCTGGCCGCTCGCCTGCTCGCTGCTCCTCACCCCGCTCGGCGACGCCCGCGCGGAGCCGCCCCGCGGGCTGCCGCCGCTCCCCTCGCCGGGCGCGTTGACGCTGTCGGTCGACGTGTGGCGAGCGACGAGCGGCGATCGGCTCGAGTCGGGTGCGCTCGCGACCGTCTCTTTCGCGTTCGAGAAGGCGGCGCTGCCGCGGCAGAAGCTCGAGCTCAGACCCGCGGCGGCGCTCCCGTCAGCGCTCGAACAGCCTCGCGTCGAGGTGGCGGCGGGGCTGCCGACGCTGCGTTCGGATGAGGTCTCGCGCGTCTTGCGCGCGGCGTGGCGAGCGGCGGACCTCGCCATCGAAGACGACAGGCTCGACCGCCTCGCGCGCCGCGCCCGCGCGACGGCGCTGTTGCCAGAGGTGCGCCTGCGCGCGGGGCGCGCGGTCGATCGATCGCTGCGGGTGACCACCGACGACGACAGCGCGAGGCTGCAGACGCTGGGAGGGACGGGCTCGTTCTACGAGGTGCGCGCGACGTTTCACCTGGATCGCGGCGTGTTTGCCGACGCCGAGATCGCGCTCGCGCGGCTGCGTCAAGAGCGCGCAGAGGAGCGGCGCAAGCTGACCCGCGAGGTCCTCGACACAATCCAGGCGCTGCTACGCGCGCTCGCGAAGGCGAAGGATCCCTCGGCGCCGGTCGACGAGCACCTCGACGCCGAGGCGCGCGCCACCGCCGCCGCGCTCGCGCTCGACGCGCTGACGGCAGGCGTGTGGTCCGAAGCATGGGACTCCGCCGTTCGGCGAGAGGCGACCAAAACCGCGCCCGCGTCGTCGCCTCCTGAGTTACGTTGCGCGAAGATGGTCATCCCGACGCTTCAAGCCGCGCTGGGTGGACTGGCCGACGCGGTCGAGATCGTGGGGCCCGACGGGCGCTTCGTGTACGTGAACGCCGCGTTCGAGCGCGTGGTCGGGCGAGAGGCGAGCGAGCTCGTCGGGCGCGAGGTCGAGCTCGTGCACAGGGGCGTGTCGCTCGACGACGCCGCGTCGGGCTGGCGCGGCAGGCTCGACGCCACGAGCGCTGCGGGCGAGGCGCTGTCGTTCGACGCGTCGTTCAGCGCCGTCCGTGACGAGCTCGGCGCCCCGGCCTGGGCGCTCGGTGTCCTGCGTGACGTCACCCGCCGCCTGCACGACGAGCGCGCGCTCCGGCGCAGCGAGGAGGTCTATCGCCAGATCTTCCACTCGAACCTCGCGATCAAGCTGCTCGTCGATCCGTCGACCGGCACGATCGAGGACGCGAACCAGGCGGCGGTCGAGTTCTACGGCTACTCGATCGAAGAGCTGCGCGGCCTGCACATCGATCGCATCAACACCCTGCCTCGCGAGCGCGTGGATCAGGCGCTCGCGCTGGTGCGGCGCGGCGGCTCGCGCACCTTCAGGTTTCAGCACCGCCTGAAGGGCGGAGAGATGAGGGAGGTCGAGGTGTTCACGGGCCGCCTCGATCTCGGCGATCGGTCGCTCCTCTTGTCGATCATCCACGACGTCACCGAGCGCGTGCGCGCCGAGGAGCAGCTCGCGCGGGCGCAGCGCATGGAGTCGCTCGGCCGCCTCGCCGGCGGCGTCGCGCACGACTTCAACAACCTGCTGTTCGTCATCACGAGCGAGGCGCGGCTGGTGCTGCAGGGGCTCGCGCCGAGCGAGCCGTTGCGCGCCGACGTCGAGCGGATCCGGGAGGCGGCGACGCGCGCGTCCGAGCTGACCCGCCACCTCCTCCTGTTCGCGCGGGGAGGAGACGTGACGCCCGAGCCGAGCGACGTCGGAAAGACGCTCCGCGGCGTCGTGTCGCTCGTCGCGAGCTCGCTCGGGCACAACATCCGGCTCACGGTCGACACGCCGCCGGACACGCGCCCGGTCGCGTACGTCGCGACGGTGCAGCTCGAGCAGGTGCTGGTGAACCTCATCATGAACGCGCGCGAGGCGATGCCGGGAGGCGGGCGGATCCACGCTCGGTTGCGCGTGGTGACAGCGGGCCTCCCGACGGCGCTGCTGCCGGGTGACTACGCCGAGATCGCGGTGAGCGACGACGGCGTGGGGATGCCCAAGGAGGTCGCCGCGCACGTGTTCGAGCCCTTCTTCACGACCAAGGGCCCGTCGCACGGCACGGGCCTCGGGCTCGCGATCACCTACGGCATCGTGCAGCGCGCGGGCGGCGCCATCGCCGTCGAGAGCGAGGTTGGGGTCGGCACGACGTTCCGCGTCTGGTTGCCGCTGATCGATCAGATGGCGTCGGACGAGCCGTCGAACGACGGCGGCGCGCCCGTCGAGGTCCCGAGCGGCCGCGATCCGACCTTCACCGCGCAGCCCGCCCAAGCGTAGCTCTCGGGGCCTCTTCGTCGAGCTCAGCCGAGCAACACGAGATCGTCACGGTGCACGACGAGCGTGTCGTCGTCGTCTCCCGCGGCGTGACGTCCGGCCATCGCCGCGGCGTCGGAGGCCGAGAGGCGCGTCAGCCCGCGCGCGACCTCGCGGCCGTTCACGTCCACGATGGTGACCGCGTCGCCCCGCCGAAAATCGCCTCGCACGCCGAGGACTCCGACGGCCAAGAGGCTCTTGCCTCGCCTCGAGAGCGCGTCGACCGCGCCAGGATCGAGCACGAGCGCGCCTCGCGGGCGCAGGGTGAACGCGATCCAGTGGCGGCGCGCGCCGATCCGCCGCGGCGAAGGAGCGAACAGCGTGCCCACGTCGGCGCCCGACACGAGCGCGCCGAGCACGCCCGCGACGCGCCCGTCCGCGACGACGACCGACGCGCCGGCGAGCGTCGCGCGCCTCGCGGCCTCGACCTTGCTCGCCATGCCCCCGGTGCCGACGCCGGAGGTGCTCTTGCCCGCGAGCGGGCGGGCCTCGCGCTCGACGTCTACGACGAGCGGGACACGTCGCGCGCCGTCTAGCAGCCCCTCGACGTCTGACAGCAGGACGAGCAGCTCGGCGTCGACCAGCGGCACCACCATGCTCGCCAGCTGATCGTTGTCGCCGAACTTGATCTCGTCGATGGCGACCGTGTCGTTCTCGTTGATGATCGGCAGCGCGCCCTCGGCGAGCAGCGCGGAGAGCGCGAGGCGAGCGTTGTTGGCGCGCGCGCGATCGGCGAGATCGGCGTGCGTCAGGAGCACCTGCGCGACCGTCACGCCCACCGTGGAGAACGCCGCCTCCCAGCGGTTCATCAGCACGGTCTGGCCCGCCGCGGCCGCCGCCTGCAGCCGGGCGATCTCGCGGGGGCGCGCCCGCATGCCGAGCTTCGCGACGCCGAGCGCGATAGCTCCGCTCGACACGAGCACGACCTCGCGGCCGCTCGAGGTGAGCGCGTGGATCTCGCCGGCGATCCGGCGCATCGCCTCGCGATCCTGCGAGAGGGTCTTCGAGCCGATCTTGAGGACGATGCGGCGCGCGCGGGCGAGCTGGGAGCGGGCGTCAGCCATGCCGGCGCGCTCTTATCACCTGCCGGGTCAGGTGAGCTCCATCACGCGCTGCTCGAGCCCGCGACCCTTGGTGACGCCCGAGATGCGCGCGTTCTCGGCGAGCAAGACGACGAGCACCCGGCGGATCATCTCCTCGGCGTCGCACTCGGCCTTGTCGAACGCGACCTCGAGCTCGCGGCTCGCCTTGTCCCACGCCACCGTGCGGACGCCGGGGATGCGCTGCACCTGCTCCTCGGGGACGGGGCCTCGCGCGAGCGTGAAGCGCACCTCCTCGGCCGCGGCGGTCAGCTCGGCCATCGTGCCCGCGAGCACGAGCGCGCCGTGATCGAGGATCGCCGCGTGATCGCAGATCTCCTCGAGCTCTTGCAGGTTGTGGCTCGAGATGACGAGCGTGGTCTTGCCGCGGCGCTTCGCGAGCACCTGCCGGATGTCGTAGGCGACGCGCGGATCGAGCCCCGCGGTCGGCTCGTCGAGCAGCACGACCCGCGGCTGCCCGAGCAGCGCCTGCGCGATGCCGACACGCTTGGCCATGCCGTGCGACAGCTGCCCGCATTTGCGCGGGCCCCAGTCGGCGCCGTCGACCTCGGCGAGCACGGCCTTGACCTCTTGCTCGACGCGATCGTCGGCGATGCCCTGCAGCCGCGCGAGGTACGTGAGGAAATCTCCGACGCGATCGTTGGCGGGCAAGAGCGCGTCCTGCGGCAAGACCCCCACCTTGCCCTTCAGCGCCTCGACCGCGGTCGGGCGATGATCGAGCACGTACACGTCGCCCGCGGTGGGGGACAGGTAGCCCGCGATCATCGAGAACGTCGTGGTCTTGCCCGCGCCGTTGGGGCCGATGAGGCCGAAGATGGCGCCGTCGGGCACCTTGAGCGACAGCTCGGACACCGCCGCGTGCGCGCCGAAGCGCTTGGTCACGCCGCGCAGCTCGATCGCAGGCGCCGAGCCCTTGTCGTCGAGTCTGGCCATCAGACGTCCCTCCTTCGCACGACCTCGACCGCGATCGCGAGACACGCGCCGCCCCACGCCAGCAGGATCGCGATCGCCGACAACAGGTGCTTTGGATCGGGGGACAAGAGCCACTTGTCGTAGGTCGACGGGAAGATCCACGTCGCCCAGTCGAGCTTGGCCACGAGCAGCACGAACCGCGCGATGCCCAGCAAGACGACGAGGCCGAAGCCCGACAAGAGCGCGATGATCGGCGTGCGCACGAGGCTGGAGGTCAGCGTCGTCAGCCCCACGTAGGCCGCGCCATAGACCGCGGCGAACGCCCACAGGCGCAGATCCCAGCCGATCACCGCGCCGACGGGCTCTCCGTCCGCGATCGCCGCGACGGCCGAGGTGACGAACAGCACGAGCAGCATCGTCGAGGTCGCCGCCCACAGCCCGAGCGCCTTGCCGGTCGTGATCGCCGCGCGCGGCGCGCGGACGACGAGGTAGCGAAAGGTCCGGTGCTGTGTCTCGCCCGCGATCACGTCGAACCCGACCAGCAGGATCAGCAGCGGAAAGAAGAACAGCGTGAGCTGGAACTGCGTGTAGAGCATGCCCGGACAGTCGACGAGGTACCTGGCCGTCGCCTCGCCGTAGGCCTCGGTCAGCGCGTTGAGCTTGAATTCGCGCATGACCTCGGGTGGCGGCTGGGTGCGGGTCGCGCTCTGCACAAGCCACTTGAACCCGCGCATCACCGCGAGCGAGCCGAGCCCGCCGAGCATGAACAGCACGAACAGGGCGATGCCCTTCGTCGTCTTCAGGTTCTTTCTGATCTCGCGGGCGGCCGTGAGGCCTATCTCTCGGGTCACGTTGGGCGGCATCCTCGCCCGGCTCGGGCGACCGGCCAAGCCGCGCGTGCGGGGCGCTTGGTCGGCGAGGCCGAGCACGCTACAACGCCACGCGAAACGACCGTGGCAGAGGGCGCCGATCCTTCGAAGCATATCCTCGTCGTCGAGGACGACGCCTCCATCGCGCTCGGGCTCGAGCTGAACCTCCAGGCCGAGGGCTACTCGGTCACGGTGTCGGGCGACGGCGAGCAGGGCTTCGAGCTCGCGCGCACGGGGCGGTTCGATCTGTTGATCCTCGACGTGATGCTCCCGAAGCGAAACGGCTTCGAGATCCTGCGCGAGCTGTCGCAGCGACGGGTGAAGACCCCTGTGATCATGCTGTCGGCGCGCGGGGCGGAGCTCGACAAGGTGATGGGGCTCGAGCTCGGCGCCGAGGACTACGTGACCAAGCCGTTCGGCCTCGCGGAGCTGCTCGCGCGCGTGCGCAAGGTGCTGAAGCGCGGCCCGCGGGCCGAAGGCGCCGATCGGCCGTTCTCGTTTGGGTCGATCGAGGTCGACCCCGCGTCGCGCGCGGTGACGCGCGGCGGGCGGCCTGTCGAGCTCACCGCGACCGAGTACGACATCATGATGGTCCTCGTCCGGGCGCGCGGACGCGTCCTGACGCGCGATCAGATCCAGGCCGCCGTCTGGGGAGAGAACCACCACGGCACGACGCGCACGATCGACAACTTCGTGCTCCAGATCAGGCAGAAGCTCGAGGACGATCAGCAGCGCCCGCGGCACATCGTGACGGTGCGCGGCGTCGGATATCGGTTCGCGCCGTGAGGGGACGCGCCGCGTCGCTCGCGTGGCTAGCGCTGTCGGTCGGCTGCGCCAGCGTGCCGACGCCGCTCGCTCCGGGCGCGCGCGGCTCGATGGGAGGTCCGAGCTATGGCGTGCTCCTGTCTCCGGTGGCGTTGCCCAAGGATGCCCCTGGCGTGAGGCTGTTGCGGCCGACGAACGGCCGAAATTTCGGCACGAAGGGGCTCGTCGACACGCTCCTCTTCGCGGCCGCGGCGACGCGCACGCGCGAAGGTGGGTCGCCGCTCGTGGTGGGCGACATGTCGGGTCCGCGCGGCGGGAAGCTGCGAGGGCACGCGTCCCATCGGGCGGGTCGAGACGTCGACCTGCTGTTCTTCTACACGACGCCGTCGGGGGTGCCGCTCGAGTCACCGGGGTTCGTCAAGGTCGGGCCCGACGGGCTGGCCGAGGTGCCTGGCCCGGCGCGCTTCGCGCGGCTCGATGTCCCGCGTACGTGGGCGCTCGCGAAGGCGCTGCTCACCTCGCCGCACGCGGACGTCGAGTGGCTGTTCGTGGCCGAGTGGGTCGAGGCCATGCTGCTCACGCACGCGCGCGCGGCGGGTGAGCCCGATCACCTCCTCTATCGCGCGGCCAACCTCATGCACCAGCCGAAGGACAGCGCCGCGCACGACGATCACTTTCACTTGCGCATCGCCTGCTCCGACGACGAGCTGATGGTGGGCTGCGTCCACGGCGGCCCCGACTGGCCCTGGCGCCCCGTCGTCGCGCTGCGAGACGACGCGGTCCCGCTCGACGACTGATCACCAGCAGCAGCGAAAGCCGGTCGAGTAGTCGTGGTAGCTCATCGCGTGCGCCGTCGTCGTGTACTTGCAGCCCTCGCCGTTCAGCACCGCGTCGACGTAGAACCCGCCGAGGAACGTGCCACCGGGATCGTCGACCCACTCGTGCAGGTTGCCCGCGAGATCGAGCGCGCCGCCCGGGCTCTGACACTGCGGGTGTGAGCCGGTCTTGGCCAGCGAGTCGGGCAGCTGGTTCAGCAGGGGATCGTTCATGTGCACCGAGTCGAACGGAGTGCCCGGGCCGAACAGCTCGATGACCGGGTGTGTCGCCCGACCCTCGTTGCACGCGCCCGGGATCCGCGTGTCTCCGTAGGGCCAGACGCGATCGTCGGGACCTCGGCACGCCGCGCGGTACTCGGTCGCGGTACAGAGGCGCTTGCCCGAGGCCTCGCAGGCCGCGCGCGCCTGCACGCCCGAGATGTAACCCTGAGGGACGACGCCCCCGGCCGAGGCCGCGCGAAACGGGGCCACCTCGTCGTCGAGCGTGTCGTAGGGGGAGTGCGTCGACCAGCCGGGACCGAGCTGCACCTCGACGTGCGCCTCCCAGCGATCGATGCACGAGGCGCCCGTCGCGTCGACCGGCACCATCTCCGGAGGGCAACCCCCCGCGCCTGCTTGTCCGCCCTGTGGGGCGCCCGCTTGTCCGCCCTGTGGGGCACCTGCTTGTCCCGCTTGCGCAGCGCCTGCTTGACCCGCTTGCGGAGCGCCTGCTTGTCCCGCTTGCGTGGCGCCTGCTTGGCCCGCTTGCGCGGCGCCCGCTTGACCCGCCTGCGTTGCGCCCGCTTGACCCGCCTGCGTTGCGCCTGCTTGGCCCGCTTGCGCGGCGCCCGCTTGACCCGCCTGCGTTGCGCCCGCTTGACCCGCCTGCGTTGCGCCCGCTTGACCCGCCTGCGTTGCGCCCGCTTGACCCGCCTGCGTTGCGCCTGCTCGACCCGCGGCGCCTCCCTGGGAGATCTCGAGCACGTCGCCTCCGTCGTCTGCGCTGCAGGCGATGAGCGCGGTGGCGAGCAGCAACCCCGACGCGCGCGTCATTGCATGACCCTCGGCTCACCGAAGACCCGCGCGAGCGCCTCGCGCACCGTCCCGCGCGTGAGCGCGCGCTTCCTCGCGTGAAACTCCGCGAGCGTCGCCTGGTACGCGGCGTCGAGCGACAGCGTCGGCGCGTCGAAGCTCGACGCGAACATCGGCACCGTGTCGCGCGCGAGCTCGGCGATCGTGCGGTACTCGCCCCGCTCGAGCAGGAGCTGCGCCGTCCCCGCGAACATCAGCGTGCCGCCCGGGATGGCTCCGAGCGCGCTCGTGTTCATCGCGGGGTAGGCGACGCGGGTCGTGCGCACCCGGTAGCGCTCGGCGACGGCCGCCATCGACTGGCGCTGGATGACCTTCGCGTGGTGCAGCGGCCCCATCGCGTAGACAGGGTCGTCAGGCTCGAAGTCGTAGTCGGTGAAGGCCACGAGGCTCTCGCCGGGCACCAGGAGGCCGGCCAGCGCGAGCGCGTCGGCCCACGGACCGGTCGAGTGACCCATGAACCTGTACGTGCGCTCGATGTCGGCCGGCGTCGCGACGTCGACGTCGACGAGGCCGAGACCGCGCAGGTTGTCGGCGCTCGCGAGGTCGGCCACCTGGCGCACCGGATCGAACGCGACGTCGAGCTCGCGGACGCGCGCCGGGCCAGCCTCGGCGAACCGCTTGGTCGCGCCGGCCGCGATGCCGTTGACGAGGTGCGCGACGCGGTACCTCCCCCGCAGCGACTCGACCACGTTCGCGATGGTCTCGGGGCGCGTCGCGTCGGCGTTGGTGTACGAGCACGCGACGCCGGCCTCGGTCGCCGCCTCGACGAGCGCGCGCGCCTGGTGGGCGCCGATCTGCAGCTTCTCGCTGTCGTAGTGCACCGCGACCACCGGCACGCGCTCGCCGAACAACAGCTGGATCGCGAGCGCGCGCAGGACCCCGGCCGAGCCGCCGAGCAAGACGACGACCGATCCCTCGGGGAGCTCGACGCCCGTCGACGTCACCGCCGCGCGCGCCGCCGCGAGGTCCTGCCGCGCGACGCCGGGGCCGTGCGCGGTGATGGCCGACAGGATCGCGCGTCGGTCGAGCCCGCCGAGCGGCAGCTTGGTGAAGGTCGGCAGTCTCTCGGGCCCCATGCGCCGCGCTTACCTCACTTTCTCGCGGGGCCGAAGCGGCCCTCGTTGACGCGCGTGGGGTTGTCAGAAAAGGTAGCGTTCGCATGATCGACCTCGTCTCGCTCCGCACCAAGCCCAAGGGCGCCGACACGTTCGTCCCGTTCCGGTTCCGCGAGGTCGCTGGCGACGCGCTGCTCACCAACGGCTTCGGCGATTGGATCTTCGTCACGAAGGACGAGCTGGCCGCCATGTACAGAGGCGAGGTCGGCGACGGGTCGGCGCTGTACGAGCGGCTCGCGGCGCGCAACTTCGTCAAGGCGCGCGTCGACGTCGCGACGCAGGCCGACCGGATGGCGCGCAAGAAGCGCTTCCTCGACTACGGCCCCAACCTCCACGCGATGGTGGTCACGCTCAGGTGCAACGAGTCCTGCGTCTACTGTCACGCGTCGCGCGCCGACATGGACGCCGTACACACCGACATGACCCGCGAGGTCGCCGAGAGATCGGTCGAGCTGGCCCTGCAGTCCACCTCGCCGTCGATCACGATCGAGTTTCAGGGCGGTGAGCCGCTAGTCAACTTCGACGTGGTCAAGCACATCGTCGAGACCGCCCGCCAGAAGAACCGCGCCTACGGCAAGCAGCTCGAGTTCACGATGGTGTCGAACCTCGCGCTGATGACCGACGAGAAGCTCGCCTGGCTCGTCGACAACAAGGTGCAGATCTGCACGAGCATCGACGGCCCCGAGGCGCTTCACAACAAGCAGCGCATCCTCGCGGGCGGCAACGCGTACCGCGAGGCCACCAAGTGGATCGAGAAAATCAACAAAGCCTACGAGGGGCTCGGCCTCGATCCGGTCCTCTATCACGTCGAGGCGCTGCTCACGACGACGCGCGGGCTCTTGCCTTACCCGAAAGAGATCGTCGACACCTACGTCGCGCTCGGGTGTCGCGCGCTGTTCATCCGCCCGGTCGATCCGTTCGGCTGGGCGCAGCGCACCGCGAAGACCGTCGAGTATCCGCGCGGCGAGTACCTCGACTTCTATCGCACGGCGACCGACTACGTGCTCGAGCTCAACAAGAAGGGTGTGCAGGTGCTCGAGCGGTACGCGGCCATCTTCCTGACCAAGATCCTCGGCGACGAAGAGCCTAACTTTCTCGACATTCGCAACCCGGGCGGCGCGGTGATCGGGCAGCTCGCGTACAGCTACGATGGCAAGATCTTCACCAGCGACGAGGGTCGCATGGTGGCGCAGATGGGCGACCCGTTCTTCCAGATCGGCACGGTGTTCGACAGCACGTACCGCCAGCTGATGACGCACCCGACGACGCGCGCGCTCACGCTCGCCTCCAACCTCGACGCGCAGCCCGACTGCGTGAGCTGCACCTACAACCCTTACTGCGGGATCGTGCCCGAGCACGCCTACCGCACGCAGGGGAGCATCTTCGGGCGGATGCGCGAGAGCCAGCTGTGCGCGGTCCACAAGGGCATTCAAGACTATCTGTTCACGAAGCTCCACGAGGACGACCCCCAGACGGTCGAGATCCTGCGAAGGTGGACGACAGTGCGGCCGCGCACCCACTTCGTGCAGGCGACCGCGGCGTCGTGATGGGTCGGGAGCGGGCGCGTCGGGGATGAGCGGCGGATCGCTGGCCGCCTAGACCAGCGCTGCCGCCGCCTCGATCGCGGCCAGGTCGCCCAGCGACAGGACGCGGATGGAAGGCGTGATCCTCCGCGCGAGGCCGGCCAGCACCTTCCCGGGGCCGACCTCGAGCGCGAGCGTCACGCCGAGGTCGACCAGCCGCTTCATCGTCTCCTCCCAGCGCACGGCGCCGTCGATCTGTCGCACCAGCAGGTCCGGCACGCGGGTCGGGTCCGAGTTGGGGAGCGCGTCGACGTTCGAGACGACGGGGAACGCGAGCGGCCGCACGGTGATGGCGCCGAGCGCGCCTCGTACGGCCTCGGCGGCGGGGCGCATCAGCGCCGAGTGGAACGGCGCCGAGACCTTGAGCGGGATGACCTTCGCGCCGCGCTCGGTCGCCAGGCGGGACGCGCGCGCGACCGCGTCGGCGGCGCCCGCGATCACGATCTGCCCGCCGTTGAAGTTGGCAGGAGAGACGACGTCGCCCTCGGCCGCGTCGGCGCACGCGCGCTCGACGTCGGCGGGCGACAGACCCATCACCGCGGCCATCGCGCCCGCGCCGGGTGGGACGGCCTGTTGCATCGCCCGGCCGCGCACGCGCACCAGCGTCACCGCGTCGGCGAGCGACAGCGCGCCGGCGGCGACGAGCGCGCCGTACTCGCCGAGGCTGTGCCCCGCCGCGCACGAGACGACGAGCGGGCGCCCGAGCCGCTCGGTGAGCGCGGCGAGCAGGGCCGTGCTCGTCGCGACGAGCGCGGGCTGGGTGTTCTCGGTCAGCGTCAGCTGGTCGTCGGGCCCGTCGAAGCAGCGGCGTGACAGCGGCTCGCCGAGCGCGCGGTCGGCCTCGTCGAACACGGCGCGCGCCGCGGCCGAGCGCTCGCAGACGTCACGCCCCATGCCGACCACCTGCGAGCCTTGCCCAGGGAAGAGGAGCGCGAGCGCCACGCGTCGGCCATAGGCGCCGCGCGCCCCGTGCGAAAGCGAAAACGCGCTATGAGCCGCGCCATGTCTCACGAGCGCGGTCGCAGGTTCGTCGTCACGGGCGCCAACACCGGGATCGGCCGCGCGACGGCGCTCGAGCTCGCGCGACGCGGCGGCGAGCTCGTGCTCGCGTGCCGATCCGAGGCGCGGACCGCGCCGGTGCTCGACGAGATCCGAGCGAGCGGAGGCAAAGCCGAATTCTTGCAGCTCGAGCTCGACTCGCTCGCGCAGGTCCGCGCGGCCGCGGCCGAGCTCACGTCACGCGGTCGCCCCGTGCACGTCCTCATCAACAACGCGGGGCTCGCGGGGCAGCACGGGCTCACGAGGGACGGCTTCGAGCTCATCTTCGGCGTGAACCACCTCGGCCCGTTCCTGTTCACCGAGCTGCTCTTGCCGACGCTGCTCGAGGCGCCCGAGCCGCGCATCGTCAACGTGTCGTCGCGCTCGCACTACCGCGCCAAGGGCATCGACTGGGAGGCCGTGAAGCGGCCCACCGCGTCGACGACCGGCATGCGCGAGTACGAGGTGAGCAAGCTCGCGAACGTGCTCTTCACGAAGGAGAGCGCGAGGCGCCACGGCGGCAAGATCAAGAGCTACGCGCTGCACCCGGGCGTCATCGCGTCCGACGTGTGGCGGGGCGTGCCCTGGGGCGTGAGGCACGTGATCAAGCTGTTCATGCGCTCGAACGAGGACGGCGCGAAGACCTCGCTCCACTGCGCGACGAGCGACGACGTCGCGGCGCACGACGGCCGCTACTACGACGACGAGCGCGAGCGGCGACCGAGCCGCGTCTCCGACGACGCCGCCCTCGCCGCCGAGCTGTGGGAGCGCAGCGTCGCGTGGACCCGGGCCTGATCGAGCCGTCGCGTCCTGTGCCGTGACACACGGCGCGCCGACGGCGGTGACGCCCCGTCCGCCGCATCCTTGGACCGGCCCGCTCTTTGCCGTACGCTCCGCCCAGTCCCATGTCGCGCCCCTCCTTCGCTTCCCTGTTCGCCTTCGCGGCCTTGCCTGTCCTCGCGCTCGCCTGCGGCGGCATCGTCGGTGACGATCCGCTCGATGACCAGTGGAAGGGCTACGCCGGCCAGGCGGGCAAGGCGGGCGCCGGCGGAGGCAAGGCGGGCTCGAGCGGCGTCGGGGGCGGCGGTCACGCCGGCAACGGGGCGCAGGGCGGCAACGGGGCGCAGGGCGGCACGTCGTCGTGCGGCGACAAGGTGTGCAGCCCCCAGAAGGGCGAGAGCTGCAACAGCTGCCCGGTCGACTGCGGGTCGTGCCCGTCGACCTGCGGCGACAAGCTCTGCACCGCGTCGGCCGGCGAGAGCTGCAACACCTGCCCGCAAGACTGTGGACCCTGCCCCGTGTTCTGCGGCGACGGCGCGTGCAGCGCCGGCGAGAGCTGCAATTCCTGCCCGGGCGACTGCGGCTCGTGCCCTGGCGCGTGCGGTGACAAGGTCTGCGGCCCGGGCGAGAGCTGCGCTTCGTGTCCACAAGACTGCGGCCCCTGCGGCTGCAGCCACGGCGTCTGCGCGACCGGAGCGCCGCTCGGCAAGTCCTGCGATCCCTGCGTCGAGAAGGTCTGCGCGACCGATCCGTTCTGCTGTCAGTCGAGCTGGGACGGCACCTGTGTCAGCGAGGCGACCTCGATCTGCGGCGTCTGCGGCTCGGGCGGGTGCGGTGACGGCCAGTGCAAGGGAGGCGAGACCTGCACGTCGTGCCCACAAGACTGTGGAAAGTGCCCGCCGACCTGCGGCGACGGCTCGTGCCAACCGCAGCTCGGCGAGACCTGCAACACTTGCAAGTCCGACTGCGGACCCTGCCCGGGCCTCTGCGGCGACAAGGTGTGCGGCCCCGGCGAGAGCTGCGGGTCGTGCCCACAAGACTGCGGCCCATGCCCGCCGACGTGCGGCAACGGCTCGTGCCAGCCCCAGAACGGAGAGACCTGCACCAGCTGCCCCAAGGACTGCGGCCCGTGCCCGTCGACGTGCGGCGACTTCAAGTGCGACGCCGCGGCAGGTGAGATGTGCTCGACTTGCCCTGCCGACTGCGGCGATTGCCCAGAGATGTGCGGTGACAAGGTGTGCGGCGTCGGCGAGAGCTGCGCCTCGTGCCCGCTCGACTGCGGCGCGTGCCCAGGGACGTGCGGCGACAAGGTCTGCGAAGCAGGGCTCGGAGAGACCTGCGGCACGTGCCCCGTCGACTGCGGCAGCTGCTCGACTTGCAACGACGGCGTGTGCTCGGGCAAGGAGACTTGCGGCTCGTGCCCGCAAGACTGCTGCCCGCCGCCCATCTGTGGTGACAACACCTGCGCGCCGACCGAGACGTGCGGGACGTGTCCCGGCGACTGTTGCCCGCAGGTGTGCGGAGACCTCGTCTGCGGGCCGGGCGAGAGCTGCGCGACCTGCCCCGGCGACTGCTGCTCGACGATGACCTGCGGTGACGGCGTGTGCGACGCCGGTGAAGACTGCGCGACGTGCCCCGGCGACTGCTGCGCGAGCACCTGCGGCGACGCGGTCTGCGACGTCGGCGAGAGCTGCGCGACGTGCGCGAGCGACTGCTGCCCGGCGCCCGTGTGCGGCAACGCCGTCTGCGAGCAGGGCGAGACCTGCGGCAGCTGCGCGTTCGACTGCGGGGCTTGCGGCTGCACGCACGATCCCTGCCAAGAGGGCGCGCCGCTCGACTCGACCTGCAGCTCGTGCATCGGCCAGACCTGCGTCCAGAAGCCGAGCTGCTGCACCGAGCTGTGGGACGCCGAGTGCGCCAAGATCGCGGCCTCTTGCGGCCCGTGCGGCGCGGGCTGCGGCGACGGCGTCTGCGATCCGAGCGAGAGCTGCGCGTCGTGTCCGGGCGACTGCGGCCCGTGCCCGCCGACGTGCGGCGACGGCGTGTGCGGCTCCGGCGAGACTTGCGAGACCTGCGCGGGCGACTGCGGCCCGTGCGGGCCCTGTGCCCACTGGGAGTGTACGACCGGCGGGCCGCTCGACGCGACCTGCAGCCCGTGCGCCGCGTCGGTGTGCAACCAGGACGCGTTCTGTTGCGCGAACAACTGGGACAACGTCTGCGTCGACACCGCGAAGATGCTCTGCGGCTCCACTTGCAACGGCGGCACTGGCGGCAGCGGCGGTGGCGGAGGCGCTGGTGGCTCGGCGGGCAGCGGCGCGACGAGCGGCGCGGGCGGGTTCGCTGGCGCGGGAGGCGCGCCCCCGTCGTGCGGCAGCTGCGCGACGTCGCAGTGCGCGCCCCAGCTCGTCGCGTGTCTGCAGAACCCCCAGTGCCAGTCGTGCCTCGACACGTTCGTGCCGGTCTGCATCGGCAACGCGCAGTTCAGCGCGCTGTTCGGGTGTGCCTGCGACAAGTGCCCGTCGGCGTGCGCGGAGAGCTGCAGCCCGACGCCCTGAGCGGCCGTGAACCTGGAAACCTACATGTCGTTTCTCTGGTGACGGAGGCGGGCGCGCGCGACTACAGACCGATCGCGTGACGCCATGAACCCCCCTCGGTCACGCATCCTCGGCACCGGACGCTTCCTGCCCGAGCAGGTCCGCACCAACGACCAGCTCGCGCGGATGGTCGACACCTCCGACGCCTGGATCACCGAGCGCACCGGCATCAAGGAGCGGCGGATCGCGGGCGACGGCACCGTGACCAGCGACATGGCCGCCGCGGCCGGGCGCGCCGCGCTCGAGATGGCCGGCGTGCCGGCGAGCAAGCTGTCGATGATCATCGTCGGCACCGTGACGCCCGACGTGCCGATGCCCGCGACGGCCGTGTTCGTGCAGCAGAAGCTCGGCGCGGGGGCGATCCCGTCGTTCGACGTGTCGGCCGCGTGCGCGGGCTTCTTGTACGGCCTCTCGATCGCCGACCAGTTCATCCGCAGCGGGCAGGCCGAGTACGTGCTCGTCGTCGGCGTCGAGCTCTTGTCGCGCGTGCTCGACTGGAGCGATCGCGCGACGTGCGTGCTCTTCGGTGACGGCGCGGGCGCCGTGCTGCTCGGCCCGACCCGCGGCGACGGCGACAGGCCGAGCGGCGTGCTGTCCACGCGCCTGTACTCGGACGGCGCGCTCGCGGACGCCCTGGTGATCCCCGGCGGCGGCACGCGCGAGCCCCTCGACGCGGAGGGGCTCGCCAATAAACGCAACAAAGTTCACATGTCCGGCCAGGAGATCTTCAAGGTCGCCGTGAAGAACCTCACGTCCGCCACGACCGACGCGATGGTCGCGGGCGGGCTCGACGGCGCCGACGTCGACTGGGTGGTCGCGCACCAGGCCAACCTGCGCATCCTCACGCAGGTCGCGTCGCGGCTGAGCGTGCCGCTCGAGAGGTTCGTGCTCAACATCGACCGGTACGGCAACACCTCGAGCGCGAGCATCCCGATCGCGCTCGACGAGGCCGTGCGCGACGGTCGCGTCCGCGAGGGCCACAACCTGATCATGTGCGCGCTCGGCGCCGGCATCTCGTGGGGTGGCGCCGCGGTGCGGTTCTAGCGCGTCACGCGAGCCCGCCGCCGGGCAGCCTGTCGAGCGCGCGCACGAGGCCGAGCATCGTCTGGAGCTCGGCGAAGAGAGCGCGCGGATCGAGCTTCGCCGCGCCCGTGTGCCCGTACATCCCCGTGACGAACACCCGCCGCGGCAGCGCGGGGGGGAGGGCGGCCTCGAGCTTCGTCGCCTCGATCACCGGGATCACGTCGTCGTCGCGGCCGTGCGCGATCACCACGGGTCTCGTGAGCGCGGCGAGGTGCGGCCGAGGATCGGCGTGCTCTGTCGCGAGGAGCGGCAGCACGCGATCGAGCACCTCGTCGGCCCCCGGCGCGAGCCCGCACCCGATCAAGAACAGCTCGCGCCGTCGCGCGGGCAGCGTCGCGGCGAGCGCGTGCGCGACCGGACCGCGCGCGCCCGGGAGCTTCAGCTCTGGGCGCCCCCACGTGCGCCGCACCATCGCCAGCCACGCCCACTCGAGCAGCGGCGCGTCGTCGCCTGCGTCGAGGTGTGGCAGCAGGTTCAAGAAGATCGCGGGCGTGTTCAGCGGATCGGGCGCGCCGTGGCCGCTCGTCCCGGTGACCGCGTGGCGCATCGACGCGCCGAGGTCGGCGAACCCGCCGAACAGCGCGAGGCCGGAGACGGCGCTCGGGTGCGCGCGCGCGGCGATGATCGCTGGCAGCGAGCCGAACGACACGCTGAACATCGCAGGCGGCGGTAGTCCCAGCGCGCGGACCTCGTCGGCGAACGGCAAGAGCGCGCGCGCGAGGTGCGTCGGCGTGTCGGGGTGCAGGCGCAGCCGCAGGTGCTCGCGCAACAGCGGCGCGTCGACGACGAAGCCCGCCGCCGCGAGCACGCGACAGAACCTGTCGAGCCTCGGATCCTCGGCGCCGTCGGGGTGCATGCCCGCGACGACGACATAGGCGCCGCGCGGTCGACCGGGCCCGGAGAAGCGCAGGGTGGCGTGGCCGTCGCCGAGCGCGCGCCGTTCGCGACGGATGTGGCGGGGCGTGAGCCCGTCGCTCCACGGTCCCAGCCAGCGGGCGAGCTTCAGCATGACGCGCGACACGATAGCCGCCCTTGCGTTCGGCGCCGAACCCCTCCAGGGTCCAGCCCGTGAGCGACGACGCAGACGAAGATGCGCCGAGGTCGAGATCCGGCCGCTTCAGGGTCGCGCACCGAGCCGGCGGGCGCGTCGAGGTCGGCGACGCGATCTTCATCGGCGGCGAGCGGCCGTGGCTGTGCGCGGTGAAGCTGCTCGGGCGCGAGGCGTCCGACGCCGACGGTGAGCCGACGCAGACGTTGATGGTGCGCAGCGGCCGCGGCGCAACGCCCGAAGAGGCGCAGCGCTCGGCGCTGGCGGCGCTGTCGCTCGTGTACGGCACGCCGGTCGGCCCCGCGCCCTCCACGCTCATCTCGCGCATGCCGAGCGCGTCGCCTCCGCCGCTCGAAGGAGAGCCCGAGGTGAAGAGCGGCTGGCTGCGACGGATCTTTCGGCGCCGCGAAGGGACCTCACGATGAAGGGCGTCACGTACTGGAGCTACATCAAGACCGAGGAGCTGCTCTCGCTGCAGGGCGGCGTCGACGGCGACGAGTCCAAGGTCAACGACGACGAGGCGCTCTTCATCGTCGTGCACCAGGTCTACGAGCTGTGGTTCAAGCTCGTGCTGCGCGAGCTGACGTCGGCGCGCGATCTCTTCAAGCTCGAGCCGGTGCCCGATCACCTGATGGCCTCGGCGGTGCGCTCGCTGCGCCGCGTCTCGACCATCCTGCGCCAGTCGGTGTCGCACTTCGAGGTCATGGAGACGCTGACGACCCGAGATTTCTTGGCGTTTCGCGATCGGCTGGTGCCGGCGTCGGGCTTTCAGTCGGCGCAGCTCCGCGAGATCGAGATCGTGCTCGGGCTCGACGATCGCGATCGCATCCCGCTCGGGCGCGAGGGCAGCTACCTCGAGGCGCTGAAGGACGACGGGGGCAACCCGTCGCCGTCGCTCGCGCGCGTCGAGCGCCGCCTCGAGGATCGCCCGTCGCTGCGCGAGGTGCTCGAGGACTGGCTCTCCCGCGCGCCCATCGACGGCTCGCTGCCGGGCTCGGCCGACGACGACGCGGCCGTCGAGCGCTTCTTGACGCGCTTCCTCGGCGCTCACGCGCGCGAGGCAGACGAGCGCGTCGCGCGCGTCGACGTCCAGGCGATGACCCGCGACGACGTCGCGCGCCTGAAGAAGCGCTACGCCGACGAGGTCGAGAAGGCGCGCGCGTTCCTGTTCGCCGAAGAGCACGCCGACCCCGAGGCGCGCCGACGCCAGCGCCGCGTGCGGGCCGCGCTCGTGTTCGTCGAGAGCTACCGCGAGCTGCCGCTCCTGTCGTGGCCTCGCGAGGTGATCGACGCCGTGATCGAGGTCGAGCAGACGTTCGTGACGTTTCGACAGCGACACGCGCGCATGGTCGAGCGGGTCATCGGTCGGCGCACTGGCACGGGCGGCTCGGCGGGCGTCGACTACCTCGACCAGACCGCCCTGCGGTATCGCATCTTCCAGAACCTCTGGGCCGTGCGGACCCTGCTCGTCCGCGAGGTCGCGCTGCCGCCGCTCGAGCACCCCGAGCGCTACGGGTTCGTCGTCGACGCGGGCTGAGCGGTCACGGCCTCATCCGCTTGGGGTCGATCGGCTCGTCGAGGCGCGCGGCCTCGAAGGCGATGGTCGACCTGTCGTCGCCCCGTTCGAACAATTCGAACTTGCGCGGCACGACCAGCCCGGGCGCGAGCTCGAGCGTGAGTCTTGACACGAGCTTCTTCAGCTTGTCGTCCTTGGGCGTGGCGGTGACTCGCGCGCCGCCGTCGACGCGCGCGGCGCTCACGTCGTAGCGATCGCGGAGCCTGGCGAGATCGCCGCCGAGCACGGTGAGCAGATCCGCGAGCACGGCGCCGAGCGGTCCGGCTTCGCCGGGGCTCACCTTGCCCGCGCCCGCCTTCGAGCGATACGCGAGGCCCTCGGGGCCGACCCAGTAGGTGATCGCGTCCGGCTCGAACAGCTCCCAGCGGAGGCGGTCGGGTCTGACGAGCGAGAGCTCTCCCTGGCTGGTGACCGTCGTCGCGAACAGCGACAGCGCGCGGACCTGGGTGAAGCGCGCGACCAGCGTGCGCAGCTTGGAGCGGGCCTTCGCGACGTCGCGGAGCACGTCGGTCGTCTCGTCGGCGCGAGCGAGCGACGGCGCCGCCGCGGTCGCGGCGAGGAGCAACAGCGCGCGTCGAGCGAGGCTCAGTCGACCTTCTTGGGCGGGGGACCCATCTGGATGCGCTCGCCCATGTACGAGCCGATCAGCGTGAACAGGATGCCGATGATGGCCATGATCACGTACAGGAACACCGGCAGCGTGCGCACCGTCTCGCTGCGCTGCAGGTAGAACACCGTCGGCATCGCGACGAAGAACGCGCCGACCACCGGCTCGGTGAAGGTCTTGCCCGGAGAGATGAGGCCCGTGAGCAGCCCGCCGGTGAACCACACCGGCACCGTCGCCAGCATGCCGTTGGCGCCCTCGAAGTCGATCGCGGGCACCACCATCGGCAGGCCGATCACGATGGCGCCCGTCAGCACGGCCTGGATCACCGTCGCGATCAGCATCCACAGCGGGCTGAAGCCCTCTTGCTGGTAGCGACGCTCGAGCTCTTCTTCGCGGGAGCGCGCGACCTTGCCGAGCGCTTCCATCGACGCGCCGCACGAGATGCAGCGGCCGTTCGCCGGCGGCGGCGCGTTCTTGAAGCCGCAGGACGGGCAGATGACGATCGAGGGCTGGGCGGCGGCGGCTGCCATGGGGCCGTCATCTTAGGCTGTCCGAGCGCGACTTGGGAAGTCGCGTCGTCGCGGTCGCGTCAGACGCCAGGCAGACCGAGCGATCTCATCAGCCGGAGCGCGTTGCCCGAGCGCAAGAGGCCGTCGCGCAGCTTGTAGTCGAACACGAGCCGATCGCCGTCCGCGTGCTCGAGCAGGTGAACGGCGCGCACCTTGCCCGGGCGATCGTCGACCAGCACCGCGAGGCCGAGGTCGTGGGTCGTGACCGCGCCCATGGCGCCGCCGTCCATCAGGTGGAGCAGCACGCCACGCGCGCCCGCGACGCGCTCCTCGCTGTTGGTGCCGTGAAGGATCTCGTCGAGCAGGAACAGCGTCGGCTCGCCCGCGGGGCGCTCGGTGAGCTCGCGGAGCGCCTGCAGCTCCGCGTAGAAGTGCGACACGCCGCGCGCGAGCGAATCGGACACGCGCAGGCTCGTGCGCACGACGAGGGGGGACAGGCGCGCGCGACGCGCGAGGACCGGCGCGCCCGCCTGCGCCATCGCGACGAGCACGCCGGTCGCGCGCAGCAACGTGCTCTTGCCGGACATGTTCGAGCCGGTGACGAACAGGAGCGTACCCGGCCCGCCGAACGCGACGTCGTTGGCCACGCGCGAGCCAGGCGGCAGGAGCGGGTGGACGAGCCCCTCGATCTCGAGCGCGGGCGCGCCGTCGACCACCTCGGGCAGGGTCGCCTCCGGGTGTTCGAAGCGAAACGTGGCGAGCCCCGCGAGCGCGAGCACCACGGCGAGCTCGTCCTCGGCCTCGCCGATCTTCTCGGCGCCGCGTCGACAGAACCGGTCGATGGCGCGGCCGAGGTGTGCGTCGTAGAGGACGAGCGGGCCGAGCAAGATGGCGAGCGGCGCGCTCGAGCGCGCCTCGATCCACGCCGACAGGCGATCGAGCGTCTCGATGGCGTCGGCCGCGGCAGACAGGCGCGTCGCGGCGGCGCGCAGGGCCGCGCTCTTCGCCGAGAGCGCGCCGAGATCGCGCACGAGCGGCCGGACGCGGCTCGCCCACCGCGCGAGGACGAGCGCGGGCGCGAGCTTGGACGACAGGTGGCGCGACGCCGTCGCGGCGAGCGCGAGCTGCGCGGCCAGGAGCGCGTAGCCGAGCCACGACGGCGCGCCGACGCGATCGCCCGCGGCGAGCAGCGAGAGCGTCACGGGCGGCAACGCGAGCCCCACCAGGCCCAGCCACGCGGGCGCCGGGCGCGACCGGGCGAGCGCGCGCGCGGCGCCGAGCGGATCGACCGCGTCGTCGTCGCCCCCGCCCGCGTCGACATACAGGCGCTCGACGAGGGACGGATCGGCCGCGAGCTCCTCGATCGCTTGGTGCCGCGCCGCGAGCTCCGCCGGCGCCGCGGGGTGAAGGAGCCACGTCAACAGGCGCGCTGCGCTCTCCTTCGTCTCCATCGCGTCGAGCAGCGACAGCAGCGAGCCCGGACCCACGAGATCGAGATCTGTCGCGCGGCGGTCGTCGGAGGTCGCGCGTGGGGGCGGCAGCGCGCCGAGGTCGCCGTCGATGCGCGCGAGCCCGCGCTCGGCGAACCTCGCGGCGCGCGTCAGGCGCTCGACGGCCAGCTCGATGCGCGCGTGCGCGACGATGAGCGCCGCGAACACGGCGGCCGCGACGGCGCCGACGCCGAAGGCCCAGCGTTGCTTCGCGAACGCCCCCGCGCCGAAGAACGCGAGCATCGCGCCGAACACGACGAGGCGCGCGAACGACACGCGGAGCGAGCGGCTGCCCGCGTCGCGCGCGTCGCTGTCCAGGTGCTCCCTCCGCGCGCGCCGGTGCTCTCGCGGGCTCAGAGCTTGACCTTGCCGCAGTCGGTGGACTTGCCGGCCTCGTCGAAGCAAACGGTCTCGTCGGCCTTGCGCGGCTGCCCGTCGATGGTGGTGGCCTCGGCGAGCTGACATTTCTTCGGCTTGCCGCCCTCGTAGACGAAGTTCTGGTAGCCCTTGCACTTGTACGGGCCGATGGTCCCGCCCTGCGGCAGCTCGATGCGGCGCGGGTGGCCTGACTGCGTGAACGTGATCCACGCGCCCTTCGGCATGGTCAGGCCGTCGCGCGAGAGCTCGGACTCGAGCTGACAGCGCCGCAGCTTGCCGTCTGGAAACAGCGCGACGCCGCCCGTGCAGTGCGCGCCGTCGACCTTGACCGGCGCCTTGACCCAGCACTCTTCGAGGGTCTTCGACTTCGAGTAGACGCCGACGGTCGTGCCCTTCTTGCAGACGAAGTCGCCGACCTTGATCTCCTCCTTCGGCCCCGTGCAGGCGATGTACCCCTCGGGCACGTCGAGGCCAGAGGTCGGTCGGCGCTCGGTGCACGGGAGCTTCTCGACGTCGATCTTGCCGTCGCCCTTCGAGCAGCCGACGATCGCGAGGAACAAGACCGGGGACCAGCGGAGCATCTGGCGCATGGCGCGCATTGTCGGCGACGAACGCGCGCTGGGCCAAGCGAGTTCGACTCGCCACGAGCTTGCCCGCGCGCCGTCGCCCCTGAGATCCTGTGGAGCATGCGCGCGCTCGTGATCGGTGGGGCGGGGTTCCTCGGTGCTCGGCTGGTGTCGCGCCTCGCCGCGCGGGGTGACGTCACCGTGCTGGACGATCGCCCCAGCGCCCGGCTCGATCCGGTGCGAGCAGGCGGTCGCGTGGAGCTCGTGCGCGGTGACGCGCGGATCCTCTCGGACGTCGACGTCGTGATGGTGGGTCATGACGTCGTGTTCCACCTCGGCGTGGGCGCGGGCGGCGGTGACGTCGATGACTCGCGGATCGAGCTCGAGGTAGGCACGATCGCCGCGCACAACGTCCTCGAGGCGGCGAGGAGGCGCGGCGTCCGGCGCCTCGTGCTCGCGTCCTCCTCGGCGGTGTACGGCGACGTCGACGGCGCGGTCGACGAGCTCGGGCTCGGCGCGCTCCCGTCGACGATGCGCGGCGCGAACGAGCTCGCGAGCGAGGCGCTCGTCGCCGCGTTCGCGCGGACCTTCGGGCTGTCGGCGACCGTCCTGCGCGCGGGGCCCTTCGCTGGCCCAGAGAGCTCGGACGCGACGCTCTCGGCGCTGCGTGAGCGCGTGGCGACTGCTGGTGACACCCTCCTGCTCGGGGGCGCGGGCGCGCGCGTGGCCGGCTTCACGCACGCGGACGACTGGGCCGACGCGGCGATGTTCGCGCTCGAGCACGCGCCGGGTCCGCTCTCGGTGTTCAACGTCGCGCCGCTCGACGTGGCGCGAGAGGACGCGCTCGTCGCGGCGTTCGTCGCGCGCGCGCGCCCGGGCCTCGCGATCCGCTTCGACGCCGCCGCGCCGCCGCTGCCGTGGCCGAGGGTCGAGCTGTCCGGCGCGAGGCTCGCGGCGCTCGGCTGGACGCCGGCTCGCGGCTCCCTCGACGCGGTGTCGGAAAGTGTGAGCTTTGAGCGATGAGCGACTAGGCTGCCGACCGTGACGCAGGCCCTCGGTCGCGTGCTGCAGCAGGACGACCTCGAGGGGCCGCGGGGCCCTGACGGTCGTCTTCGCATCACCGTGCCGCGCGAGTGGCTCGTCGAGGCGCGCTGGATAGAGCTCGACCTGCCGAGGATGCTCGAGTGCGCGCGCTGCCGCGGCGGCGGCTGTGACGGCTGCGAGCGCAGCGGCGCGGTGGTCACGCGGGGGCGCAAGGAGCTGGCCGAGGTGGTCGAGCTGAAGCTCCCCGAGTCGGCGCAGGCGGTGACGTTGCGTCTGCCCCGGCGCGGCGGCCTGCCGCCCGACGCGACCCCGGACCTCGCGCGCGGGTTGCTGCTGCTCGCCGTGTTTCCTGGCGACGACGCGTCGGATGGCGTGCGCGCGCTCGAGCGCGAGCTCCCGCTGCCGATCGCCCCGCCGCCGACGCTCGCGTCGTACGCGCTGACGCCGCCGCGCCTGGCGATCGCGGCCGGCGTGTTCTTCGTGCTGCTGCTGGTGTTCGTGCTGACGCGGTGACCGGCCGCGCGTCACTCGTCGCAGTTCTCGAAGACGAAGTAGCCCACGGTCGCGCAGGAGCTCGTGTCGGTCGCGTCGAGGACCGAGAGGCGAGGACAGGTGAACTTGCCCCAGATGCGCCCCGAGGTCACCGCGAGCGCGTTGTCGCCCGAGGCGGTCGACAGCGAGACCGTGCAGCTGGTCGCCGGGTTGGATTTGTAGGCGCCGAACTGCGAGTCGCCGAACGACACCTGCGTGCCCTGGACGTCTCCGCCCTGGGTGGCCTTGCCCTCGATGTCGAACGACAGCTGGGTCGTCGAGGTGCGCGGGCCGGAGAGGCTCGCCGTGAAGCTGCCGTCGGCCGCGACCCTGCAGACGACCTTGTAAGCGCCCTGCTCTTCGTCGACGGACGTGTGCGCGTTGCCGTCGACGACGCCCATCTTGAGCTCGCTGCCGCCGATCGTGCAGCCGATGGCGTTTCCCTCGGCGTCCTTCAGCGTGGGCACGATCGTGGACAGCTTCATCGAGACGGCGCCCTTCGGCGTGGGTGGCACGGGATCATTGCAGCCGAGCGCGGAGGCGCCGAGGACGAACAGTGACGAGCCGAAGAACGCGAGGCGGAGGAAAGTCTTCATGGGCGCGGGCGACACGCTAGCGAACGGCGCGCGCGCGTGCAGCGGAAAAAGACGGTCAGGCGCGGGCAGCCGCCGCGAACCCGGCCTCGAGATCGGCCCACAGATCCTCGACGTCCTCGAGGCCGACCGAGAGCCGGATGAGGCCGTCTCCGATGCCGAGGGCGCGCCGCGCGTCTGCTGGGACGGAGGCGTGGGTCATGATGGCGGGGTGCTCGGCGAGCGACTCGACGCCGCCGAGGCTCTCGGCGCACGCGAACACCGACAGCTGCTTCAAGAACGCGCGGGACGCCGCGAGGCCGCCCGCGAGGTCGAACGAGATCATCCCGCCGAAGCCGCGCATCTGCCGCGCCGCGAGCGCGTGTCCCGGGTGGCTCGCGAGGCCGGGGTAGATCGCGCGGGTGACCGACGGGTGCGCCTCGAGGCGCGCCGCGAGCGTCGCCGCGGACGCCGTGTGCTGGCGCATCCGCACCGGCAGCGTCTTGACGCCGCGGAGCACGAGGTAGCAATCGAACGGGCTCGGCACCGCGCCCATCGCGTTCTGCAAGAAGCGAAGGCGCTCGGCGAGGCCGGCGTCGCGGGTGCACGCGAAGCCGCCCACGGCGTCCGAGTGTCCGTTGATGTACTTGGTGGTCGAGTGCACGACGACGTCGGCGCCGAGCGCCAGCGGCGACTGCAGCATCGGCGTCGCGAACGTGTTGTCCACGACGAGCGTCGCCCCGGCGCCCCGCGCGAGCCCGGCGATCGCGGCGATGTCGAAGATCTTGAGCATCGGGTTCGAGGGGGTCTCGAGCCACACGAGCTTGGTCTCGGGGCGCAGCGCCTCCTGCACCTTCTCGAGAGAGGTCATGTCGACCGCGGTCGACGGGATGCCGAGCGGCCGCGCCACCTTGTCGAAGATGCGGAAGGTGCCGCCGTACACGTCGTCGCCGCAGACCACGTGATCGCCAGGGCGCAGCGTGTTGAGCACGACGGTCGTCGCGGCGCAGCCCGACGCGAACGCGAACCCATGCGTCCCGCCCTCGAGCGCCGCGAGGCACCGCTCGAGCGCGTCGCGGGTGGGGTTGCCGCTGCGCGAGTAGTCCCACCCTTTGTGCTCGCCCGGTCCGCTCTGCGCGAAGGTCGACGACAGCACGATCGGCTGCATCACCGCGCCGCTCACCGGATCGGGCGACTGACCTGCGTGGATGGCGAGCGTGTCGGGGCGGAGGTTGGATGCGTGGCTCATCGCGGCGGAGGCGGTACCACGGCGGCTCGGGTGGGCCAGCCGTGATCGATGTCACCGGATGATTTCAACGTGCGTGGCCCCGCTGGAAAGCGCGCACCAGGCAGCGCAAACTCGGCCCATGCTCCGAAATCACGCTTGGCTCGGCTCGATCTTCCTCGCTTGCGCGGCGCTGATCGCTTGCGGCGGCTCCGACGCGTCCGACACGGTCTTCGGCCAACCTGGAGCGTCCGGCGCGGGCCAGGGCGGAGGCGTCTCCCAAGCAGGCTCGTCGCAGGGTGGCGCCTCGCAGGGTGGGGCCTCGCAGGGTGGCGCCTCGCAGGGTGGCGCCTCGCAGGGCGGCGCTTCGCAGGGCGGCAACGGTGGCACATCAGGTAAGTCGGGTTCGTCGGGAGCTGGAAAGGGCGGCGCGGCGGGGAAGGGTGGCGCGGCGGGGACGGGCGGGAAGGCTGGTGGTGGAGGCGGCGTCGCGGGGAAGGCTGGTGCCGCCGGGGCGGCAGGCAAGGCGGGAGGGGGTGGCCCGGCGGCGGGCGCGGCGGGCGCGGGAGGGGGATCGGTGGGAGGCGCGCCAGCCGGGGGCAGCGCGGGGGCGTCGGGCGGCGCGGGGGGCTCGACTCAAGCCGAAGACAAGTGTCCGGGCGCGCCGGTCACGGTCGGTCCGGGCGCGAAGGTCGCGCTCGACGGCTCGACGCTGGGCGCCTCCAACGACGGTCGCTCGGAGAACGGCACGTGCGGTGGTACCTCGTCGAACGACGTCGTCTACGAGGTGACGCCCACGGCCTCGGGGCGCCTCGTCGTCGACTCGAAGACGACCTATGCGGGCGCCATCTACGCGAGGTCCAGTTGTGACTCCGAGAGCTCGCAGCTCGCCTGCGACGGCAACAACTCGACCCAGGACATCGCCTTCGAGGTGAAGGCCGGCGTGCCGGTCTACCTCTTCGTCGACGGCTTTGGACAGCAGAACCAGGCGGGCGGCTACCACCTCGAGCTCCAGCTGCTCGAGTGCGGCGACGGCGTCGTGCAAGACGGAGAAGAGTGCGACGATCACAACACTGTCCCCGACGACGGCTGCGGCGCGAACTGTCGGTTCGAGCAGGGCGGCGCGTGCGACCTCCAGAACATCGAGCCGAGCTCGCGTGCGCAGCCGCGCGTGGCGCCAGCGGCGTGCTTGACCGCGGCGTTCGTGCAGCCGCCTGGCATCCAGCAGGGCATCGGTGACAACGGCGCCGACGAGGACTGGTTCTGTCTCGAGGTCCCGGAGGGGCGCACGCTGGTCGTGGGCACCTTCCAGACCTCGGTGACGTCGTGCAGCCTGCCCGGAAACCGCGACACCGTCGTCGAGGTCTACAAGGGTACGCCGCCGAGCGATCCCTCCAACACCTCATGTAACAACTCCAGCGCGCTCGTCTGTGATGACAACTCGGGCCCTGACGCTTGCAGCCTGGCGATACATGACGTGCCCGTGGGCGAGGGCGGCAACTACTGCGCGCGCGTGATCGACAACGGCAAGAACGGCTCGATCCAGTACTACAGCGTGTACCTCGCGGTGCACTGAGCCGAGCCGTCACCGCGACACACGCGACGTCTCGCCGTCGGTCTCCCACACGACCGCGCCGCCTCTGTCGGTGCGCAGCAGCTCGACGCCCGCGCGGGCCAGCGTGCTCAGCGTGTTCGGGTGAGGGTGGCCGAAGCGGTTGCGCACGCCGGTCGACGCGACGGCCCACCTCGGTGAGACCGCCGCGAGGAACGCGGGGCTCGTGCTCGTGCGGCTGCCGTGGTGGCCGACCTTCAGCACGTCGGCGCGCAACGACGCGCCGCGCGAGAGCAGCGCGCTCTCCTCTTCGTGCTCGGCGTCGCCGACGAACAGCGCGCTCCGCGCGCCGAGCGTGAGCCTCAGCACGATCGAGTTGTCGTTGGCGTTGGCGAACGGCGTGATGCTCGGGCACGGCGCGAGCACCTCGACCAGCGCGCCCCCGCGGCGGTGGGCGCCGCAGAGCGTGTCGGGTCGGCGCACCCGCACACCTCGCTGTCGCGCGCCGTCGAGCATCGAGGCGTACACGGCGCCCGCGCCCTCCTGCTCGCCCTGTCCCGAGTCCCACAGCTCGCCGACGCTCAGCGACGGGAGCGCGGAGGCGAGGCCGAGGAAGTGGTCGGGGTGCGGATGACTGAGGACGACCACGTCGAGGTGAGCCCGGCGGCGCGCGCGCAGGCTCGGGAGCAGCACCGCGCGCCCGGGATCGTACGGGGAGCCGACCTGTCCGCCGCCGTCGATCAGCATCGCGGCGCCGTCGGGGAGATCGACGAGGGCCGAGTCGCCCTGACCGACGTCGAAGAACGTCACGCGCAGGCGCCCGCGCGGCGCGCCCAGCCGCACGGCCGCGGCCTCGGCGAGGAGCAGCGCCGCCCCGCACGTGAGCGCCGCGACCCGGGCACGCGCGCGTCGTCCGGCGACGGCCGCGACGCCGATGGCGGTGAGCACGAGCTGAGCCGTGGTGGGCGTCGGCACCTCGAGCGCTCCGTGGGGGACCGACGCCGTCGCGTGCGCGACCATCGACGTCGCGACGAGCGCGCCCGAGGCGAGCGTCGCCGTCCCCTGCTCGAGCGGGCCGATCGGCCACAGCAGCGCGGACGCGAGCGAGGCCGGCAGCGCGACGAGCTCGCCGAGCGGTCCGGCGATCAGGTTCGCCGCGACGCCGCCGAGCGGCACCTTCGCGCCGAAGCACGAGAGGACGGGCGTGCAGGCGACGGTCGCGGCCAGCGTACACGCAGTCGCGAGCCTCAGCGCGACCGGGGCGCGCGGCGCGACGCGCTCGAACCACGCCGCGATCGGCGGCGCGAGCGCGATCAACCCGAGCGTCGCCAGCGTCGCGCGCACCAGCGACCCGTCGCCGGGCGCGAGCGTATCGTGCGCGGGCGCCTCGAGCTCCGACTGGCCGAGCGCGCGGTGCACG
>CAUJFL010000228.1 GCA_963169165.1 Myxococcota bacterium | reverse complement strand
GCGATGGCGGTCGTTCGCCGCGCGCAGCCGTACTCAAGTACGGCGAGCACGCGAACGCCGCCAGCGCGCCCGCTGGAGGATGTGGGCGCTGGTCAACCCTTTTGGGATTCGAGTTTGGAGAGGAGCCCCGGATCGAAGGTGCCCTGCTTCAGCTTGGCGCGCGCGCGCTCGAAGACCTTCTCCCACGCGGCCTTCTCGTCGGCGGTGAGATCGACCTTGGTCTTCTCTTTTTCCATCTTCGCGAAGGCCGACTTGTCGGCCTTGCGCACGCGACCCGACAGATCGGTGCCAGCGACGCTGCCCGTCGAGAGCACGAGCTTCTTCTCGTCTTCGGTGAGCTTGTCGAGCGTCGACTGCTTGATGACCAGCGCGCCGATGCCGATGCCGGAGGGCTGCACCACGATGTGGGTGATCTCCTTCGCCCACTGCAGCTGCTGCGCCGCGAGCGCGGGGACGTTGATCACGTCGATGTCGTTGGTGCGGAGGCCGTGCAGCACCTCGGGCACCTGCTTGCCCTTCGGAGTGACGGAGAAGTCGGCCTTGTGCTCGGTCGCGTAGCCCTTCAGCGCCGTGTAGAAGTGCGGCGCGACCGGGTCGTCGGCCCAGAAATATGGGTTGTGACCGTGCAGCGACTCGGGGCCTCGCACCTCGAAGCCCTTCGACATCAGGTGCGCGACGCCGACGTCGCCGCCGCCGAGCTGCACGACGCCCTTCGCCGCGAAGCCCGCCACGATCTCGGACTTCATGCTGTCGCGCGCGGCGTCGAGCTTGGACCAGGTGTGGAACAGGCCGGGCGCCTGCAGCGCCAGGATCGGCTGCCAGATCTGCGACAGGCCGACCGCGGTGCACGCGACGCCGTCGAGCTGGCTGCCGCCCAGCATCTTGTCCTTCACCATGGTCTTCTCGTCGCCCTGACCGCCGTTCCAGTAGAACGTGATCTTGACCGCCCCCTGCGACTGCTCGGCCACCGCGTCCTGCCAGATCTGGAAGACCTTGCCCCAGATGCTCGACTTCGGCGCCAGCGTGCCGAACCTGATCTCCTTCTCGTCGGCCTGCGACGGCGACACGGCGAGGAAGGCCGCGGTCGCGGCGAGGGCGAGGGACGTGATCTTGCGCTTCATGCTCATGGGTGGACCTCGGGGGGGTTGGACGGCGGGGCGTCGAATTCGGATCAAATGGCCCCGACCTCGCGGCCTGGACCGGGTGATTCAGTCGGCGAAGGCGCAGTTCTCGCGGGCGTCGGACATGCGCGCCTTGCCCAGGTATCGGCGCGCGCGCCGCTTGGCGATGACGTTGGTCAGACGCGCCTCGGGGAGGAGATCACCCGCGTCGAGGACCTCTTGGAGGTTCTTCAGGTAGCCCGCCTTGTCTGATTTTGCGCAGAGGTAGCGGGTCGCGTAGTTGACCTTCTGGATGAGCGCCTTGTTGCCGGTCTGCGCCATCGCCTCGTCGAAGAGCTTCTTCGCCTCGTCGAGCTCGGCCATCGGCGTGCGCGCGTGGTACGCCGCGAGCGCCGTCAGGCCCGACGCGAAGTTGTAGGTGCGATCGAGCTCGACGCTCCGCTCGAGCAGCGCGACCGCGACCCAGAGATCGGCGACGGTGTCGGGATCTTCCTTGTTGACGTTGACCTTGGCGAGCCACGCGTAACCGACCCAGAAGAGGGGGGCCGCGTCGTCCTTGTCGGTGAAGCTGTCCTTCAGCCACTTGGTCATCTCGATGGGGCTCTTGCGGGCGTCGGCCCAGCCGTCCTTGCCCATCGCGGAGAACATCTCGATACCGTACGCGACGGCGCGCTCGTAGCCAGCGATCGCGCGCAGGCGGTGGTACTCGGCCATCTCCTTGTGCTTGAGATCCTCGTGGATCTCCCACTCGTCCTCGGTGAACGCGAAGGTCGCGCCCGTCCAGCCCTTGGTCAGCATGAAGAGCGCGTCGACGTTGCTCGGCGCGAGTTTGTGCATGCCCTCGAACTGCGCGAGCCCGGCGTAGGCGGCCGCGCGCGCCACCTCGAAATCGTGGAGCGTGTCGACGGCGCTCGAGGCCTTGCGGGTGCCCTGGATCTGGCCCTTCACGAGCATGCTCTTGATGCAGCCGGTGGTGCCGAGGCCGAGGGCGGCGATGAGCGCGAGCTTGGCGAGTCGCATGGGGCACCACGATTACCCGCATGCGCCGGGGAGGTAAAGCGCGTCCGCGCGCGAACAATGGGCTTTGGCCTATCGGGCGAAGTGTCGTAAGCCCCGCGCCCTCTCATGATCGAGCTCGGCCTGATCGTCGGCATCGCCCTCCTGGGCCTGGGTTTCGCCGCCTTCTTCTCGCGGAGCGCCCTCGGTGAGCACGGCGGGACGCGCGAGATGCAGGCGGTGTCGGACGCGATCCGCGCCGGCTCCGAGGCGTTCCTGCGGCGGCAGAACCGCACCATCCTGCTGCTCGCGGCCGCCGTCGCCGCGGCGCTGTTCGGCGTGTACGGGTTCGTGCGCAAGCCGCAGACGTTCGACGCGATCCCCAAGCTCGAGCTCGCCGGGTGGATGGCGGGCGC
The DNA here is from genome assembly GCA_963169165.1 of Myxococcota bacterium. Lineage (GTDB taxonomy): Bacteria > Myxococcota_A > Polyangia > Polyangiales > Polyangiaceae > JADLFU01. The sequence continues at coordinate 16,891 of CAUJFL010000228.1, read as the reverse complement.
GTTCGTCGTCGGCGCGCTGCTGTCGGTGCTGTCGGGCTACGTGGGGATGTGGATCAGCATCAGGGCGAACCTCCGCGTCGCGGGCGGCGCGCGGCGCTCGCTCGACCACGCGCTGCGGGCGGCGATCCGCAGCGGCGCCGTCGCGGGGCTGTTCGTGGTGATCCTGTCGATGCTGGGGCTGGCGGGGCTGTTCGTCGCGGCCTACGCCGTGAAGGGCGGCTTCTCGGCGGCCAAGGCGGTCGAGGCGACGCGCCTGTTGCCCAAGATCCCGCTGATGATCTCGGGCTACGCGTTCGGCGCGAGCTTCGTCGCGCTGTTCGCCCAGGTCGGCGGCGGCATCTACACCAAGGCCGCCGATGTGGGCGCCGATCTCGTCGGCAAGGTCGAGGCCGGCATCCCCGAGGACGATCCGCGCAACCCGGCGGTCGTCGCCGATCTCGTCGGCGACAACGTCGGCGACTGCGCCGGGCGCGGGGCCGATCTGTTCGAGAGCATCAGCGCCGAGAACATCGGCGCGATGATCCTGGCCGCGAGCCTCTACCAGGCCAACCCCGGCAAGCTCGGGCCGAGCGCGCTCGGCATCCTGATGTTCCCGCTCGTGATGAACGCGTTCGGCGTGCTCGCGAGCATCTTCGGCGTGCTCAGCGTCAAGACCGACGGCGACGAGCCCCCGACCGACGCGCTGAAGCGCGGCTTCTACGTGACGGTGACCCTGTCGCTGACGGCGTTCGCGGGCGTGACGATCTGGATGTTCGGCCCGTACTGGTTCGTGTTCGCGGCGTGCGGCGCGCTCGGCCTCGCGGCGAGCCTGGCGTTCGTGTGGATCACCCTGCACTACACCGAGGCCGATCGGCGCCCCGTGCAGCGCATCGCCGAGGCGAGCGAGAGCGGCCCGGCGACCAACGTGATCAGCGGCGTCGCGGTCGGGTTCGAGTCGACCGTGCTGCCGATCCTCGTCGTCGCGGCGGCGATCCTCGGCGCGTACAAGCTCGGCGAGATGAGCGCGCTCACGCACGGCGGCCTCTTCGGGACGGCCGTCGCGGTGATGGGCATGCTCGGGACGGCCGGCTACGTGCTCGCGATGGACACGTTCGGGCCGATCACCGACAACGCCGGCGGCATCGTCGAGATGTCGATCGGGCACCTCGAGCCGTCGGTGCGCGAGCGGACCGATCAGCTCGACGCCGCGGGCAACACGACCAAGGCTCTCACCAAGGGCTACGCGGTCGGCTCCGCGGCGCTCGCGGCGTTCTTGCTGTTCTCCGCGGTGATCGACGAGGTCAACGCGTACGCGCGGCCGACAGGGCGCGTCCTGTCGTCGATCAACCTCAACAAACCGGCGGTGTTCGTCGGCGGGATGCTCGGCGCGATGTTGGTTTTTTGGTTCTCATCGATGTGCATCAAGGCGGTCGGCAAGACGGCGCAGGCCGTGATCGCAGAGGTGCGGCGTCAGTTCGCCGACCTGCCCAGGGAGCACGGCCGAGTGGTGTTCCCCGAGGGGTTCCGCCCCGACTACGGCGCGTGCGTCGACATCGTGACGGCCGACGCGCTAAAGCAGATGATCCTGCCGGGGCTGCTCGCGGTGGGCTCTCCGGTCGCGGTGGGCTACCTGTTCAAGTACCTGAAGCCGCTCCACGATCCGCTGCTCGCGGCCGAGGTGACGATCTCGTTCTTGATGATCGGCACGGTGACGGGCGTGCTGATGGCGCTGTTCCTCAACAACGCGGGCGGCGCGTGGGACAACGCGAAGAAGTACATCGAGAGCGGGGCGCACGGCGGCAAGGTGCTGTTGTTGCCCGACGGCCGCCGCGTGAAGAACCCGGTCCACCAGGCGGCGGTCGTGGGCGACACCGTGGGCGACCCCTTCAAGGACACGGCGGGTCCGTCGCTGCACGTCTTGATCAAGCTGCTCGCCACCGTCACGCTCGTGGTCGCGCCGCTGTTTCTGTGAGGCGCGGGCCGGGCTTGGCCAGGCTAGACTCGGCCGATGACGACACCGCTCTCTCACGCGCTCGAGCTCATCGCGACCGAGGTCGCGTTCGCGACCCTCGCGGCCGACAAGGTCGAACCAGAGACCTGGACCGCGCTGGCGGCGAGGCGCGAGGACGCCCACAAGGCGGCGCTCGCGGGCGCGCCCACCATCGAGAGCGCCGAGGCGACCGCCGTCGCGCTGTCCCGCGCGCTCGCGCCGAGCCACGCGCCGAGGTTCCTGCCGCTGCACGAGCTGGCCGACGCCGTCGGGCTCGCGGGCGGCGCGCGTGGCCTGAAGTCGCTGTTCACGTCCAAGCCCAGCGAGAAGGACCTCGCGAAGGTGCGCGCGCTCGCCGTCGGAGCCGCCTCGGTGGCGGCGTCGTCGATGGCCGCGAACGGCGCGCTGACCCCCGATGAGCGCTCGCTGTTGCGCGCGAGCGCCGCGTGCTTCGGGCTCTCCACGGAAGACGAGGCGCTGGTGGCGGCGGTCACGGCGGCGCCGCCCGAGCAGGCGCCCGTGCCGGACGAGCTCGATCCGAAGAGCGCGCGGGCCATCGTCCGCGGCGCGTGGCTCGCGGCGATCCAGGACGGGCTCGACGTGCCGGACGAGGGCGCCGTCGCGGTGCTCGCCAACCGCATGGGGATCTCGATGGAAGAGTCAGGGTCTATCGGCGCGACGGTGAAGGCCGAGGGTGACAAGCGCCACGCGCTCGCGAAGGCCGCGCTCGAGGCGACCGCGGTCGTGTCGCGCGACGATCTCCCGCGGGCGGCGCCGCTGTCCCAGCTCGTCGCGTGGCTCGGGATCCCCGCGCCGTACCGTGGGGCGGCGCTCGCGCCGTTCACGACCGGAGGCGCGCCCGAGGTCTCGGCGAAGGCGGCCGACAAGCACGCGCGCGCCGCGGCCCTGGCGATCGCGTGGGCCGCCGCGCTCGCGGGCGATCCCCCGGTCACGCGGCGGGCGCTGCTCGTGGCGCGCCACAATCAGGCGGCCAAGGCGCTCGGCGGCGAGGACGACGGCGAGCGCGTGAGGCACCTGGTCGACCGCCACGTCGAGATGACGCTGGCGAGGCTCGCGGGCGTATTTTCGTGGGCGAGCGGCTGGTTCTCTCGGGCAAGGTGGCGATCGTCACCGGCGCCAACACGGGCATCGGGCTCGAGATCGCGCGGGGGCTCGCGATGCACCGCGCGCGCGTCGTGCTCGCGTGTCGCAGCCGCGAGCGGGGGCAGGCCGCGCTCGAGGAGCTCTCGGCCGACACCTGCAGCGACAGGCTCGAGCTCGAGCTGGTCGACACGTCGCTCACGCGCAGCATCCGCGAGTTCGCCGCGCGGGTGCGCGCGCGCCACGCGCGCCTCGACGTCCTCGTCAACAACGCGGGCGTCTGGCGCGAGCGCCGCGAGGAGACGGCCGAGGGCGTCGAGCTGACCTTCGCGACCAACGTGCTCGGCTACTTCACCGTGACGCGCGAGCTCTTGCCGCTGCTCGAGGCCACGCCGCACGCGCGGATCGTCAACGTGGCGTCGAAGATGGCGCGTCGCCCTCGCCTCGACGATCTCGAGCACGCCACGCGCGCCTACTCCGGCGTCGACGCCTACTCCGAGAGCAAGGGCGCGAACCGCCTCCTGACCTGGGAGCTCGATCGCAGGCTCGACGGAAAGCGCGTCTACGCCAACGCGGTGCACCCCGGGATGGTCGCGTCCGAGATCACGCGCGCCGACCCGCAGACGGGGCTCTTGCGCCGCATGTCGGGGCCGTTCTTTCGCGTCTTCGGCCGCTCGACCCGCGACGGCGCCGACACCGCGCTGTGGGCCGCCACGAGCGCCGACTGCGAGATGTCACGAGGAAATTTCCTCGAGCGCCGCAAGATCGCGCGCTGCAAGCTGCGCGACGAGCGGCTCGAGCGTGAGCTGTGGGAGGCGTGCGAGGCCCGCGTCGCGGCGATCGTCGCCGCCACGTGAGCGGCCAGCTACCTGCGGTCGCGCGCGTCGACGGCGTGAGACGTGACGCCGAAGCGGTAGCCGACCGACACCACGCCGGTCCACGCCGCGCCGTCGCCGCCGGTGAGCGCGCGCTGGGTCGCCCACCACATCGCCTCCACGCCCACGTAGGGCCCCGCGTACCTCGCGAACAGGGGAGCCTCCAGCCCGCCGCCGAGCTCGAGCGACGAGCGCGCCCCGGACGCGATCACCGCGCCCATCGAGAGGTGCAGCGAGTCGACGACGAGCTCGAGGAACGAGCGGTCGCCCTCTTGATTCTTCAGCCAGCGCGGCAAGAACAGCGGTCGCGCGTCGACGCCGACGGCCCCGCGCGCCGGAGAGCTCGGGAACAACCGCGCGTACGCGCCGACCGTCGCGAGGTAGTGGCCTCGCGCGCCGACGCCGCCTCTCGTGGCGCCAGCGCCGCTCACCAGCGCCACCTCGGGGGCCAGCGCCAGATCGTCGGCGACCCGATCATCGGCGAGGGCGGGGGGCGCGAGCGAGCCCACGGCCAGCGCCGCGGCGACAGCGCGCCTCATGGCGCGAGCGCCCTCCGCACGGGCTCTCGCAGCTCGGGCGCCAGCACCAGCCGCGTCTTCGACAGCGTCTCGCCGGCGAGCCTCCCGAGCAAGAACGACACCTCGGAGAGCCTGCGCGGCGGGCCGTGAGGCGACACGACGACCGGCGCGGCGGCGTCCTCGGAGAACGGCGTGTCCTCGGCGACGTCGAGCTGGACGTAGACCTCGGGATCGAGCCCGGCGGCGCGCGCGACGTCCCGCGCGACGTCGACCGCGCGCTCGGGCCGCGCGGCGTCCTCGTCGAACAGCTCGATCGTCTTGTAGAGCGAGCGCGAGCGAATTCGCCTGCAGAGGTCGGCGAGCACCGGGTGCGACGCGCGCTCCCACGCCCTCAGCGCCTGCCAGACGACCGCGTCGTCGAGCTCGAGATACTCTCCGAGCGAGGGGCGGTCCCCCCGCGCCGCCACCGCGAGCGCGCGCGGCGAGTCGTCGAGGGCGACGCCGTCGGCGAGGCACGAGGCGCCGAGCGCGAGCGCGCTCTTGATCATCCGCTCGGCCGCGCGCGTCGATTTGTGGAAATAGACCTGCTGGAACATGAAGAGGCGCGCGAGCAAGAACTCCTCGATCGCGACCAGCCCCTTCGCGCCGTCGATCGCGAGCGGCGGCGCGACCGCGGGGTCTCCTTCTCCGAAGCGCAGGCTCTGCAGCAGCCAGTCGAGGTCGAACGCGCCGTACCTGACGCCCGTCGCGTGCGCGTCGCGCAGGAGATAGTCGCACCGGTCGACGTCGAGCACGCCGCTCACCGCCCGCGCGAGGTACGGCAGCTCGCCGCGCCCGTTCACGAGCTCGGCGACGCGCATCGGCCGCCCGGCGTCGGCGCGTGAGAGCGCTTGAAACACAGGCCCGGACGGCTCGAGCAGGATCTCGGTCGACCAGTGCTCGTGGTGCGGCAGCGCGGGCAACGCCGACTCGAACAGGTGCGACAGCGGGCCGTGACCGACGTCGTGCAAGAGCGCCGCCGACAGCGCGTCCTCGGCGCGCTCGCTCGTCACGCGCTGCCAATAGGGAAGCTCGTCGTGGAGCTCGCGCAGCCGCGCCAGCAGGCGCTGCATCACGTGCGCGGTGCCGAGGGCGTGGGCGAACCGCGTGTGCTCCGCCCCCGGGAAGGCGAGCGACGTCACGCCCAGTTGCTTGATGCGCCGGAGCCGCTGCACCGGCTCGGTCTGCAGCAACCTCGGCACGCACCGCGACTCTTCTGACTCGAACGCCAGGAGGCCGTGCACCGGATCACGGAGGATCACGCCCGAGCCATACCAGCGGCGAACGGCCCTTCCAGCACATTCCACCCAACGCACGACAGATGGCTACATTTGGCGCATTTTCACGACATCGGAGCCTCAAGAATTCAAGGCGCGGGCGTTGAGATTAGGTTAGAGGCCCAACCGTGTCGTCGCAGAGGACTGGAGTCGAACCCGTGCGATTGATCGACGTGCTGCGCGCGTTGCCCGAGCGAGAGCTTGGTCTGCTGACGTCGCGGCTGTCGATGAAGCTCGATCCACAGAAGCGCCTCGACCCCGCGGGGCAGGTGGCGCGGGCGCTGGTCGCGAGGCCAGAGCTGCGCGATCCATCGCTCTTGCCGAGCGCGAGCCGCGAGCTGCTGCATCGGCTCGCCGAGGCGCGCGGGCGGCTGGTCGTGCCGTCGCTGCCGCCCGCGGTCGGGCCGCTGGTGGCGCGCGGGCTCGTGTTCGCGCGGATGGCCGACAAGCGCGGCGTCGAGCTGCTGCTGCCCGCGGCGTTCATCGTCCAGCTGCGAACCTGGGAGAGCGAGGACCCGCGGTGCTTCCGGGCGCTCCTCTCGCAGGCGTCGTTCGAGAGCAGCTCGGCGATGGCGACTCACTACCTCGGTCGCCCCGCGACGCCGCCGCTCGCGCTCGCGCTCGAGGCCGCGTACGAGGCGATGTGCGACCGGGTCGCGCTGAAGCGCGAGCTCGACGCGCTGCCGCCGGCCGAGCGCCGCTTGCTCGACGGCGTGCTCGACGACGGCGGCGAGGTCGTGACCGAGGAGCTCCTCGATCTCGAGCGCGAGCCGATGCGCCTGCGCACCGCGATGGGGCCGACGCCGTCACGCCGAGGCGCGGGCTTCTCGCTCGAGCGGCGCGGCTTCCTCGTGCCGGTCCACCCGAACCGCCACCTCGTGCCGACCGAGGTCGCCGAGGTCCTCGGCGGCGCGGCGACTCGCGAGCGCGAGGCGCGCAGGGACGCGGTGCGCGCGGCGGTCCGCGACGGCGACTACCACCCGCGCCGCGCCAGGTTCGCCGACGATCCCGCGCCGCTCGCGATCGCGATGGCGCTGTCCGTCCGCGAGGGGGCGTCCGAGCTCCGCTCGTCGACGGGCACGCCGCGCTCGCTCTCGTCCAAGCTGTCGCAGCGCTTCGGGAGCGAGGTCGACCGCGTGATGATGCTCGCGGCGCTCTCGCGCGCGATCGGGCTGTGGGAGGCGTCCGCCGCTTCCCCGGCCTCGCCGCCCGGAAACCTCAGCGGCCTCGCGCTGTCGCGCGAGCTGTTCGCCGTGTGGCGCCGCGGCGGCGCGTGGGACGAGGCCCGCGAGCTCCCCGAGCTGTTCCGGCTCCCGCCCGAGGCGCGCGAGGCGAGCCCGGGCGGTCGTGTCCGCGAGCTCTTGCTGGGCGCGCTGCGCGAGCTCGGTGACGACCGGTGGGTGCCGTGGTCGGCGGTCGCGCGCTACGTGCTCGACGACGAGCAAATCCCAGGGATCGCGCGGCTGATGCGCCGCTGGGCCGAGCGCGCGCAGGTGCCCGCGCCCGAGCCGATGTCGCTCTTGCGGCGGATCGCCTTCGAGAGCCTGCCGCTGCTCGGCGTGCTCGATCTCGGCGACGTCGACGGCGACGACGACGCGGTGTCGGTGCGTCTGACGCCACGAGGCCGCGCGCTGCTCGGCGGCGCGACCAAGCCGCAAGAGCTGGGCCGCAGCGAGTTCACCTCCCCCGAGACGCTCGAGGTCGGCTCGGGCGCGACGGTCGCGTCGGTGTTCGCGCTGTCGCCGTTCGTCGAGGTCGGTCGCGTCGAGGGCGGCCTCACGCTGCTCGTGACGCCGCAGAGCGTCGCGCGAGGGCTCGCGCAGGGCCTCGAGGCCGAGGCGATCCGCGCCCGCCTCGCGCAGCTCGCCGATCTCCCGCCCGAGCTGTCGAGGCAGCTCGAGCAAGCAGGCGTCGTGCTCGCGCGCGCGCCGTTCGTGCCGTGCTCCGGCTACCTCGCGATCGACGATCCGACCACGCGCGAGCTGCTGCGCACTCGGCGACAGACGGCCGACCTCTTCGTCGACGACTCGCCGCCCACGGGGCTGCTGCTGGCCCCTGGCGTCGACCTCGACAAGGTCGTCGCGCGTTGTCGTGCGCTCGGCATCGAGATCGTGCAGGCTGGGCAGGTGCTCCGCACGAAGAGCAGCGTCCCACCGGCCGTCGAGTCCTCGGAGCGTCGACGCACCGGCCCTCGTCGACAGTCCTCGTGACGCGACTCGCTCGCTGCTTGGTCGCGGCGTCGCTGGCGGCGTGTCGTCAACAGGGCGAGGCACCGCAGGGCGCCGCCGGGTCGGCGTCCGCCGCGCCAAGCACACCGAGCGCGGCGGTGGCGAGCGCCTCGCCCTCCGCGTCGAGCGCCGCCCCCGGCGGCGCGCCCCCGCCTTCCCCGCTCAGCCCCGCCTGCTGCATGCGCGACCGCGCGGAGGGACACTTCGGTCCCGAGAAGGGCGTCCACACCCGCTACGTCGGCGAGTACCTGCGGCGACACGATGGTGAGCGCCTGCTGTTCCCGCACGATCTCGTCAGCGACACCAAGGAGCTCTACCAGCACGCGAGATCGGCCGGGCGCAGCGTCGAGCAGACGCGCCGGCTGGTCGTGCTGGGCGAGGGCGATCGGTACCTCTCGGTCGAGGTCACCGACCAGGGGGAGACAGGCGCGCTGATGCCGTTCTCCCACTCGAAGTGCGTGACCATCGAGCTGAAGCAGGGGCGCGCGCTGCGCCTCGACGAGGTGCTCGACAAGGCGTCGGCCGACGCGACGCTCGCCGAGGCGCGCGGCCGGTTCGACGCCGCGGCGGGTCACGAGCACTTCCGCCTGCTGCCCGGGAGCTTCGCGATGATCGGTCGTGACAAGAAGCGCGTGAGGTTCTGCGGGCCGGCGAGGCGCGACGAAGACGGAGCGAAGCGCCTCGACGTCGAGCTCGACGTGCTCCCCTGAGCCCGCGGCGCGGCGACGATCGACGCGCGGGCGCGCTCGTGCTCGAACGGCCTCGTGGCCTTCTCTCCCCCTCTCACGGAGCCGTCCGCGCTGCTCGAGGCGCTCGAGCGCGACGGCCACGCAGTGCTGTCGGCGGCCGGGGTCGCGACGCTCTCGGGCGTGCGTCAGGGCGCCTTCGACTCGCTCGCGCCGAGCTGGGACGGGCTGCCGCCGGACGAGCACCTGCGCGACGGCGGGAGGTACCGCGCGCGCCGACACGCGTCGCTGTGGGTCGACGCGCGCGACGGGGCGGCGGTGGTGGCGCCACACCGCGCGCACTTTCAGCCGGTCGAGTACAACGCGCTGCACGGCGGGATCGAGCGATGGTTCGCGCCGATCGAGCCGGCAGTGCTCGGCGCGCCGGCGTGGGCGAGCCTCCTGTCGGCGCTGGCGACGCGGCTCGGCGCGCGCGCGTCGGTCGCGCGGTGGTTCGTCGAGGCCCACCAGTTCCGCATCGACACGCGCGACGGGATAGGCCGCCCGACGCCCGAGGGCGCGCACCGCGACGGCGTCGATTTCGTCGCGGTCGTGCTCGTGCAGCGGCGAGACGTGCGAGGCGGCGAGACGCGCGTGTTCGAGGCCGACGGACCGCGCGGGGTCCGCTTCACGATGACCGAGCCGTGGTCGGCGCTGCTGCTCGACGACGCGCGCGTGATCCACGAGACGACGCCGATCCAGCCCGAGCGCGCGGGCGGGGTCCGGGACACGCTGGTCATCACGCTGCGACGCGGGGGGTTCCAGTCGCGGTGACCGATCGAGCGCGCGCCGCCACGCTCGCCGCGCTCGCCGCGCTCGCCGTCGCCGCGGCCGCGACGGCGTGGCTCGTGACCACGCGGCGCGCGACCGCCCCCGCCGGGCCGACGACACGCTCGATCGCGACGCCCGCGACCTCGCGACCCACGTGGCTCGGCGAGCGCATCATCGCGACCTCGACGCTCGTCGGCGAGACGCTGACGATCTCACCGGTCGGCGCGCCGCCGCTCGAGGTGTCGCTCGCGGGGCGGGGGGCGCTCGCGCCGACGGGCGCGCCGGTGGTCCCGCTCGCGGGTGGCTGGCTCGTGCCGCTGTCGCGCCCGTCTGCGCCGCGCGACGCGCTGCTCATCGTCGATTCGTCCAGCCAGGCGCGCGTCGTCGAGCTCACGTCGAGCGAGCGGGTCGTGACGGCGCAGGCCGGGGCCCCACCCACGCTGGTGCTGACGGGCGCAGGCGACGGCGGCGCCGTGGCCTTCGTTCGCGCGACGGTGCGATCCGACGGCGGGCTCGACGAGCGAGAGCGCGCCACCGTCCCCTACACGCCGTCGCTGGTGCTCGAGCCCACGCCCGAGCTGCGGTGCGGCGTGTCGGGCGAGCGCTTCACTCCGCTGCTCGCGCAGACGCCCGCGGGCGGCGTGCTGCTCGCCGTCGCCGACGATCGAATGTACCCGCTCAGGTTTCGTCGCGGCCCGAGCGCCGTCGTCACGCCCGTGTGCGGCCCGTGCCCGCCGCTCGCGCTGTCGCGCGACGGGGACGAGGTCACGCTGCTCGTCAACGTCGGCCGCAAGCTCGCGGCGAGCGCGGTGGCGGTCCCCGCGCGGCCGGTCCACGACGCCGCGGGCGTCTGCACGGGCACCAGCACCGTGGTCGCGCTCGCGGCTGGCGACGCGCTGTGGGCCGTCACGTCCTCGGACGGCAGCTGGCGCCTCGACTCGCCGGCGCAGCTCGCTGGCTCGACCTCGGACGGCGCGCCGCGAGACCTCGCGCTGGCCTTGGTGAACGACGCGCTCGAGCTCTCGTTCCGGCGGGAGCGCGCGCGTTCGCCCGAGCGACTGACGTCGCGCGACGGCGGTCGGACCTGGCGCTAGACACGCGCACCGAATGCGCGCTGACGTCGGCCCGTTGCGAGGTAAGCTGCGACCGCCTCCGCTCATGCTCTACGCCCTCGTCGCCGTCGTCGTCGCGGCAGCCGTGGTGATCGCCTTCTTCGCCCTGTCACCGAAGCGGGCAGAGCCGGCGGCGGCGCCCTCGCCCAGGAAGCCCCCCGAGAAATCGCCGAGCGAGCCCCCTCCTCCGCCCAGCGTCGGCCCGCGGATCGAGACCCGCGCGCCGCGCCCGCTCGACGAGCCGGACCAGGACACGCAGCCGAACCCGTGGGTGCTCGTGACCGCGGTGGGCCGCACCGATCCGGGCATGAAGCGCAAGAACAACGAGGACGCGCTGCTCGTGCTCGAGGATCATGATCTGTTCGTCGTCGCCGACGGCATGGGCCGCCACGCCGCAGGCGAGGTCGCGAGCCGCCTCGCCGTCGACACCGTCGCGGCCGCGTTCGCGTCGGGCGACTTCGGGACGCGCCCCGCTCCTTCGAACACCCCGCGCGAGGCCGCGCGCCTCGACGCCGTCTTTCACCTCGCCAACGCCGAGGTCTTCAGCAAGTCCCAGGAGATCGACACCTACCGCGGGATGGGCACGACGATGGTCGCGCTGCACTTCTCGCGCGGGAAGGAGCGCGCGGCGATCGCTCACGCCGGCGACAGCCGCTGCTACCGCCTCCGAGCGGGCGCGCTCGAGCAGCTGACCGTCGATCACACGCTGGGTTCCATGGGGATCAAGGGCCCGAGCGCGTCGGTGCTGTCGCGCGCGGTGGGCATCGAAGAGAACCTCGAGCCCGACGTGCAGACGACCGCGCCCGCGGCCGACGACGTGTACCTCATCTGCTCCGATGGCCTGTCGCGCATGGTGACGCCAGAGCAAATAACATCAATTCTAACAGACCAGGAAGACCTGGACGCCGCGGTGGCGAGGCTGATCGAGGTCGCGAACCAGGCCGGCGGCAAGGACAACGTCACGGTCATCCTCGTGCGCGTCGAGCGTGCGCCCTACCTCGCGGGCCCATGAGCGGGAAGACGTTCGATCGCGCGGAGGTGCGCGAGCGGCTGCTCGCGGTGTTCCGGGAGCACGCGCCGGAGGGGGCAGAGCTGACGGCGAAGACCACCATCCTCGGCGATCTCGGGCTCGACTCGCTCGGCGTGATGGAGGTCGTGGTCGACGTCGAGACCGTGTTCGCGCTGACGATGCCCGAGGACGGCCTGGTGGGCCTCGAGACGATCGGCGACGTCGAGCGCGCGCTCTGCTCGTTCTTGCAAGCGCGCGGGAGGCTCCGATGACGCCGCGGACGCTGGTCGCGGCGGTCGAGCACGCGGCGGCGCACGCCGATCAGAAGAAGGGCTTCCGCGTGCTCGGCGACGACGCGGAGAGCGCGTTCTTCTCGTTCGCGGCGCTCGAGCGCGCGAGCGCGCGGCACGGCGGAGGGCTGCAGGCGCTGGGGCTGCGTCCCGGCGATCGCGTGGCGCTGGTGCTGCCCGACCCCGCCGAGTTTCTGCTCGCGTTCCTCGGCGCGCAGCGCGCGGGCCTCGTGCCGGTGCCGCTCTACCCGCCGCTCGTCACCGGCTCGCTCGCCGCCTACACCGACGGCCTCATCGCGACGGTGCGCCAGAGCGGCGCGCGCTTCGTCATCACGTCGCGCATCCTTCGACCGATGCTCGGCGCGGTCGCGCTCGGCGCGCCCGCTGTCCGGGGCGTGCTCTCGATCGACGCCATCGCCGACGGCCCCGAGCTGCGCCCGGTGCTCGTCGAGCCCGAGGACGTCGCGCTGCTGCAGTACACGAGCGGCTCGGTCGGAAACCCGAAGGGCGTCATCGTCACCCACGAGAACCTCGCCGCGAACGCGAAGGCGATCGCCGAGCGCGGCCTCGGGCTCGGCGCCGACGACGTCGGCGTGTCGTGGCTGCCGCTCTATCACGACATGGGGCTGGTCGGCTTCGCGGTGACGCCGATCTTCGCGCACGTGCCGGTCGTGCTGATGTCGCCGATGTCGTTCTTGAAGCGGCCGATCGCGTGGCTTCGCGCGATCTCGCGCTACCGAGGCACGGTGTCGTACGCCCCGACGTTCGCGTACGCGCTCGCGCACAAGCGCCTGCGCCCGGCCGATCTCGACGGCCTCGAGCTCTCTTGCTGGCGCATCGCGGGCTGCGGCGCCGAGCCCATCCGCAAGGCTCCGCTGATGGAGTTCGCCGCGGCGTTCGCGCCCGCGGGCTTCGATCGGCGGGCGTTCGTCCCGAGCTATGGCCTCGCCGAGGCGACGCTCGCGGTCACGTTCGCGCCGCTCGGCCGCGGCCTCGTCACCGACGTCGTGTCGGGCAAGGCGCTCGCCGACGAGGGGGTCGCGCTGCCTGTCGATCCGGCTCACCCCGACGCGGTCGAGCTGGTGCGGTGCGGTCACGCCTTCCCCGAGCACGAGGTCGGCGTGTTCGCGCAGCGCGGCGAGACGCCGCTCGACGAGCGCATCGTCGGCGAGATCCGCGTCCGCGGCCCCTCGGTGACGCGCGGCTACGTCGACGGCCCCAACGCGCACGAGGGCGGCTGGCTGCGCACGGGCGATCTCGGGTACCACGTCGACGGCGAGCTGGTGATCTGCGGGCGCTCCAAGGAGGTCATCATCATCAACGGCCGAAACGTCTTCCCTCAAGACGTCGAGGCCGCCGCCGAGCGCGTCGCCGGCGTGCGCCGCGGCAACACCGTCGCGTTCGGCACGCGCGGGCCCGGGGGCGACAGGGAGCGGCTCGTCGTCGCCTTCGAGCAGGAGCCTGGCGCGCCGCGCGACGTGGGCGCCCGGGTCCGCGAGTCGGTCGCGTCGCTGCTCGGCCTCGCGGTCGACCACGCGGTCCCGCTGCCGACCGGCGCCCTGCCGAAGACCTCGAGCGGCAAGCTGAAGCGCCTCGCCGCCAAGCGACTGTTCGAGCGGGACGAGCTCGAGGCGCACCGCCGCTCGAAGGAGCCGGCGCTCGTCGACTGGGGAAAAGAGCTGTTGCGTAGCCAGGTCGGCTACCTGGTGAGCCGCGTCGGCAGAGCAGGAGGCGAGCATGCGTGAGGTGACGGTCAAGACGGACGGTACGGCGAAGTTCACCCAGACGGTCGAGGCGGGGCCGCTCCGCTTCGTGGCGGACGAGCCCGTGGCCGACGGCGGCGGAGATCTCGGCCCGTCACCGTTCGACATGCTGCTCGCGGCGCTCGGGGCCTGCACGTCGATGACAGTGAAGATGGTCGCCGAGCGGCGTGGCTGGCCGCTCGACGCGGTCGAGGTGCGGCTGTCGGCGACGCGGGGTGAGGCGTTCGCCATCAAGCGAGAGGTCACCCTGAGGGGCGCGCTGAACGACGAGCAGCGAGCCTCCCTGCTCGCCATCGCCAACAAATGTCCGGTTCACAAGGCGCTGGCGGGGCCGATCACGATCGACACCGCGCTCGTGTGAGCGACGCGCCTCACAGCCGCGTGCAGGTCGAGCTGGTGCTCCCGGTCCCCTCGAACGCGGCGCCGCCCGACGTCGTGCCGCTGACGCTCCACGTCGTCTCGCTCGTATAGGACCCGCCATCCGGCGCGATCTTCGAGGCGCCCGCGCTGTAAGAGTAGGTCTGTCCCTCCTCCCAGGCGCACGACTGCGGGACGTTCGCCGTGAGCGTCGTGCGGTCGGGCGACAGCGTCGATGGCAGCACGCAGGTGCCTCCGCCGTCGGTCGACAGCGAAGAGGTCGCGTTGCCCCTCCCGTCGTCGGTGATGACGACGATCGTCGAGGTCGTCTTCGTCGACTCTGGCAGCCCGGGCGGCGTGGTGAAGGTGGTCTTCGACACCCCGGTGCACGACCACGTCCCGACGAACGGGTTCGCGACCGCCGCGGTCGACGCCGCGTCCCCCTCGCTCGACGACGAGCACGCCGCGACGAGCGCGATCGCCGTCCCCGCTCCCGCGCACAGCAACGCGCTGATCCTTGTCATCCCGCGGGAGAGCTTAGCCGAACGCCGCTCCCATCGGGCTACGCTGCGCGCATGCCCCGCATCGCAGCGCCCGAGCTCGAGGACTTCGACTGGTTCCCCGCGACGCTGCGCGACCCGATGACCGGCTGGCTCCGGGTCGTATCAGAATTGTTTGGCTTGTCGGAGGTGGCCGCGCCGATCGTCGCCGACGAGCTCGCGCGCACCGGCACCGATCAGGTCATCGATCTCTGCTCGGGCGGCGGCGGACCCGCGCTGTCGCTCGTCCGCGCGCTCGCGTCGCGACACGCGCGCGCGGCGCACCTGACGCTGACGGACAAGTTCCCCAACGAGGCGGCGTTTCGGCGGGCCGAGCGGGAGCTTCCGGGTCGCGTGACGGGTCGCCTCGCGTCGACCGACGCGACGGGCGTGCCGGAGGAGCTGCGCGGCGTCCGCACGATGTTCAACGCGTTCCACCACCTGCCGCCGTCGGTCGCGCGCGCGGTGCTCGCGGACGCAGCCGAAAAGCGTCAGCCGATCGCGGTGTTCGAGATCGTCGAGCGGAGCGCGCAGGGCGCGTGGATGGTGGCCGGCATCCCGCTCGGCGTGCTCGGGCTGATGCCGTTCGTGCGAGAGCTGTCTCCGAGCGCGGTCGCCCTCACGTATGCGCTGCCGGTCATCCCGGCCGCGACGCTGTGGGACGGCTTCGCGTCGTGCCTGCGCGCATACTCCCACGACGAGCTGCGTGAGATGACCGGTGCGCTCGCGCGCCCCGGCTATGAGCTTCGAGTCGAGCGCGTGCGCGTGCCTCGGCGACCGGTGTACGTCACGGCCGTGGTCGGCTCGCCGCGCTGAGCGCCCCCCTCGAAATGACGACGGCGCGCTCCCCGTGAAGAGAGCGCGCCGCCCGGCCCGTGGGGTTCGACGATCGCGCGCGACGCGGCCCACCGGCGCGCGCGATCGCTCTGCTCAGTGCGACGCCGCGGGCGCCGCGGGCGCCGCGGGCGCGGAGGCGCTCGGAGCGTCCGGTGCGCTCGGGGCGCTCGGGGCAGCGGGGGCGCCGCCGCACGCCGCGAGCGCGACGCCGAAGGCGGTGAGGACGACGAGCAGGATCGGAAGAGAGATCTTCTTCATGGGCGTGACGATATGGGCGCGCCGACCGAAGAGACAACTTCGTCGCGCAGAGCCTCGGACCGAACGAGCTTGCGACCGCCGCGCTGGCGGTGCTATGGGCACGCCCCCTCTCGACTCATCGAGAGAATCCACACGCGCCCCCCAGCTCGACCGGCCTTCGGACGAGCTCGGCAAGCGACGGGTCCGGTGCCGGCGACAGCCGGTTGGCCCGCGCGGGGCGCGGAGGCACAACCGAAACCCTTGAAAGGACAGCACCAGATGACCCAGCCTGCCGAGGCCGCTGCCTCCGCTTTCCCGCTCTCCGTGCGCTCGTTGATCGACGCCGGCGTCCACTTCGGCCACCAGACCAAGCGGTGGAACCCCAAGATGCGCCCGTTCATCTACGGCGCGCGCAACGGCGTCCACATCGTCGACCTCGACCAGACGGCGCGCCACTTCAAGCGCGCGTACGACTTCCTGGTCGAGACCGTCGGCAAGGGCGGGCACGTGCTGTTCGTCGGCACCAAGCGCCAGGCGCAGGAGATCGTGATCGAGGAGGCCGTCCGCGCGCAGATGTTCTTCGTCACGAACCGCTGGCTCGGCGGCACGCTGACCAACTTCCGCACCGTGAAGGGCGGCCTCGATCGCCTCCGCTCGCTCGAGCGCATGAAGGAAGACGGCACCTACGAGCAGCTCCCCAAGAAGGAGGTCTCGCAGCTCGAGAAGGAGCGCGAGCGCTTCGAGAAGTACGTCGGCGGCCTGAAGAACATGGGCGCGCTGCCCCACGCGATGTTCGTGATCGATCCGCACCAGGAGTCGATCGCCGTCTCCGAGGCGAAGAAGCTCGGCATCCCGGTCGTCGCGATCACCGACACCAACTGCGACCCCGATCTGGTCGACTACATCATCCCGGGCAACGACGACGCGATCCGCTCGATCAAGCTCATCACCTCGCGCGTCGCCGACGCGTGCGTCGAGGGCCTGTCGCGCCGCCGTGACGTCGGCCGTGTCGCGGGCGGCGACGCGGCCCCCGCGCGCGGCCCCAAGGTCGAGGTCGAGCGCGCGCCGCGCGGGCGCGGTCCCCGTCGCGGGCCGGGCGACGACGCCCCCCAGTCCTTATCCAATAGGAAGAGCAGGAGACAGAGTCATGGCGGACATCACCGCGAGCATGGTCAAGGAGCTTCGTGAGCGCACCCAGGCGGGGATGAGCGACTGCAAGGCAGCGCTCGTCGAGGCCGAGGGCG
>CAUJFL010000227.1 GCA_963169165.1 Myxococcota bacterium | reverse complement strand
AACGGCACGGTGCCGAAGCGCTGGCGACCGACCGGAGACGCGTCGAGCCTCGCGTTCCCCGCGGGCTCGATCCTCGAGCCGCTCGCGTCGATCAAGGAGCACCTCGTCGTCTGCGACGGCGTCGACTTCGTCGGCGTCTCCAACCACGAGGGCGGGATGGCCGCGATGCTCACGGGCGGCGGTGGCGCGAGCTCGCAGTCACGAGGGATGTCGGTCGATCAGTACGTCGCCTCGAAGCTCGACGGCGCCGACAGGTTCGCGTCGCTCGAGCTGGGGGTGCAGACGAGCGCGTGGGGCGGCAACGTGCAGACGCGCATGTGCTACGCGGGGCCCGGCGAGTTCGTCCCGCCCGACGACGATCCGGCGAGCGTCTACCAGCGCCTGTTCGCCGGGTTCGCGCCGATGGGCGCCCCGGTCGATCCCAGGATCGCGCGGAGGAGGCGCGTGCTCGACGTCGCGCGCCAGGACCTCGCGGCGCTGTCCGCGAGGCTCGGCAAGGAGGAGCGCGACAAGCTCGGCGTGCACCTCGCCTCGCTCGAGAAGCTCGAGACGTCGCTCGCGGGCGGCGCCGTCACCGCCGCCTGTCAGCCGCCGACCAAGCCCGCCTCCAGCCCGTCCTTCGCCGAGCAGGGCGCGCGGCAGCTCGAGCTCCTGGTCGCGGCGCTGGCGTGCGGGATGACCCGCGTGGCGTCGCTCCAGTGGTCACACACGGTCGGACCGCCAGTGTTTGATTGGTTGGGTTTGAGCGAAGAGCACCACGCCCTCTCGCACATCGACGACTCGAACCCCGAAGGCGTCGAGAGGTTCGTCAAGGCCGAGCGCTGGTACGCGTCACAGTTCGCCGGGCTGATCGAGCGCCTGAAGGCGGCGCCCGATCCCCAGGGCGGCACGCTGCTCGACTCGACGCTGGTGGTGTGGGCCAAGGAGCTGGGTGATGGTCGCCTGCACGAGTGTACTTCGGTCCCGTTCGTGCTGGCGGGCGGCGGCGCATGGAAGACCGGGCGCTTCTTGTCGCTGGGCGGGGTGCCTCACCAGCGTCTGCTGGTGTCGATCTGCCGGGCGATGGGGCTGACCAACGAGACGTTCGGGGACGCGAGCAAGGGACAGGGACCGATCGAGGCGCTGTGGAGCTGAAGATGAGAAGGACACTCTTGTTGTGTGCAGTGATGGCGGTCGCCGCGGGGTGTGCGTCGGGCGTGGCGGGCGGAGACGGAGACGGAGACGCGCGCGCGGCGGCGGACGCGTCGATCACGACGCCGTGCCCGGACGATCGCGCGTTCTTCGCCGACGAGCTGCGGGCGCCGCTGCTCGCCAAGCGTTGTGTGGGGTGCCACCGCGACGGCGGCCTCGCCGGAGGGTCCCGGCTCGTCCTCTCCGAGACCGATCCGCAGGCGGGCTTCGCGGCGGCCGTCTCGCTGGCACGGGAGACGGTGGCAGGCGTGCCAGTGTTGCTCGCGCGCCCCGCGGGCCTGCACCCCGACGGCCACCCGGGAGGGACGCTGACGCCGCCCGGGAGCGCCGGGTATACGCGCCTCTCGGCGTTCGTGGCGCGGGTCGCCGCTGGCGAGTGCGGCGCGTCGGCCACCCCGACTTGCAGCGGGACGACCGCGGGGCGCCGCAGGCTCCGGCGGCTGACACGCGCGGAGCTGGATCAGACCCTGCGGGATCTGTTCGACTTGCCGTCGAGCTACTCGGCCGGGTTGGCGGCGGACACCGTCGTCGGAGGCTTCGACAACCGCGCTGACGTGGGGCTCGTGTCCGCGCTCGTCGCGTCCCAGGTGTCCACCGCCGCCGAGCAGCTCGCCGACGAGGTCTCGGCCACCTGGTCGCCGTGCTCGAAGCCCGGCACGGCCTGCGTCGACGCGCTGCTCGACGGCGTCGGCCGCCGCGTGTTTCGCCGCCCCATCGGGCCTGACGAGCGCGCGCGCTACCGTGCGCTCCACGACGCGACCGAGCAGGATGAGCCGGGCAAGGGGCGCGCCGTCGTGCTGTCAGCGCTGCTGCAGTCTCCCAACTTTCTCTACCGTAGCGAGCTCGGCGGGGCGCCGACCGACGGGGTGGTGACGCTCGATCCCTACGAGCGCGCGACCGCGCTCTCGTACCTCGTGTGGGGCACGACGCCCGACGACGCGCTGCTCGACGCCGCCGCCTCCGGCGCGCTGGCGACCCAGGCGGGGCTGACCCAGCAGCTCGAGCGTCTGCTCGCGGACCCCCGCGCGGCCCGCGCGACCTACGGCTTCGTCTCCCAGTGGCTCGGCGTCGGGCGCCTCGACACTGTGGCCAAGGACGCCGCCACCTACCCGATGTTCGACGCGACGCTCCGCGCGGCGATGCGCGACGAGACACGCCGCTTCGTCGACCACATCGTGCGCGAGCGTCACGGGACGCTGGCCGAGCTGTTGACCTCGCGCGAGTCTTTCGTGGCCAGCCCGCTCGCGCCGCTGGTCGGCGCGCCGCCGGGTGACGTCCGACCGTGGACCTACGAGTCGTCACGCGCGGGCCTGTTGACGCTGCCGGCCGTGCTGACCGTCAACGGGAGCGCGACGGGTTCGTCGCCGATCCACCGGGGAAAGCTGGTGCGCGAGCGGCTGCTCTGCCAGCCACTGCCCCCTCCGCCACCCAACCTGGGAGTGCAGCCCCCGCCGGTCGATCCCAACAAATCTACGCGCGAGCGGTTCGCGGCGCACGGCTCGGTGGAGCCTTGCGTGAGCTGTCACAAGCGAATGGATCCCATCGGTTTCGCGTTCGAGGGGTTCGATGGGCTCGGCCTCGCCCGCGCGACCGATGGCGGGCAGCCCGTGGACACGCGCGGAGAGCTCACGGACGCGGGCAGCGCCTCGGGAGCGGTCAAGGACGCGGCGCAGCTCGCGGCCCGGCTCGCGTCGAGCCCCGAGGTGCACGCCTGCTTCGCCACCCAGTGGGTGCGGTTTGGCTTCGGCGTCGACGAAGAGGGTGAGCTCCCTTGCCTCACGGAGCAGCTCAGCGCCGCCTACCAGGAGGGAGACGGCTCGGTCGAGGGGCTGCTGCGCGCGCTCGTCACCTCTTCACACTTCTCGACGCGCCGCGCCGACCCGGAGCAGCTCCAGACACAACCCAGTACACCCAGCACGCCTGACGAGACCGGGGCCGCGGGGGCCGCGGGCGCAGGCGGAGGCGCCGCGGGCTCGGGTGCGACAGCGCCCTCTGGCGGAGGTGGTGGGGGCGGCGGGGCGCCGACGACGGCGGGCGACCTCTCGGTGACTGTCAAGGTCGACACCATGTGGGCGGGCGGCGCGTGCAGCACGGCGGAGGTGGTGAACGGAGGCGGCGCCAAGACAGTCTGGAAGGTGTCCCTCGAGCTCGGCGGCGCGCTGACCGACGTCTGGAACGCGATCGACGGAGGCGGGACGGGGACCACCCGCGTGTTCACCGGCGTCGACTGGAACGCGTCGCTGGCGCCGGGCGCGAAGGCGTCGTTCGGGTTCTGTGTCGCCAAGTGAACCCGAACGCGCCTGCCCGCGCGGTGATCGCGGCTACTTCTTGGGTGGGACCGGCGGCGAGTCGATGCCGTGCCGCTTGGCCTCTTCGCAGCCGAGCTCGACGCCCGTGGGCTCACCGCCGTTGACGACCACCTTGAACTCGACACGCCGGTTCTTCTCGAACGCCTGCGCGGTCTTCGCGGGGTCGATCGGGCAGTAGAAGCCGAAGCCCATCGCGCGCAGCCGGGGCCGCTCGATCCCGCGTGAGAGCAGCGCGTCGACGACGGAGTTGGCGCGATCGGAGGTCAGCCGGAGGTTCATCTGCTCGCCGCCGCGGATGTCGGCGTGGCCCTGGACCTCGAGCAGCTCGAACTCGGGGTGGCCCTTCAGCGTCGAGGTCACCGCGTCGAGGATGCCGTGCGACTCCTTGCGGATGCGCGCCGAGCCCGTCTCGAACTGGATCTTCTCGAGGATGAAGATGTTGTTGCCCTCGATCACCACCTTGCCCTTGTCGGGGCAGCCGTCCTCGTCCTGGTACCCGTTGTAGGTCTCGGGCTCGTTGGGGCACTTGTCACGCACGTCGGGGATGCGATCCTTGTCGTTGTCGGGATCGGGGCAGCCGTCGGTGTCCTCGAAGCCGTCCTTGTCCTCGGGATCGTTGGGGCAGGCGTCCTTCAGATCGGGGATGCCGTCCTTGTCGTTGTCGGGATCGGGGCAGCCGTCGGCGTCCTCGAAGCCGTCCTTGTCCTCGGGATCGTCGGGGCACTTGTCATCCTTGTCGAGGATGCCGTCGTGGTCACGGTCGCGCGTGTCCGCCTCGGGGCAGCCGTCGTCGTCGTGGTCGCCGTCGCGATCCTCGGGGACGTCGGGGCACTTGTCCTTCTTGTCAGGGATGCCGTCGTTGTCATTGTCAGGGTCGGGGCAGCCGAGCTTGCCGGGCGGAGAGTCGCCGCGCCCGTCCTGGAAGCCGTCGAAGTCCTCGGGATCGTCGGGGCAGTCGTCCTCGTCGTCGCGGAAGCCGTCGCCGTCTCGATCTCCGTTCGACGGCTCGAACACGAACCCGATGAACGCGCGCTGATCGGCCGCCATGTAGCCTTTGTCGACCCGGACGCCGCCGCCCATCATGAGGTAGCTGTTCTTCTCGACGAACAGCTTGATGCCGCCGACCACCTCCTGGCTCTGCTTGACGGCCTCCTGGGCGTTGCCATCCATCAGGCGCGTGCCGTAGGTCTCGACGACGAGATCGAGCGGCTCGAGCACGCGGTAGCTGACGCCCAGCCCCGCTGTCAGGTGCGCCTTGCCCGACTCGAACTTGCCGCCCTTCAGCTGGTCGAAGCTGGTGCGCTCGGTGGCGCCCGACTGGCGGTAACCACCGTTGAAGGCGATGCGAAACGGGCTCACCTTGCCAAATTGCTTCTCGACGACCAGCTGCGGCCAGAACCACGGTTTGGAGTCGGCGCCGAGGTTCTTCGGGAGCTGCTTGGAGGTCGGGACGCCCCCCTGCACCATGACCGCGAGGCCGATGCCCTCGTCGCTGCGCATCAGCCGAAGCTTCGCGTGGGCGGCGACGTACGCGATGCTCTGGCCGTCGAGCTTGCCGGTGTCGTACTCGCGCCCCGTCGGCCCGATCTGGCTCGTCTCGTTGCCGGCGAGCAGATCGACCGGCATCTGCAGGCCGAGCGCGAGCCGATGAAACAGGCCGTAGTTGACGCCGAACGTGCCCTGAAACGAGTGGCTTATCAGCGCCTTCTCGCCGTGTCCCGGCTCGAGCCGCAGGATGTTGCGCCCGTAGTCGGTGACGAGGCCGAAGCTGACCCCGCCCTTCGTGAGCACGTCCGCGCCGTTGACTGTGAAGAGACCCTTCGAGTCGACCGCTGGTCGGAACAGGTGCGTGTCGAACCCCGGACCGTTGGACGAGCCCACGCGCGTCTGTCCGAGCGCCATCGGGGAGAGCGAGAGCGCGAACGCGGCCGAGAGGGCGGCGGACGTATAGCGAGCCATGGCCCGGGATCGTAGTCGACCGCGCGTTGTTCTCGCCAGAATTTGGCGCTCACCGGTGATATGCGTCGCCCACCGCGATGCCGCTCGATCCGCCGCTCGACGCGTCGCCCGAGGAGATCCGCGCCGCGCTCGCGCCGCTGCGCGCCCAGGCGTCGATCGCGGTGGTGGCGCTCGGCAACGCGTTCTCGATCGGCGCGATCATCCGCGTGGCGCACAGCTATCTCCTCCGCGAGATCATCCTGGTCGGCGGCGAGCGCCACTACGAGAAGGCCAGCATGGGCATGCACAAGCTCGAGCGAGTCACGCGCGTCCCCGACGAGGCGGCGTTCTTCGAGCGCGTCGCCGGGCGACCCGTGTGGGCGTTCGAGCGCGAGCGCGCGCGCCGCTCGCTCGACGAGGTGCGTGAGTTCCCCGAGGACGTGGTGCTGCTGTTCGGCAGCGAGCGGTTCGGGCTCTCGGAGGCGGCGCTCGCGCGGGCCGACGACGTGCTCGCGATCCCGCTGTACGGCGTCAACAACTCGCTGCCGGTCGCGGTCGCGGCGGGCGTCGCGCTGGCGGCGTGGGGGCGCCATCGCTACCGCGCCGGGGTCGCGCTGTGAGGGCCGGTCAGGTCGCGAGCGCGGCGCGGGACCGCTCGCGCGTGACGGTGAGCGCGAGCGCGAGCTCGGAGAGCGGCCGCTCGAGCGCGTGCAGCTCGTCGCGCAGGGCCACCTCTGCGCGGCGGAGCGTCGCGAGGGCGCTGAGCCACGGCGCGCGCGCGTCGGGGAGCGCGGCGTTGTAGGCGTCGGCCGCGCGATCGAGCTCGTCGCGCACCTCGACCCTCGCCGCGCGCACCTCGTCGAGCTCGTCGTCGAGCGCGCGCGCCCGCTGCTCGTACTCGCGCGTGAGCGCCTCGGCGCGCTCGAGATACGGAGCGAGCCGGGCGAGGAGCTCGGCGTGAACGATCTCGCGCGGGGCGCCGGACGGCGCGGTCTTGCGGCGAGGGTCGAGCGCCCCGGTCGCGCGCTCCTCGCGCGTCAGCACGGCGGCCGAGTGGATCTCGACGAGCGGCGAGCCCGCGCGCACGATCGGCACGAACGGCGAGTCGCTGTTGACGTCGATGACCCGCGCGAAGTGGTCGGCCCACGCGTGATCCTCGCCGTAGCCCGTGTCGGTGACGCCGACGGTGCGCGCGCCGGGCGAGAGCGCGCGCGGGTGGCGCCGCGCGAGGTCGACGATCTTCGCGTCGCCGGTGTTGATGACGACGTCCCGCGGGCCCGCGACCGCGCGCGGCGCGCCGCGGAGGCGCTCGACCGGCGCGACGACGGCGCCGTCCGGCCCCGAGGTCGAACCGGCGAAGTCATCGACGCCCAGCGCGTCGGCGGCCGCGGCGACCATCGCCGCCGGCGACGCGCTCGAGAGGATGAGCTTCACGCCGGGACACCAGCCGCGCAGCCACGCGACGTCTTCGCGGGTGATCACCTGCTCTGGCTCGTGGCGCCTCAGGACCGCGCGCGACAGGCGCGTGAGCGTGTCGACCGGGAGATCGGCGAGCAGCGACAGCAGCACCGTCTGCGGGATGCGCTGCACCTCGCGCACAGGCTCGGGACCGAACCGCGAGAAGCTGCGGCGACGCAGCCACTCGCGCGTCGACGCGAGCTTTCCCCAGAAGAAGTACGTGAGGCCGGGCACGCCCCAGTCACGGAGGCCGATCGCGACGTAGCGCGCGAGCCCGATGGGGTGTCGCGTCGACAGGAACAGGCGCCCGCGGGGGCGTGCGGGCTCGAGCTCGGCGCAGCGCGCCTCGCCGTAGGCCTGCTCGGCCGCGAGCTCCCACCCGAGCAGCTCGCCCATGTTGCGCCCGAGGTGCACGGTGCGATCGAGATCGAACACGACGTACTCGGTGTCGCGCGGGATGGCCCGCTCGGCGAGCGTGCGAAAATCGATGGGAGCGCCGTGCAGGACCACCTTGCGCGGCACCTGCGTGCGGGGCGCGGCGTCGACGGAGTGCGGGCTCATCGAGCGCACGGTACACACTCTCCCAGGCTCGCGCTGTCACGCTTCCGTGCCGGCGTGTCGGGATCGCGTCACGCGGCGCGTCGGCGAGAGACGCGGCGCAGCGGGAACGCGAGCGCGAGCGCGAAGAAGACCCACTTCGACGGGCGCCTCCGCTTGCCGCGCGCGACCGTGCAGTCACCGCCGCTGCCGCCGCCGTTGCTCGTGCACCCGCCGGTGCTGCTGCCGTCGCCGCCCGAGCAGCCGCTGCCGCTGCCCCCGTCGTCACCACCGCTGCAGCCCGAGCCCTCATCGCCCTCGCCGCTGCCGCAGCCCGAGCCCTCGTCCCCGTCGCTGCTGCCGCAGCCGTCGCTGTCCGTGTCGCTCGAGTCGCTGCTGCAGCCGTCGTCCTCCGAGTCGCTCGAGTCGCCGCTGCAGCCGTCGCCCTCGGCGCCGCTAGAGTCGCTGCTGCACGACTCGGCGCCGCCGGTGTGACACCCGACGTTCACGTCGGCGTTCGACGTCGACGATGGAGTATACGTCGAGCCGTCGTCGTCGGGCGGCGCGCTCGGCTGACCGGCGCCGGCGCCCGCGCCAGGCTCGCTCGGCCCCGCGCCGGGGGGGGTGCCCCCCCAGCCCCAGCCCCTTCCCCGGACCCTCGGGGGCAGGCACCGGCACATACCCCCCCCGCGCCGCACC